>CAZQVZ010000053.1:0-20822 GCA_964596895.1 uncultured Myxococcaceae bacterium
CGGTGACGTGTTCTACCTGCACTCCCGCCTGCTGGAGCGCGCGGCCAAGCTGTCCGACGAAGAGGGCGCAGGTTCGTTGACCGCGCTCCCCATCATCGAAACCCAGGCCGGTGACCTGTCGGCGTACATCCCCACCAACGTCATCAGCATCACCGACGGGCAGATCTTCCTCGAGACGGACCTGTTCTTCGCCGGCGTCCGGCCCGCCATCAACGTCGGCCTCTCGGTGTCGCGCGTGGGCTCGGCGGCGCAGATCAAGGCCATGAAGCAGGTCGCAGGCTCCATGAAGCTGGAATTGGCGCAGTACCGGGAGCTGGCGGCGTTTGCCCAGTTCGGGTCCGACCTCGACAAGTCCACCCAGGAGACCCTGGCCCGCGGCGAGCGGCAGGTGGAGCTGCTCAAGCAGGGCCAGTACGCGCCCCTGCCGGTCGAGAAGCAGGTGCTGCAGATCTACGCCGGCACCAACAAGGACGACCCGAAGAAGCGCGGCTGGCTGCGCGAGGTGCCGGCCAAGGACGTCCCCCGCTGGGCGAACGAGTTCATCGCCTACGTGGACGCGAAGTACCCGGACCTGCCGAAGACCATCCGTGAGAAGCGGGAGCTGACCGCGGACATCAAGGAGCAGATCCACCGCGCCATCACCGAGTTCAACGACATCTTCGTCCCCACGGCGAAGTAGTCCCCGCTCAGCCTCAGCGGTCGCCGTACCAGACGCCCCGCCCTTCCTCGTGAAGCGCGGGGCGTTCTTGCGTCTGGGGCTAGAAGCCGCGCGGTGGTGGCGGGGCCGCGAAGGCCTCGGGGTGGTTGCGCTCCACCCAGCGCGCCGGCGCGTTGCGCGAGCCGATGGCGGAGAGGGAGATCATGGCCACCCAGCCGAAGATGCCGTAGGGCACGATGGCGGAGACCGCGGTGAGCAGCGTCCGCGCCAGGCCCAGCAGGACGAACATCTTCACGTCCCCGTTGAGCAGATCGCCCACGTTGGGGCCGAAGTTGATCATCAGGAAGCTCACCGCGAACGCGCCCCAGAAGATGCCCATCCGCGGCCGGAAGGTGAGCGCGGTGTTGATGACGACGCCGGTCAGAATCGCCATCCCCGTGAAGGTGGTGCCAATGGAGGACCACATCGCCACCTGAGGAGAGGTGGGGGCGTGCGCGAGCCAGCCTTCGTCCACGCGGATGGGCCTGGTCTGAAACCACCGGGTGACCTGGGCGGAGTCCACCCCCAGAAGGCCGGCCCGGCGCTCGGAGGTGTCGACAGACGGGGGCGCACGACGAGGCGCCGGGCGGGTCGGCTCGGCGGCGCGCTCGGGAGTCGAGGGCACTTGGACGTCGGCAGGCGGCGCCTCGACTTCAGGCGGGGGAGGCGGGGGCGTGAGCGGCGGCGCTCCTTCGGCGCCGGCGGCGAAGGCCGGGGACGCGGCGAGGAGGAGCAGAGAGAGGAGCAGGCGGGAGGGGGTTGCGCGCATCGCTACATCCTGAAGACGCCCGGTTGACCTGGGACGGCCGCGGCCGGCGGGTGGGGGCGCAGGGCGTTCTGGCGCGTCACCCACCGCTGCGGCGCGAAGTACGAGCGCACCAGGTCCGCCGCCCCCCACCCCGTCCAGACGATGGCGGCCATGGTGACGAAGAGGATGCCGGGGACGATGAGCAGCACCGCGCTGTCGCCAGAGGCCGTCGCGATGGCCATCACGACCCCATAGGACGCGGCGGCCAGCGCGGTCCTGCCACCTGCGCCGAGCAGGAACCCCTTCGCGTCGTGAGCGAGCAGGTCCCCCACGCTCGGGCCCACGCTCAAGAGGAGCAGCGAGGCGGCCAGGCGCGGGTGGGTCGCGGTTTCGGGCGAGACGGCCAGAAGGCCGATGAGCGAGGCGAAGCCGGTGAGGCTGGTGAGCACCGAGGCCCCGAAGGCGGTGAGGGGCGTGACCGGCGCGTCCTTCAGGGTAACCCGGAGGGAGACTTCGTCAGCGGTGCGCGGCCACCGGTCCCACCTCCTCCCCTCCCCGCCCCCGTCCGGCGACGACTGGACGAGCCGCACCGAGGGCGGCGGGTGCGCGAGGAACGGCGCTTCAGGTGGGGGTGAAGGTGCTGCGCTCAGCAGGCTGAGGAGGACGGGGGCGAACACGCCCTCAAGTCTGCCTGCGCTTCTGCGTTCTCAAAAGCCGGTCAATCCATCTGTGGCTGATGCCGAAGTTCTGGTCCGGGCAGGCGAAGTGGTGGGCCATGTGGTGGGCCCGGAGCGCCTTGCCCCACGCGGTGCGCGGCTTGTGGTGGTGCACCGAGTAGTGAAGGAAGTCGTACCAGAGGTACCCGCCCACAATGCCGCAGAAGAACGGGACGGTGGCCCAGGGTGCGCCCACGAGCCACAAGAGCCCCGCGATGAGGAGGGCCAGCGGGATGCTGGCGCCCAGGGGCATCACCAGCCGGGCGCCGTCATCCGGGTACTTGTGGTGGTAGCCGTGGGTGATGTCGTGCAGCCGCCGGGTGAAGGGGCTCGAGCCCTCCCAGTGAAAGAAGTGGCGGTGGATGAGGTACTCCATGAACTGCCAGGTGACCCAACCCAGTGGGAGGAACACCGCGGACCACAAGGCGGAGGTCACCCCCGTCCACAGCCCCCAGCCCAGAAGGCCCACGACCAGGGGGATGTAGAACACGAACGGCACCGAGGGATGCACCCGCGATGCGGCCTCGAGAAAGGCGCTCTCGAACATCCGCCCCGACTGGTAGCGCTGCCACGTCTTCACGCGCGGCGTCATAACGCCCGGCGTGACCGGCATCAATCTCCGGTGCGAGCCAACCGTCCTGCGGGGGGGCTGCCCGGAGCTTCAGCGGGCTCCCAGGTGCACGAGGGCGAACATCAGCGCCCAGGTGGTCGCGGAGAAGGTCAGGTACAGGGACCAGGCCCAGGGCCCGCTGTAGCCGCCGGCGAGGTAGCGGCGCTTCAGGGTCCGCACGAACACGGTGACGAAGCCCGGGGCTGCGAGGAGCACGTGGCCTGCGTGCAGGAGCAGGAAGCTCCGGTGGGTGCTGCCAAAGCCCATCTCGTCCTTGAGCCGGGTGGCGCGGGCCGCCGACATCACCCACACCTCCAGGCCCGCGCCCGCGAGCGCCGCCGCGCCACCCAGCGCCCACAGAAGGGCGGCCAGAGGGCGGGAGCCGCCGCGGTGCAGGGTGCGCCACGCGCCCCACAGGAGGCCCGCCGCCAGCGCGAAGAGGGCGCCCGCCTGGGCCTCCCGTCCGGTCCAGAGGGGTGGCGCGCCGTCCGGAGGCCAGGAGGGCGCCTGACCGCGCAGGAAGGCCTGGGCGAGCGCCAGGGAGAGGAACAACATCCCCCACGCGGCGAGGCCCACGTACAGCAGGACCTTCATCCCGCGCTCACCCGGCGCCTTGTCGCGGCGCAGCGTCACCACGTGTCCCACGGGCGGACCATCGGTCCCCTCTGGGTCCACGTAAAGCCCGGACGACGAGCGGCCGGGCGCGGCCGGCGTTGACGGGTGCTCCGCCCGGCGCTAGCACCCCGGCCGATGTCCGAGCCCCACGCCCCTCCCTCTCCCGAGCTCGTCTCGACCGCGCAGCGTTCATCTGAACCGCAGGCTGGCGCTGGCGCGTCTCGGTCCCCGCCGCCGTTGCTCGCGCGGGTGCTCATCTCGCCTGCGTTCTGGGTGGTGCTGCTCCTCGCGGTCATCGCGGTTCCCGCGGGCCGGACGTTCTTCGGCAAGGGGACGCCGCCGCCGGTGCTCGGCTCGCTCCCCGCGTTTTCGCTGACGGGGCAGGACGGCGCGCCATTCGGCAGCGAGCAGTTGCGCGGGAAGGTCTGGGTGGCGAACTTCATCTTCACCCGCTGCCCCACCATCTGCCCGCCGTTCACCCGGAAGATGGCGAGCTTCCAGGAGCGCGCGCGCAAGCGGGAGGGCGTGCACCTCGTCTCGTTCTCGGTGGATCCGGACTACGACACGCCGGCGGTGCTCACCGAGTACGCGACGATGCATGGGGCAGACGCGTCGTTGTGGACCTTCCTCACCGGGGACGAGGAGATCATCAAGCAGACCGTGGTGGGCGGGATGAAGGTGATGCTCGGGCGAGAGGGGCCGGCGGACGACTTGAACAGCATCTTCCACGGCACCCACTTCGTGCTGGTGGACCGCTCGCTGCAGATTCGCGGCTACTACGCGTCGGATGACCCCGAGGCGCTCGAGAAGCTCTGGCGGGACGTGGGGGCGTTGTGAGCCGGTGGCTCCGGATGTTCGTCGCCGCGGGGTCTTTGCTCGTCGTCGGCCTGGTGGGATGCGGGGACGGAGCGCAGGCCTGCGAGAGCACCTGTGACTGCGCGCAGACGGAGGTGCTGGCGCGGTGTTCCGGTGAATGGGTCTGCAACGCGGACAAGGTCTGCGAATACAGCTGCAAGGGCCAGTGCTCGGAGTTGCCGTACACGTGCCGCGCCGAAGAGACCTGCAACGGGTCCTTCTGCAGCGAGCGCGCGCAGCTTTGCGAGTGAGGCCGAGGTCCGGCGAGTGACCCGTGCTCGCCTGGACGGTCAACGGCCTGCCAGGTGGGGGCAGTGCCGCCTCGCGTGAGGGCGGTGCCTAGGTTTGCCCGCATGAAAGCGACCAAGACCGTAAAGAAGCTGGTGGGCAAGGCGCGCGGGACGAAGCTGGCGCAGCTGGCCCAGAAGCGCGCCGCGAAGACCTTGCGGACCCTCGATGGGCTCGCGGAGAAGAGCCGGGCCACGCGCGTGGCGAAGCGGGCGGTGAAGGGTGCGGCGAAGAGCCTCGATGTGAACCTGGCAAAGGCGGAGCTCAAGAAGGTGAGCCAGCCGGCCGCGCCCGCTTCGAAGGCGAAGCGGAAGATGCCGAAGACCATCCGCACCACGGGCGGCAAGACTTTGCCCGGCAAGGTCGCGGCGAAGGCCGTCCGGCAGAACGTGACCGACTTCAAGCCGAAGAAGGGCCAGCGCAAGTAGGCACTTCGGGAAGCGGGGCAGCCGCGGACCCGCGGCCACGTGCACGCGAGGTCATCGGCGCCGCGCTCATCCTCCGGGCCGAGGCGGCCGGCCCCGCTGCGTCTGAGTAACCTGTGCGAAGGAACTTCCCCGCCCGTTCCGCGCCTCCCTGGCGCCGCGTGGGCCGGCGTTCTCTCGGAGCCAACGAGGCCACGCGCTCTCGCCGCGGCCCGGCGTAGGGGCGCACCCTCCAACGCGAGGCCGCCGCCTCGACGTTCGTCAGGGTCGCGAGGCCAGCGCGGCGCCGGCTGGAAGTGCCACGCCTCTTCGAGGTCCCTACGCGGAACCGGTGGTCGTAGTCCTGCGATCGGAAGGGCCGTCCGCCCGACCCGGTCACCCTCCTCCGTGGGGGCGGTCCTCGTGGCTTGTGGCGGAAAATCCACCACAGCCGACTCGCAGCGGAGCGCTCGACCGGGAGGGGGGGTGGCGGCTCCAGGAACGAGGACCTGGGGCGCGGGCGGAAGATGACTCGGCGTCCTATGGGTTGGCGCTGCCGCAGCGGCAGCAAAGTGGCCACCTGGCAATCCTGGGTCGGCTCACGCGTCGCGGCGCGCGGCCGGGCGGGGGTGATCGGCGCCTCCGGCGAGGACGGGGGCGCGGGTGGACGATTCGCTCGGGACCGGCGGGTTCATGATCGCAGCGACAGTCGACCCAACCCGCTAATCGGGCCTGAGTCGGCGACCAGCAGCAGCTTGCTCTTCGGAAGGCGCAGGGCTCCCGACGAGTCCGGCTTCCCGACGCTGCAACCGCCAGCCGCGCCCCGCAATCGCGCCTGGTGATGGCGACAGCGGACGCGATGGACGACAAGCCCGCGAGCCGGCGAGCCGCCCTGAGGAGCAGCCAGCGAGGGTCGAGCCGGCGTGGACGACCGCCACAGTCGCGGGGCGCGCCGGCGTTGCCATCTGAAGGAGAGGGTCCTGAGCGCCCACCCCAGCCACGGTGCGAGCAGGCGCGTGGTCAGCCACCACGCCTGCACCCCATCAAGCCCGACTCGAGCGGCTGCGTTCGCCCTCGTGGCCACAGGTTCGCCCCCGAACCGCCCAGAGGTCAGGTCCACGAGCGCCAGCGCCGGACCCGACCGCACGTCCGTTCCCGAGGACCGAGCACGACTCCGGGGCCGAGGAAGGGTGCGCCGCCGAGCGCAGCGGTATCTCCTGAGGGTCACGGACGAGGTGGCCGGACCGAACCGGACGAACCCGCCGGGGGCGGGGACTCGGGCCACCCCTCGGCGTTCTCGGGAGCTCCGACCGCGCAGGCCGAACGAGCGCGCCAACCGCCACCGGCACCCAGAGGCATCCCGCGCGGCGGTCGCGGACGAGGTGGCCGGACCGGACCGGACGAACACAGCCGGGGGCGGGGACCGGGGCCACCCCTCGGCGTTCACGGAAACTCCGACCGCGCAGGCCGAACGAGCGCGGCACTGCCACCGACAAGCCAGAGGTGTCACGCGCGCGGTCGCGGGAGATGTGGGCCGCCCGGCCCCGACCAACGAGCCCAGAACCGACCGAGCCCGCTACCGCCGCCGGGTGGCGGGCTTGCGCGAAGCCTGGGCCTTGCGCTGGGGCTTGCGTGCCGCCGGCGCCGTCTTCCGGGGCGCCTTGCGTGCGGCGGTCTTCTTCGCGGGCGGCGCGGCCTTCCTCGCCGCAGGCCGGGCGGGGCGGGACGGCTTGGCAGGTTTGGCGGGGGCGCGGCGTGACGCACCGGCCTTCTGCGCCGGGCGCGGGGGAGCGGCGCGACGAGGAGCCGTGCGGGCAGGTGTGGAGCCGGTGGCCGCACTCGGCGCTGACGTCTGCCTCGCGCTGCGCCCAGTGACCTTCGGCGGCTTCGCGCGCTTGCTCACCGGGATGGTGTCGAGGTTCACCTGCGCCATCTGCAGCGAGTACAGGAGGTCCGGCCGCAGCCGTCCCGAGTCACGCAGGTTCTGTGGCGCAACCGAGACGCCCAGCACCAGCTTGGGCCGCTCCTCCCGTTCGCGCAGCGCTCGCACCAGCTCCGTCTGCGCCGCGTTCCCCAGGACGCTCGCGTCGGGGACATAGAGGACGCCCTTGCCAGTGCCGAGCGCGGCCATCAGCTCCGCGTCTCCGGTGGGGACTCTCAGGGGGCCTTCCTCTGGGAAGTGCGCCGCGGCGGCTTCGGCCCAGGTGCGCCGTTCAGGCTCGGTGGCGCCGAAGATCAACAACGACGAGCGGTTCTTGACCAGATCCCGCTCCGCGTAGCCCTGATACGTCACGTGCACCCCCGCGCCGTGTTGCGTGAAACCACCTGAAACCCACGCAAGTCGACCGGATGCAGTGGTGAATTGTCAAATCAGGGTGCGCACGATGTCGAAGACGATGAGCAGCACGATCGCCAGCTCCAGGAGGTGCCCGCGGTCGGTGTCCACCTCGCTCTTGAGCAGGCTGTAGACCTTCCCCAACATGTCCTGCTTCCTCGTCACGCTCGCCTGCCACTGGCGGATGCGGAGCCGCAACACCGCGCCCTCGTAGACCCTCGCCAGATAGAAATCCCCAATGATCTTCAGCGAGTTCTCCACCCGCTCGATGAACTCGTTGAACTCCAGGAGCCGCTGCATCACCTTCCGGGCGAGCCTTCGGTACGGGCTGGCCAGGAGCCTTCGCCAGGTGGGGGCCGGAGCCTCCAGCCCGGCGTAGACGTCCTTGATGTTGCGGTCGAGCAGGTCGTCGTAGAACCGCAACTCCAGCAACTGGGCGTTGCAGATCTCCAGGACGTCCGGCACGTCCATGCTGCCTGACGGCTCGTAGACGAAGGCCCCGTTCCAGTCGATGACCGCCAAATCCCGCTGCGTGTAGCTGAAGGACGCCTTCACCACCTCCGCCTGCTCCTGCGCGGAGAGGGCCTCCGGCTCGCGCTCCCCGAGCAGCAGCCGCCCGAGGTCCGCGGATGCCAGCACGTCCTTCGCCAGCGGGTCCCCGCGCAAACGCTGGGCGAAGATGACGGTGTAGCTCTCGCTCTGCTCCCACATGTTGCCGGTGATGCCGATGGGCTTGAGGTCTACCCGGAGCTGGCTCACCAGGGTCAGAGACAACGCGTCCACCGCCGGGGAGTCGAAGAGCTCGTCCGCGAGCGGGATGAGCCCGTGCAGGGACGTCCCCGCTTCAATGGGCACATGGAGGATGACCGACACCGCGCCGTGCGCGAAGACGCGGGCCACGGCCTCCACCTGCACCTCTCCGCCCGTCAGCTTCAAGGGCCGCTTGCCCAGGGTCACCGTCAGGGGCGGGTCCGGCAGCTGCAGGTACTCCGAGCCCGCGCGCGACAGCTTCATCCGCCGCGACTGCGCCACGCTCAGCGTGCTCTGGGCGCGGGAGAGGTCAATCTCGTCGGCGATGTCGAAGAGGCGGTAGCACAGGATGTGTCCCTGCTCGACGATGACGTCCATGGCCCGGAGTGTAAGGGCCCCGCCGACGTCGTCAGCGCTGGTGTGGCGCCCTCAGTTCGGTACGAACGTCCCACAGCTCGGGGAAGAACGTCTGGTCCAGCGCCTTGCGCAGAAACCCCACGCCGGAGCTGCCGCCCGTCCCCTGCTTGAAGCCAATGACCCGCTGCACCGTGAGCATGTGGCGGAAGCGCCAGAGCTGGAACCGCTCCTCCACGTCCACCAGCTTCTCCGCCATCTCGTAGGCGTCCCAGTGCCGCTCGGGGGCCTCGTAGATGGCGCGGAACACCGCCACCACCGCCTGGTTGCGCGGCAGGGGCTTCGAGAAGTCCCGCTCCACCACGTCGTCTGGGACCGGGTGGCCCTTGCGGTGCAGGTGGCGGAGGAACTCGTCGTACAGGGACGGCGCCCGCAAGATGGCCTCCAGCTCCGCGTGCAGGTCGGGCCGGTGGGCGTGCGGACCCAGCAGCTGCTCGTCCTTGTTGCCGAGCAGGAACTCGATGGCGCGGTACTGCCAGGACTGGAAGCCCGAGCTCTTGCCGAGCGCGTCCCGGAACTCGAGGTATTCGGTGGGCGTGAGCGTCTCCAGCACGCTCCACTGCTCGAAGAGCATCCTTTGGATCTGCGCCACCCGCGCGAAGATCTTGAAGGAGGCCTCCAGGCGGTCCGCCTGCACCGCCTTCACCGCCGCGCGAAGCTCGTGGACCAGGAGCTTCATCCACAGTTCGGAGGTCTGGTGCTGGATGATGAAGAGCATCTCGTCGTGGTGCGACGAGAGCGGCTTCTGTGCCGCGAGCAGCTCATCCAGGCGGAGGTAGTCGCCGTAGGTGAGCGCCCCCTGCAGGTCCAGGTGAATGGAGTCTTCGAGCTCGCGCCGCGCCATGGAGCGCGGCATCAAGCCGCAAGACGCTGCAGGGGGCAACCGCGACGGACGGGGTTCCGCCGCGGCCGACCGGGCGCTGGACTAGCGGGCGGCCTTCGCCTTCGCCGCCGCGCGACCGCGGGGGAGGATGATGTCCGCCACCGAGCCGGGCGCCGGGAAGTCCACCCACGCGGACGGCCGCTCGTTGCGCAGGCTCAGGGTGCGCAGCTTCTGGTAGTGCGCCGCGCAGTAGCCCTTGCTCCGGGGCGGGCGCGCGCAGCCGGTGATGCCGCAGCCTGCGCCATCTGCCGCCACCACGTTCTTCGGCGGGCGGCCGCGGCGACCCTTGCCGGTGGCCAAGGCCGTGCCGTTCTTCACCCCGTTCGAGGCAGCCACGACCGCGTTGGGCTTGCGGCCCCTGCGCACCGGCGCCGCCTGGGCGGGCGCGAACGGCGCGAGGAAGGAGGTCAGGGGCGCGAGGTTCGTCGCGAAGACGTCCAGCCGGTTCACCGCGTCCTGCAGCGGGCGGAGCTGCTGCTCAATCTCCGCGCGGATGAGGTTCCGGAAGGCGCTTTCAACAGACATGTCTGTGTTTGGTGCTTTGGGCATGGCGCGCTTCTAGCCCGTGACACCGGCGCTGTCGAATCCGCTCCCCGAGGGAAGCGCTTCCAAATCAACGCTTTATCAGACAGGGCCGAAGCTGCCGGCACGCTCCCCTGCCAGCAGCGCCACCGCCGCGAGCAGGTCCCGGAGCGCGTCTTTGGTGCAAGGCTTCCCCAGCACGGGGATGTCGACACCGCGGGGCGGGGCCGCCTCCGCGGTGTAGAGCACCCGCATCAGCGACGGGAAGCGCGTGCCCACCTGCTCCAACAGGGCCAGGCCGTCCGTCCCGGCCACGCGCAGGTCCGAGAAGATGGCCGCAGGGACCTGCCGGCACAGAAAGCTCCAGACCCGGGAGGGATCGCTCGCGGACTGGATGACCACTTCGATGCCCGCAGCCGCGTCCCGGAAGGCCTCGGCGATGGACTCGTCGGAGTCCACCACCAGCACCACCGGAAGCGCCTTCGGTCCTTGTTCATCCCCCATGCGCGGAATCTCGACACAGGCGGGCGTGAAACGCAATACGCGCATTGTCTGGGTTCAGCGGGAGAAGCCGGCCGCCTGCCTTCCATCAGGAAGGATGGCGGCGCGGGCCATGCGCTCGGTGTCGAACGCCCACGCGATGTCCCCGCCCCGCCCCACCAGGATCAGCCCGCCGCCGCCGCCGAAGCGCCCGAGCGCCGCCACCGCCTCCTGGGCCGCCGCCAGCACCTTCGCGCCCCCCGCCAGCCGTCCCACCGCGTCCCGGCACAGGCCCGCCCGGAGGATGGCCTCCCCATGCCCGGTGGCAGACGCAGCGCCGCCCCGGTCATCCGCATAGACGCCCGCGCCGGGGATGGGCGAGTCACCGACCCGCCCTGCCAACTTGAGGAGCATGCCGCCCGTGGAGGTGGCCGAGGCGACGTGGCCGCCCGCGTCGTGCGCCACCGCGCCCACCGTTCCCCCGGAGGTCACCTTCGGCCCCTCCGCCTTCGCCCGGGCCTCCTCCCAGCGGGTGCGCGCGGTGGGCGTGACCAGCCGCGCGTTGGGGACCTCGGGGAGCCCCAGCCTCCGGGCAAAGGCCTCCGCCCCGGCGCCCGAGAGCAGCACATGGGGGCTGTGCGTCATCACCGCCCGCGCGAGCGTCACCGGGTTCGACTGGGTGCGCACGCAGGTGACGCCGCCTGCGCGCAGGGACTGCCCGTCCATGACCGCTGCGTCCAGCTCCACCTCGCCGGCCTCGTTGAGGCAGGCGCCGGTGCCCGCGTTGAACAGGGGGTCATCCTCGAGCGCGCGCACCGCGGCCTCCACCGCGTCCAGCGCCGAACCGCCGCGCAGGAGCACCGCGTGGCCGACCCGCGCCGCCGCCAGGCACCCGTCCACCTGCGCAGCTCCGTCTTCACCCGGGCGAAGGGGCCCGGCGCCGCCATGTACCGCGATGGAAATGGACACGGGTGGACGGTAGGCCCACACCGGTCGCCCCGCAACGTCCTCCACCCGGCGGGCAGGCGGCACTTTGAGATGACGGGATGTGGCCCGGTGCCCATAGGGTGAGCCCGTGGCCCCGAAGACGACGCAGCCGCCGTGGTCGCTTTATGGAGAGCCCCTCCGGGAGGCGCTGGCCGGCGCGCTGGACGAGGCGCGCAGCCGCACGCTCGGGCTGGTGGAGGGGCTCTCGGACGAGGTGATGGGACGGCAGCACTCGCCGCTGATGTCGCCTCTGGCCTGGGACCTCGGGCACATCGCCAACTACGAGGAGCGGTGGCTCCTGGGCGCGGTGGAGGGTGGGCGGCTGTCCTCGCAGGTGCTGGACGAGACCTACGACGCGACCTTGCACCCGAGGGCTTCGCGCGGGGAGTTGCCCAAGCTCACCGGCACCGAGGCCCGGGCCTACCTGGCGCGGGTGCGGGCGCAGGTGCTCGCCCACCTCGCCCGGGCCGGCACCTTCAAGGAAGACCCGCTGCGGCACGCGGGGTTCGTCTGGGGGATGGTGGCCTCCCACGAGCACCAGCACTGCGAGACGCTCTGCGCCACCTTGCAGCTGATGGAGGCGCCGCCGTGGCGTCCGCCCGAGGCGCCGGAGGCGCCGGTCCCCTCTGCTGCGGCGGCGGTCGAGCCCGGGGCCGAGGTGTTCGTTCCCGCGGGGCCCTTCGTGATGGGGACGGATGACGAGGCGTGGGCCTACGACAACGAGCGCCCCGCCCACGTGGTGGACGTCCCTGCGTTCTTCATCGACCGGCACCCGGTCACCTGCGGCCAGTTCAGGGCCTTCATCGAAGACGGCGGCTACCGGCGGCGCGAGCTGTGGTCCCCCGAAGGCTTTGCCCACGCCCAACGCGAAGGGATCGACGCGCCCCTGTTCTGGCGGCGCGAGGGACGCGGCTTCGTGCGGCGGCGGTTCGACGCCATCGAAGAGGTCCCTGCCCACGAGCCGGTGCAGCACGTCTGCTGGTACGAGGCGGACGCCTTCGCGCGCTGGGCGGGCAAGCGGCTGCCCACCGAGGCGGAGTGGGAGAAGGCCGCGTCCTCTTCCCCCGAGGGCAAGCGGCGCTACCCGTGGGGAGATGACCCCGTGACGCCCGCGCGCGCCAACCTCTGCAGCGGCCTGTGGCGCCCGTCGCCCGTGGGGAGCCTTCCCGAAGGGACGAGCGCGGTGGGCTGCGCGCAGCTGCTGGGAGAGGTGTGGGAGTGGACCGCGAGCGACTTTGCGCCCTACCCCGGCTTTCGCGCGTTCCCCTATCGCGCGTACTCGGAGGCCTTCTTCGGCGGGGGCTACAAGGTGCTGCGCGGCGGCTCGTGGGCCACGCACCCGCTGGTGGCACGGACCACCTTCCGAAATTGGGACTTCCCCATTCGCCGGCAGATCTTCGCCGGCTTCCGCTGCGCCCGGGAAGCGGACCTGGGCGCCGGCAGTGAAGGAGCGAGATGATCTCTCTGCGGCCGCCGCCCGAGGGCGCTCCCTCGGAGCGGGTGACGGTGGAGGTGGCGCTGGAGGCGCAGGCGGCGCGGGCGGCGCTGTTGAAGGAGGCGCGGGCGGGGCTCGTGGCCAACCCCAGGGAGCTGTCGCCGCGGTGGCTCTACGACGAGCGCGGCTCCCTGCTCTTCGAGGAGATTACGCGGCTGCCCGAGTACTACCCCACGCGGCGCGAGCGGGAGATCCTCGGGCGGCACGCGGGCGACATCGCCCGGCTGACCCGCGCGCAGACCCTGCTGGAGCTGGGGAGCGGGTCGTCCGAGAAGACGAACCTGCTACTGGACGCGCTGACCTCGGTGGGGACGCTGGAGCGGTTCGTCCCCTTCGACGTCGCCGAGGCGATGTTGACCACCAGCGCCCACGCCATCGCCCGGGTCCGGCCGGGGCTCTCGGTGCACGCGGTGGTGGGGGACTTCGAGCAGCACCTCGGACGGCTGCCTTCGGGAGGCCGGCGGCTGCTGGTGTTCCTCGGCGGGACCATCGGCAACCTCGAGCCGCAGGCGCGGGCGCGGTTCCTCCAGGAGGTCCGGCAGGGGCTGGGGCCGGAGGACACGTTCTTGTTGGGGACGGACCTGCTCAAGGACCGCGCCCGGCTGCATGCGGCCTACAACGACGCAGCGGGGGTGACCGCCGCCTTCAACCTCAACGTGCTCTCGGTGCTCAACCGGGAGGTGGGCGCGGACTTCGACCTGGCGGCGTACGCGCACCGGGCGTTCTTCGACGAAGAGCACCGGTGGATTGAGATGCGGCTGCGCTCCTTGCGCGCGCAGGTGGTGACGCTGTCGGCGTTGGAGCTCCAGGTCTCCTTCGCGCCGGGGGACGAGCTGCGCACCGAGGTGAGCTGCAAGTTCTCGCCGGAGCAGGTGGACGCAGAGCTTTCAGCGGCCGGCCTGCATCCTTTGGCCCGCTGGACCGACCGCGCCGGGGACTTCGCGCTGACGCTCGCACGCAGGCGCTGACGGCAGCTCCCGTTACCGCCTCCTCACCGCCGCCCGCACGCCGAACGTCTGCTCCACATGCTGGAGCTCCCCGCCAAACTTCGGGTAGCGCCACAGCGAGAGCTGCTGCCGCAGGCACCTCGCCAGGGGCGCGTCCTGCAGGGCGTGCCTGTCCATCTTCATCTGCGAAACCCGCCCGTCGTTCTGCACCACCCAGCGGACCGTGTAGCTCGCCTCCGCGGGGGGCAGCAGCCGCGCCGCCTCCTCGGCGAGGCACGCCTCCAGGCTGACGCGGTAGTGCGCGTTCACCCGCCGCACCTGCTCCGGGGACAGGCCCACCGACTTCGCCGGCGCCTGGGAGAAGTCGAAGTACGCGTGTCCGCCCGTCTGTCGCATCTCCAGGGCCCGGCAGGCACCCTCTCCCCTCACCGCGTCATGCGCGCGGCAGGCCCGGTCCGCGAGCTCCGTCCACGCCCACGGCCGCGCGCCGGGGACGAGCGTCCGCGCGTGCAGCTGCAGGTCCGCGAGCGCAGCCTTCAGCGCCGCTTCGGTGTGCTGGCGCTCCAGATGTTCGGCCACCAGCGCGGCCAACGCCCGGCGGCGCACGTCCGTGCAGCGCGGCTCGGTGCAGGTCGCCTCTGCGCGCAGCAGCTCTCTCACCGCGCCCGGGTCGTCCGCCTTCTGCTTCGCCAGCGCCTTCGCGAGCTGCAGCCGCGCCAGCATCAACCCGTCCTTCTGGGTGCGGTAGAAGCCCTGCGCCCCGCCCGCGCACTCCGGAAGCGCGGCGCCCTTCCTCCGGGCCGCGGCCTCCACTCGCTTCACACATCCATCGTGCCCGCGTGCGTCGGCCACCTTCGCCGCCGCCCGCCTCGGGTCCTTCGCTCCGCGCGCCGTCCGGGCCGCTTCGTTCAGCGCCTCCTTGCGGCAACGGTCCACGCCGTCCGGGCCGCAGGCGGTGAGCTGCTCCCAGGCCAGCACGTGCGCCGCCGCGAGGTCTCCTTGCGCCTTCACCGCCCGCAGCTCCAGCTGCAGCGCCTCCCGCAGCGCCTCCGGGCCGAGCGCCGCGCCCTGTGTCCGCAGGGCCCTCGTCGCCTCCACGGCGCCCGGGTCCCGCCGGGCGATGAGCGCGCTCACTGCCTTCACCTCGTCGGCGAAGTGGCGCGCGGCTTCGTCGCGAGGGTCCGCTGCCGGGACGTGTGGCACCCGCTCGGCCGCGGGAATCGCCTCGATGGCCCGCGCGCCGTCTGCGTCTGCGTCTGCGGCGAGGAACGCCTGGTCGAGCTCGTCCAGGGTGGGCTGGCGGTGGGCCGGGATGCGGGCGTCTGGGCGGACGTCGTGGGAAGCGGTCGACGGCGCCGCCCCCTCTTCGAGATGGCGCTCGTCAGCGCCTGTGGCGCTGCGCGAGGCGGCGCATCCACACGCGGCACTGCAGACGGCGAGGAAGAAGATTCCGAGAGGTCGTACGCGCACGCGCGGCCGATTGTACGCCAGGCTGACGGGCCACTGTTTGTGTTGACCGTGGCACGCGGCGCGCCGCGGCATGAATTGAAAGCTCGATCCGTTGTCCAACCTCGTTGACAATGACCGCGCCCATGACCCGCATCCTGATCGTCGACGACGACTTCGACATCTGCGAAGCGCTCCAGCTCGTCCTGGAGCCTCGCTACCAGGTCACCGTGGCCTACAACGGCGAGCAGGCGCTCCAGCGCTTGCTCAGCGAGAAGTTCGACGCGGTCATCCTCGACCTGATGATGCCGGTGATGGACGGCGAAGCCCTGATGCAGGAGCTCCGCGTCCGCGGCATCCAGGTCCCCGTCGTCTTTGCGTCGGCGGCCACCCAGCTCGCCTCCCGGGCCCGCACCGCCGGCGCCGCTGCCTGGCTGCCCAAGCCCTTCGAAGCGCAGCAGCTCGAAGCGGCGCTGGAGAAGGCGCTCGGTCAGGGCGGCGACTCCTCGGGCGGCAGCACGCCCCCTGGCAGCGCCAGCTCCGCTCGCACCGCCGGCGGCCGCAAAGGCGGGATTGATGTCAGGGCGTTTTACAGTTTGGGCTTCGCAACCTGATCGCCGCGGCATCGACAATCCAGCACCCCCTCGCTGGAGTCTTCGATGCCCACGGTCGACCTTCGCACCCGCCTCTCCCAGGCCCTGGCGGACCGCCACGTCAGCGCGAACGAAGCGGAAGGTCTGCTCCACACCGCACGCCGGGACGGCATCTCCCCCGACGAAGCGGCGCTCCTGCGCGACGGGCTCCTGAACAACCGCGACGCCTTCGTGGACTCCGTGGCGAGGCAGTCGGTGGAGCGCGCGCTGTCCGGGTCCACCGAGCGGCGGGACCTCGCGGACCCGGCGGTGCTCGACAAGCACCAGGGGTCCGTGGCGCACACCTGGGTGGACGGGCAGCTCTTTGTGGACGGCGTCTCTTCGCGGGACGTGGTGCAGGGCAGCATCGCCAACTGCTACCTGGTGGCGGCGCTCTCCGCCGTCGCCGAGCAGAGCCCCGAGGTCATCGAAGACGCCATCCGCGACAACGGCGATGGGACCTTCACCGTCCGCTTCTACGAGCCCACCTACGGCGGCCGCTTCCCGCCCAACGAGGTCTTCGTGACCGTGGACGGCCAGCTCCCCACCACCGGCGGCACCTCCCTGCAGTACGCGAAGGGCCAGGACCGCAGCGAATTGTGGGTGCCGCTCATCGAGAAGGCCTACGCCCAGTGGAAGGGCAGCTACGAGACCATTGGCAATGGCGGCTCGCCGGGCGCGGTGATGGGCGCGCTCGTGGGCCGGCAGGACAGCTACACCGGGCTGTACGACGGCATCGACGGCGAGCGGCTCTACGGCCAGCTCGAGCGCGCCTTCGAGGGCGGCCAGTCGGTGGTCGCGGCCACCCACGGCAAGGACCGCGAGGAGCTCTACAATGGCAGCGGGCTGTACGCCTGGCACGCGTACACGGTGCTCGGCGTGGAGGAGGTGGACGGTGAGAAGTACGTCCAGCTCCGCAATCCCTGGGGCCGCTCCGAGCCGGGCAACGACGGCGTCAACGACGGCGTGTTCCGCCTCACCGTGGACGAGTTCGCGAAGTACTACGCCGGCGTCTGGATGAACTAGCCCTCCCAGGCCAGCGAGCGGCACACCGAAAGGGCAGCGCGCACCTCCGCCTCCGTGGCGCCGGGCACCGTTCCCACCAGGTACAGCCCGCCCTCCACCTTTTTCGCGCACAGGCCCACCGTCCAGGCGGCGCCGTCTGGAGGGTGCACCCGCCCCATCCACCAGACCGCGCTCCCGTCTGCCTTGGACGCCAGCTGGCGAGGCGCGGGGGACACCAGGGCCGCATTGAAGCCGGACTTCAGCTCTTCCGGAGTGGGCAGCAATTCCCCGCTCGAGCGCTCCAGCCAGGCCACGGTCCTCCCGCCGGGTCCGAAGGCGAGGCGCTCGCGCTCTTCGGGGCGAGCCGTCCAACCGTCCGGCAGGGAGAGCCGCAGGCCGCGCGCCGCAGATGGGGACGGGTCCTGGCGTTGAGCGGTGGAGGGCGAGGACGTCCCGGGCTGTGCGCGTGAACGGCCGCCGCGGTCCTCCTCACATGCGAAGGCGCCGGCCAGCAGGGTGCCGACCAGCGCCGTCCGCCAGCAGGGGTGGAGGCGAAGACGCCCCACCGGCTACTTCTTGGCCGCCTCGATGGGCGTGGGCGCAGCGCTGCGCCCGCCGCTCTCCATCTTCGCGGACCCGTCGAACATGGCGCCCTTCTCGATGGAGAGGGCCGGGGCCTCGAGGTTCCCCTTCACCCGGCCGGTGGCGTGAATCTCAATCAAGGCCGCCGCCTTGATGTTGCCCTCCACCGTCCCATTGATGATGACGGTGCCGGCGCTGATCTCCGCGGTCACCCGCGCGGCCTGGCCGATGACGAGCGTGTCCTTGGTGTTGATCTGCCCGTTGAACTTGCCCTCGATGTGAACCTGACCTTCGAAGGTCAGCTTCCCGTCGAACTCCGAGCCCTTGCCGATGAGCGTCTGCACGACCTCTCCCTCGCGGCGCACTTTGTCACCCTCCCGCCGGGGTTCCGGCGAAACACTGGTAGTTGAATTGGGGGCGGCCTTGTCGCCCTTGTCGAAGAGCCCCATTACCTGCCCTGCGACCTGAACACCTTCAGAAGCCTGTCCAGGTCGTCATACGAGAAAAAGTCGATTTCCACTGTCCCCTTGCCGCCGCCCCTGTCCATCAGGCGGACCTTGGTGCCGAGGAGCCGCTGCAGCTCCTCCACCAGAGCGCGGTGCTCAGGACCCTTCTTCACCGGCGCCTCGCTGCCGCCGTCCTTCCGGGCCTTGACCAGCCGCTCCGCCTCGCGAACCGAGAGGCGCTTTTCGCTGATCCGCCGGGCGAGGTCCACCATTTCCGGGATGCGCGGTAGGCCGAGCAGCGCCCGGGCGTGCCCCATGCCCAGGGTGCCTTCGGCCACCAGGGACTTCACCTCATCCGGGAGGGCCAGAAGTCGCAGGGCGTTGGTGACCGAGGTCCGGTCCTTCCCTACCCGCTGACTCACCTGCTCCTGGGTGAGCCCGAACTCCTCCACCAGCCGCTTGTAGCCTTCGGCCTCTTCGATGGGGTTCAGGTCCGCCCGCTGGAGGTTCTCCACCAGCGCCAGCTCGAAGGCCTGCGCAGGCGAGACGTCCTTCACCAGCGCCGGCAGCTCCTGGAGCCCGGCCAGCTGCGCCGCCCGCCACCGCCGCTCCCCGGCGATGAGCACGTAGCCCTCCCCGTCCCGCCGCACCAGCACCGGCTGGATGAGCCCCTGCGCCTGGATGGAGTCCGACAGCTCCCGCAGCTTCTCCTCGTCGAAGATCCTCCGCGGCTGGCCCACGTCGCGGCGGATGGACTCGATGGGCAGCCGAAGCAGGCCCTTCTCCTTCAGCTCGCCGGACACGGGAACCGCCCCCGCCTGCGGGATGAGCGCAGAGAGGCCACGGCCGAGGGCGCGCTTGGGGGTGTGCTCGGTGCTGCTAGGCCGCATGCGCCTTCTCCCGGCGGAGGATTTCGTTGCCCAGGGCGAGGTAGCTCTCACAGCCCTTGGACTTGATGTCGTACAGCAGGATGGGTTTGCCGAAGCTGGGGGACTCGGACAGGCGCACGTTGCGCGGGACCACCGCGGCGAACACCTGCTCCTTGAAGTAGCCGCGCACCTCTTCGGCCACCTGGTGGGCGATGTTGGCCCGGGCGTCGAACATGGTGAGCAGGATGCCTTCGGTTTCGAGCCCCGGGTTCAGCCCCTGCTTCACCAGCTCCACCGTCTGCATGAGCTGGCTGAGCCCCTCCAGCGCGTAGTACTCGCACTGGAGCGGGATGAGGACCGAGTCTGCCGCGGTGAGCGCGTTCAGGGTCAGAAGGCCCAGGGACGGCGGGCAGTCGATGATGACGTAGTCGTAGCGCGGGGCGATGGTGGCCAGCGCTTCCCGGAGCCGGAACTCGCGGCGCTGCAGCCCCACCAGCTCCACCTCGGCGCCGGTCAGGTCCTGGGTGGCCGGGATGACCTGGAGGAAGCGCAGCTCCGTCTCGTGGACGAGCTCCGCCATGGGCCTCCGGTCAATCAGGGCCTCGTAGATGGTGCCGTGCAGGTTGTCCGCCTTCAGGCCCAGGCCGCTGCCGGCATTGCCCTGCGGATCCATGTCCACCAGCAGGGTCCGGCGTTCGGCCGACGCCAGGCTGGCCGCCAGATTGATGGCCGTGGTGGTCTTCCCCACGCCCCCCTTCTGGTTCGAGATGCAGATGACTCGTCCCACGTTCCTCCCCACTGCACCCTGCCGCGCCGTCTTGACCGCCGGCGGCGGGAGGCGGGTGCTAACACGTCATTTGGTAGACGTTCAAGCCGCGACCTGAGCGTCGCAGCAGGTAGCACTGTACCGCTTCCGGCTGACAATGGGTGACGCTACATGCCGCGTCGGTGTGGGGGATGTTCCACGTGGAACGTCGGGGGGAAGTGTTTCACGTGAAACGTGCCCTTTCGGACCGTCCCTCAGGCCCCGAACACCAGCACCGCTCGCCCTGCACCGCTCCACGGAAGCGCGTAGGAACGCGAGGACAACACCTTCAATCCGGACCCCGTGGTGGCGGCGGCGACTGAGGCTTCATCCGGCAGCTGGCCCACCATCGCCAGGACTCGCCCGCCGGGGTTGAGGTAGCGCGCCGCCAGCGGAACCCAGCGGGCCACGTCCATGAACGCCCGGCTCACGGCGAGGTCCACCCGCGGGAGTCCTTCCCTTTCGGGATCCCCTTCGACACGGACCTGTACTGCCCGCGTCGCGCCACCGATGCCAAGCCGGGCGATGGCGTTCTTCATGAACACCACCTTCTTTCCGACCGTGTCCACGCAGGTGACGTGGAGCTCTGGCCGAGCGAGCTTGAGGGGGATGCCGGGGAAGCCGCCGCCTGCTCCTACGTCCAGGACGGTCCCAGCCGCACCCAGTTCCGGGATGACCGCGAGCGAGTCGAGGAAGTGCTTCTCGAGCACCTCCTGCGGATCGGTGATGGAGGTGAGGTTGAACTTCTGGTTCCACTTGAGGAGCTCGTCGCGGAACTGGAGCAGCCCTTCCAGAGTCCCATCGGCGAGTTCCAGCCCCAGCTGTGCCGCGCCCTCGCGCAGCGCCTCAGAATCACGGGTGTTTCCCACAGCGTCCCCTCCGGTGAAGGGTCGTAAGTGCTTGAGATCACGTAGACAACCCGGGCCATCCGAATTGACAACACCTTTCCCACAGCCCCCCTCTTAGCGCGGAATTGCTCCGCGCGCCCTCCCCGACTCCATGGGCGGCCCACACCACTTGACGCCACCCAATTCAGGAACCACTCCAGCCGGCCCAGGCCCTCCCGGTGTGGCCGAACCAAGAAAGAGCCGGGCCCGCTTCCCCCCGAATCAAGTGAGAGCGTCCCGAGCGCGCCTCGGCGCCTCTCGAGCGCACCAACAGCTGCTGGACCGGGCGAGCGAGGTGGCCCGGTCCGCCGCGACCGCACCTCCAGCTGCCGGACCGGCCGAGCGAGGTGGCCACAGATGACGGTACGCAACGGCTCCACGCTTCCCCAGCAAGGAGCCGTCTG
>CAZQVZ010000054.1:0-20704 GCA_964596895.1 uncultured Myxococcaceae bacterium
AGGCCCAGGTCCCCTTCTTCTCAGCCAGCTCCTCCGAGTTCATCGAGTTGATCGTCGGCGTGGGCGCCAGCCGCGTCCGCGAGCTCTTCCAGGCCGCGCGCCAGGTGGCCCCGGCCATCATCTTCATCGACGAGATAGACACCATCGGCAGGTCGCGCGGCGGCGCCCGCGCCATGGGCGGCCACGACGAACGCGAACAGACCCTCAACCAGATCCTCACCGAGATGGACGGCTTCACCGGGTCCGAAGGCGTCATCGTGCTCGCCGCCACCAACCGGGCGGACGTGCTGGATGCGGCCCTGCTCCGCCCCGGCCGCTTTGACCGCACCATCACCGTCCACGCGCCGGACGGCGTGGGGCGAAAGGCCATCCTCGAGGTCCACGCGCGCAAGGTGAAGCTCGCCCCGGACGCGGATCTCGGCGCCGTCGCCCGGGCCACGCCGGGGATGACCGGCGCGGAGTTGGCCAACCTCATCAATGAAGCGGCGCTGTTGGCGGTCAAGCGCGGCCAGCAGGAGGTGCGCGCCCCGGACCTGGCGGACGCGCTGGAAAAGGTGCAGCTGGGCGCGGCGAGGAACGTGGTGATGCCGCCGGAGGAGCGGCGCCGAACTGCGTACCATGAGGCCGGCCACGCGCTCCTGGGCATGCTCCAGCCGGGCGCGGACCCGGTGCGCAAGGTGTCCATCATCCCCAGAGGCCGCGCGCTGGGCGTGACCTTGTCCACGCCGGAGCAGGACCGCTACGGCTACGACGCCGCCTACCTGCGGGGCCGGATGATCGGCGCGCTCGGAGGGATGGCCGCCGAAGAGGTCGTCTACGGCGTCACCAGCACCGGCGCCGAGAGCGACCTGCAGCAGGTGACCGGCATCGCCCGGGCCATGGTGGGTCGCTGGGGGATGAGCGCGCGCATCGGCCCCATGGCGGTGCTCCCCTCGGAGGGAGACCCGCGCATGGCCGGCATCTCCGAAGCCACCCTGGTGGCGGTGGACGAAGAGGCCCGCAAGCTCGTGGACGAGAGCTACACGCAGGCCACCGCCCTCCTGCGGGCGCACCGCGACAAGCTCGACGCGATGGTGCTTCGGCTGCTCGAAAAGGAGACCCTGGACGAAGCGGAGATCTACGCGGCTGCGGGCCTGCCGCGCGCAGGGGCCGGCACCTCCAGGGCGGACGTGGCGTAGCCCGAAGCCCGGCGCTCAGGAACCGCCCGGCGCGCGGAGTGACCCGGGGGCCTCGCCGCCTTTGGCCTTGCGCAGGCGGAACCAGAAGGTGCTGCCCTCACCCACGCGCGTGTCCACGCCCACCTCGCCGCGGTGCGCTTCGATGATCTCCCGGACGATCATCAGCCCCAGCCCGGTCCCGCGCGCGCCGCCCGGGCCACCGCCCTGATCCAACCGGACGTAGCGTTCGAAGAGTTTGGGCGCCTGCTCCGGATCTATCCCCGGGCCGGTGTCTTCGATCTGCACCTCTACCACCTCGTCCGTCTCGATGACGCGGGTGCGCAGCTCGCCGCCGGGGCTGCAGAACTTGATCCCGTTGCCCACCAGGTTCGTCACCACCTGGGCGAGCCTCCGCCGGTCTCCCAGCACCCGCCCCATCACGCTGCCGGACTGGTCCACCCAGGTGAGGCGGTTGGTCTCCAAAAGGGGCCGGAAGTCCTCGCAGATGGCCCGGACGAACGGCCCCAGGTCGATGGGCTCCCGCTCAATCTTGTATTCGGTGCCCTCCAGCTTCGCGAGGTCGAGGAAGTCGTTGACCATGGCCACCAGCGAACGCGCCGAGTCACCGATCTTCCGGATGTCCATGGACAGCTCCGGCCGCAGGACGCCGTGCTTGCCGCGGAGGATCATGTCTGTGCGCAGGAGCATGGCCGACAGGGGCGTGCGCAGGTCGTGCGCCATGATCGAATAGAAGTCGAGCCTGCGGACCTCCGCGCGCCGCCGCTCGGTCACGTCCCGAAGCGAGATGGTGGTGGACGCCGCGGTGTCCGAAGGGAGGATCCGGTAGGACGGCGAGAACACCCGGTCCCCCACCTGCACGTCCGGCAGCGGCAATAGCGCTTCGCCGGGACCGACGCTGATGGTCCGGGTGAACAGTCCGGGGAAGAGGTCGCCCGCGCTCCTCCCCACCATCTCCCTGGGCGCCGCCCCGCAGATGCGCCCGGCCTCTTCGTTGGCGTAGGTGACCTTCCCCTGCGCGTTCACCGACAAGAGCGCGTCCGGCGCCGACGACAGGAGCCGCTTGACGTTCGCCTCCGCGCGCTCGGCCCGCTCCACCAGCTCCCGCTGCCGCACCAGGGAGGCCACCCGCGCGCGCAGCACCGCCTCCCCGTATGGCTTGATGAGGTAGTCGCTCGCGCCCGCCTCCAGCCCCTCCACCACCTGGTCCTCGCGCCCCTGCGCGGTCAACAGCAGCACCGGCGTGTCCGAGATGGGCCTGGGCGCGCCGCGGATGTAGGTGCACACGTCCAGCCCGGTCATCCCCTCCATCACCCAGTCCACCACCAGCACGTCCGGCACCGTGGCGGTGGAGAGGGTTTCAATCATGGAGGTGGCGTCACCGAACCCACGCACCTGGTACCGGGGCTCCAAAGTGCGCTTCGCGCGACCGAGATCCGTCGGGCTGTCGTCGACCACCCAGATGTCGCGGCGCGGCGGTGCTTGGTCCATGGAATGCGCGGTGACTTACGCACCTGACCGATCTCCGTCAATCGACGGACGAAGCCCGAAAGAGCGCAGGTTGCCAAATTGACAGGCCCCACCCTGCTCCCTACGGTCAGCCGCGTCCTCAGGAGCGTGCGTGGCGGAGATCCTCGTCGTAGACGACAGCAAGGTGATGCGGGAGATGATCGTGGCGTGCCTCCGAGCACAGCCAGGGCTCACCTTCACGCACGCCGCGAGCGGCCTCGAGGCCATCGAGAAGCTGTCCTTGCAGAAGTTCGACCTGATGCTGCTCGACCTGAACATGCCGGACATCGGCGGCATCGAGGTCGTGGAGTTCGTCCGGGCGCAGGACCACATGAAGGCCCTGCCGGTGATCGTCGTCACCACCCGGGGAGACGAAGGCTCCCGCGCCAGGGCCCTGGAGTCGGGCGCTTCCCGCTTCATCACCAAGCCGTTCACGCCCGACGGGCTGCTCGGCGAGGTCCGCGCGCTGCTCGGCGTGGCGCCCGCGCTGGCCCCATGAGCGACAAGCTGGAAGTGGAGGAGTTCCTCTCCGGCTTCCTGATGGAAGCCGAAGAGCACCTCGCCGCTGCCAACAAGAACCTGCTCGCCGCGGACGCGCTGCAGAAGGCCAACCAGCTCCCGGCCCGGCAGGTCCGCGAGCTCTTCCGCGCGCTGCACACCCTCAAGGGGCTGGCGGCCATGGTGGGGACGGATCCCATCGTGGACCTCGCGCACGAGATGGAGGCGGTGCTGCGCGACGCAGACCGCCGCGGCGGCGCCCTGCCCAAAGGCGCGGTGGACGTCCTCTTCCAGGGCGTGCGGGCGATGGAGGAGCGCGTGGCCCAGTTGGGCCGCGGCGCCGAGGTCTCACCCGCGCCCGCGGCTCTGGTGGAGGCGCTCGCGAGGCTGCGCGAAGACGCCCCCGCTGAAGGCGGCCGCGAGGCGGTCCTGTCATTGGACGCAGCGCTCCTGGGCAAGCTCTCCGCCGGTGAGCGGACGCAGCTCTCCCAGGGCGCCTTTCGCGGCCTCCACATCCTGCGCGTCGAGTTCCAGCCCACGCCCGAGCGGATGGAGAAGGGCGTCAACATCACCTCGGTGCGCGAGCGGCTCTCCGCGCTGGGGGAGATCGTCAAGGTGGTGCCCCAGTCCCGTCCGCCCCCCGAAGGCGGCGCCCCCACCCTCACCTTCACCCTGCTCTTCCTCACCCAGACCTCCGCTGAAGAGGTGGCCCGGGCCGCGGAGCTCGCTGCGGAGGATGTGCAGGACGTCCCGGTCAGCGTACCCGCGCCCGGCCCCGCCCAGGCGCTGCCTCAGGAGGAGGAGCCCGCCGAGGAGGCCACCACCACCAAGGGGCTGGTCCGCGTGGACGTGGCCCGCCTCGATGACGCGCTGGACAAGCTGTCCGCGCTGGTGACCACCCGGCTGCGGATGACCCGCGCGCTCAAGACCCTGGCGGACCGGGGCCAGGATGTGCGCGAGCTGTCCGCCATCGTCCTCGACCAGGCGCGGCAGCTCCGGGACCTGCGCGGGGCGATCATGGCGGCGCGGATGGTGCCGGTGCGAGACATCCTCCAGCGCGTCCCCCTCATCGTCCGCGGGCTGTCGCGCAGCACCGGCAAGCGGGTCCGCCTGGACCTGCGGCTGGGACAGGCAGAGCTGGACAAGTCGGTGGGTGAGAGGCTCTTCCCCGCCGTCGTTCACCTCGTCCGCAACGGGGTGGACCACGGGCTGGAGACGCCGGATGAGCGGGTGCGGGCGGGCAAGCCGGCCGAAGGGACCCTGGTGGTGGAGTGCCTGCCGCGCAGCAACAGCCAGCTCGAGCTGCGCATCGAAGATGACGGCCGGGGCATCGACCCCGAGGCGGTGGCCAGGAAGGCCGAGGTCCCCGTGCCGAAGGACGACGCGGCGATTCTGGCGCTCATCTCCCGGCCGGGCCTCTCCACCCGCGCCCAGGCGGACAAGACCTCCGGTCGCGGGATGGGGATGGACATCGTCCGCAAGGTCGTCGAAGCGCAGTTGGGCGGCGAGCTGGAGCTGCAGAACCAACCGGGCAGGGGCACCACCTTCATCCTGCGCGTCCCGCTCTCCATCACCATCATCGACGCGTTCACCTTCGAGGTGGGCGAAGAGCGCTACGCCGTCCCCGTTTCGAGCGTGGAGGAGATCATGGAGGTGGAGGAGCGGCTGCTGGTGGACGCGCCCCGGCCCCGGGCGGGGCAGAGCGGCCAGGGGCCCACGCACCGGCTCCTCGAGCGCCGCGGTGAGGCGCTCGCGCTCGTCGGCCTGGAGGCGGTGTTGGGGCGGCCACAGACCGAAGGCTCGTCCCGTAAGGCACTCGTCATCCGCAAGGACGGCGCGCCGGTGGCATTTGGTGTCTCGCGCATGCTCGGGCAACAGGAGGTGGTGGTGCGGCCGCTGGAGGATCCCCTGGTGCGAGTGGCCGGCGTGTCCGGCGCCACGGATCTCGGAGATGGCCGCCCCACCCTGGTCCTGGACCTGGTGGCGCTGGCCGGAGGAGGAAGGGCCGCATGAAGACCCTGCACGTGCTCTTCCGCGTAGGCGGGAGCGACTACGTGGTCCCCGCCACCGCCGTCCTTCACATGGAGGCGTACGAAGGCGCCACCCCGGTGCCGGGGACGCCCCCCTGGGTGGTGGGGCTGGTCCAGGTCCGCAGGCGGGTGGTCCCGGTGGTGGACCTGCGGCACCGCTTTGGCCTGCCCCCGCTGGAGCACGGGCTGGGCGCGCGGATCGTGGTGGTGCAGGACGGCACCCGGGTGGTGGGCCTGCTCGCGGACAGCGCGCGGGAGGTCGTCCACCTGGGGCCCGAAGACTTCCAGCCGCCGCCCGAGGTGGTGGTGGAGCAGGCCGAAGGCTTCGTGAAGGCCGTGGCGCACGACGACAAGCGACTGTTGATGTGGATGGACGTCCACCGCGTGGTCGGGACCGAGGCGCTGGGCACCGACAAGCTGGACACCGAATCACTCCTGGTGGAGGCGGAAAACCGTGGCGAATGACGGCCGGGCCCTGGAGGCCCTCATCGAGCGGGCGGCGGAGTCCGCCAGATCTCTGCAGCAGACGGCGTCCCACACGCAGGACATCCAGCAGCTGGCGGTGCGGCTCGCCTCCGGCGGCACCGAGCAGGCGGCGGCCAACGAGCAGATGAGGGGCGCCACCGAGACCATCGCCGCGGGGCTGGAGGAGACGGCCACCACCGTGCAGGAGCTGGCGCGCTCGCAGATCCGGGTGAGCGACAGCGCCCGCGAGACCCTGGGCGAACTGGAGGCCACCACCAACGCCCTGCAGGAGGTGGCGGGCTCCGTGTCCAGTGTGCGCAAGGACATCGAGGTGCTCGCGCGCAGCGTGGACGGCACCGCCACCGCGCTGGAGGAGTCCTCGCGCTCGGTGAAGGGCGTGACCGCCAACGCGGAGGAGCTCGCGTCCGCGGGCGAAGAACTCCTCTCCTCGGCCACCCAGATGGCGGCGGGCGTGACCGAGATGAGCAAGCAGGGGGAGTCCAACGCCGCCGCTACCGAAGAGGTGGCGGCCACCATCGAAGAGATGGCGAAGGGTATTGGCCGCCTGTCCACGGACGCCCAGGCCGCCGGCGGCAAGGTGACCCAGATGGCGCAGGGGGTGTCCGGCGCGGCGAAGGCGCTGGACAAGGTGGCGCAGGACGCCACCGAGATGGCCACCGCGGTGGAGGAGACCTCTGCCACCGCGGAGGAGCTGGCGCGCAGCATCTCCGGCGTGGCCGAACAGGTGAAGCAGGTGGAGCAGAACAGCGCCGGCACCGCGTCCGCGCTGACCGAGCTGGCCGCCTCGGTGGAGGAAGTCGCCGCCACCGCGGAGAAGAACGCGTCCACCGTGGACTCTTCGGCCGCGGCCATCGAGCAGGTGGCCAGGAGCGCAGGCCAGGTGGCGCAGAACGCCGAGCAGGTGACGCACCTGAGCGCCCAGAGCGCCGGCGCCGCGCAGCAGATGGAGCAGGGCACCCGGCGGATCAGCGCCCTGGTGGAGAGCACCCGCCAGGTGGCGGACCGGGTGAGCGGCACCGCCAGGGAGGGCGGCGTGGTGCTCGGCCGGAGCATCACCGGGATGGTGGAGATCCGCCGGCAGATGTCCGAGTCCTCCCAGGTGATGAAGGAGATGGGGAAGCGGGCCGAGGAGATAGGCGACATCGTCCAGACCATCAACCTCATCGCGGACCGGACGAACCTGCTCTCGCTGAACGCCAGCATCGAAGCGGCGCGCGCGGGGGAGCACGGCCGCGGCTTCGCGGTGGTGGCCGAAGAGATCCGCGCGCTGGCGGACCGGGCGGCGGCTGCGTCTTCGGACATCGCCCGCATCGTGCGGGGGCTGCAGTCCACCGCGCGGGAGGCGGTGACGGCCTCCAGCGAAGGGCTGAAGGTGGCGGACGAAGGCGCGAAGCTCGCCGGCGAGGGCCAGACGGCGCTGGGGCACATCCTTCAGGGCGTGGAGGAGGTGGGCAAGAGCGTCCGGGAGATGGAGCGCGCCGCCCAGGAGCAGGCGCAGGCAGCCCAGACCTCGGTGCAGGCCGCCTCGCGCGCCAGCGACGAGGTCCGCAACATCACCCGCGCCGCGCAGGAGCAGACCCAGGCCGCGCAGGCGCTCTCCCGCCACGGCGCGGAGATGCGGACCATGGCCCGCCAGACGCGGGACGCCACCGTGGAGCAGGCCAGGGCCATCCGGGACGTGGTGAAGCTCAACCACCAACTGGGCGAGGCGGTGACCAAGGTGGCGCGCGCCACCGACGAGCAGGCGGCGGGTGCAGGCCAGCTCGCCCGGGCCGCGGCGCAGATGCGCACCCTCACCCGCCAGACCAGCCAGGCGGTGGTCGAGCAGAGCCGGATGCTCACCGAGCTGGGCGGAAACGCGGAGGAGGTCACCGCCGCCATCGGGAGGACCCTGGGCGGCTTGCAGGAGCAGGCCCGCGGGGCCACCGAGGTCTCACGCGCCACCGCGGGGACGCGCAAGCAAGCGATGCAGGCGGCGCGCGCCATCGCGGATCAGGCGCAGGCCACCCGGGCGGTGGAGCAGACGGCGCGGCGGGTGGCGCGGCTGGCCGCCGAGGTCACCTCCGCCACCGTGGAGCAGGGCAAGGCGCTCGGCGCGCTGGTGCAGGAGGGCGAGGAGGTCCGGCGGATCGCCCGGCAGACGGCGCGGGCCACCGCGGAGCAGGCGGAGGCGCTGATGCCGCTGGCCACCTCCGCCGCGCGCAACACCACGGCCCTGCAGTCGGTGGCGCGGGCCACCGCGGAGCAGGCGTCCGCCACGGAGCAGGTGGCGAAGGCGGTGGTGGACATGCGGCAGCGGGCGCGGGAGATCGTCACCACGCTCGCGCAGCAGTCCAAGGGGAGTTCCGGGCTGGCGGGCGAAGTGCAGGAGTTGGCCGCGCAGCTCGAACGCCTGCGCGACACCAGCGTCCAGGACGCGGAGGCCCTGTTGCAGGCGGTGCAGGCGGTGAATGGGAAGAACGGGGCCCGGGTCCCGGGACCGGAGGAGCACTGAGGTGCAGCAGAGCACGCCGCCCATCCCCCTCACCCTGACGGACGCGGAGCGCGCCCGCGCGCAGCAGGTTGATCTGCTGGTGGCGCTCGGCGCGGACGGCGTGCCGGAGCTGGTGGATCTGCTGACGGATCCGTCCTGGGTGGTGCGCCGCGCGGTCATCGCCGGGCTGGCGTCCCTGGGGGACGCGGCGGTGGGCCCGCTGTGTGAGGCGCTCATCCTGCGGCGGGATGACGAGGCCCGCATCGCCGCGGCGGTGGACGCGCTGGTGGCCTCGGTGGGGCGCGTGGAGGAGCAGGTCAGCGAGACGCTCGCCCGCCACGCCAATGAGGCGGTGGTCGCGGACGCAGCGCAGATCCTCGGCCGCAGGCGGGACCCGGGCAGCGTGCCGTGCCTTCGGGAGCTGCTCTCCCACCGGGACGACAACGTGGCGGTGGCGGCCACCGAGGCGCTCGGGCGCATCGGCGGGCGGGCGGCGGTGGACTCTCTGGTGGAGGCGGTGGCGAGCCAGAACTTCTTCCGCGTGTTCCCGGCCATCGACGTGCTCGGCCGCAGCGGAGACGCGCGGGCGGTGCTGGCGCTCTCGCAGCTTCTGCCCAACCCCATGTACGCCACCGAAGCCGCGCGCGCGCTCGGCCGGACCGCGGAGAAGGCGGCGGTGGCGCCGCTGGCCAAGCTGCTGTCGTCTCCGGCAGAGGCGATGGTGCGGGTGGCGGCGGTGTCCTTGATGGACCTGCACAAGCGGCACGGGGAGAAGTACGGCGACGCGACGGCCATCGAGCAGGCCATCCACGCGGCCTGCTCGGAGGAGAGCATCGCAAGGCGGCTGGCCCAGGCGCTCAGCGGCGCGGACCCGGACGAGCAGTCCGCGCTCTCCCACATGCTGGGGATGGTGGGCGGGCTCTCCGCGGTGGCGCCCCTGACACAATTGCTCGAAGGGCCCCAGTCGGTGGCCCAGGCGGCCGCGCTCGCCCTGCGCAGGCTCGGCCAGGAGTCCGACGCGCGGGCGCTGCAGACGCTCCGCAAGGGGGACAGCCAGAGCCGGCGGGCGCTCCTGCCGGTGGTCTACCGCTCCGCGGCCACCGAGGCGGTGGTGGCCTGCCTGTCGGATCCGGATCCCATGGTGCGGACCCTGGCCTGCGACGCGCTCTCGCGGATTGGCAACCCCGCGGCGGTGGAGCCCCTGTTCTCGTTGCTCAAGGACAAGCACCCCGGCGTCGCGCAGGCGGCGGTGGCGGCCATCCAGTCGTTGGGCGGGGACAGGACGCAGAAGCTCGCGGCCGAGGCCGTGGGCTCTCCCTCCCCCACCGTGCGGCGCGCGGGTCTGCGGATCCTCTCCTACTTCGGCGGCGCAAACGCGGTGCCCCTGTTCCTCGCCGCGCTGAAGGATGGCGATGACCGGGTGCGGGACGCGGCCATCGGTGGGCTCCCGTTCCTCGAAGACCGCGCAGGGCTGGACGCGCTGTTCGACGTCACTCGCAGCGACGCGCCCAGGGCCCGCGCGGCGGCCATGCGCGCCCTGGGGTTCGCGGTGGGGGACATGCGCATCGAAGCCACCTTGCTGCGCGGCATGGAGGATGCGGACGAGTGGGTGCGCTACTACGCGTGCCAGGCGCTCGGGCGGCTCGGCGTGCAGCATTCGGTGGAGAAGCTGGCGGAGCGGCTCGCGGATGACGCAGGGCAGGTGCGGGTGGCGGCGGTGGAGGCGCTCTCGCACCTGGGGACCCCGCGCGCCGCGGAGCTGCTCGTGGCCGCGGCGAGATCCAGGGAAGAGGACGTGCGGCGCGCGGCGCTGATTGGTCTGGGGCTCGGCAAGACCCCGGGGGCGCTGGAGGTGCTGCTGGAGGCGGCCGGGGCGAACGACGCGGCCACGAGGCTGGTAGCCATCTCCGCCCTGGCGGACCTCTCCGAGCCCGGCATCACCGCGGTCCTCGCGCGCGCGGCCGCGGACCCGGAGGAGACGGTGCGCGCCTCGGCCATCGGCTTTCTCGCCAGCCGGCCCGGCCAGGAGGCCACCAACGTCCTCATCAGCCTGCTGCCGGATCCGGACCGCAGGCAGGCGGCGCGAGAGGCGCTGGCCATCCGGGCGCAGGGCCGCGTGGACGCGCTTCTGACCGCGCTGGAGCACGCGGACGACGAGTTGGCCCCCGAGCTCACCGCCGCGCTGGCGCGGATGCGCCGCGGGGAGGCCACCGCGGCCCTCTTCCGGGCGCTGGAGATTGGCAACGCCCCGGCGCGCAAGGCGGCCGCGTCCACCCTGGCCGCGCTGGGGAGCCGGCAGGCCATGGACGCGCTGCAGGTGCACGCAGCCGGAGATCCGGATCCAGAAGTCCGAAGGGTGTGCGCGCTGCTGCTGGCGCAGTGACCCTGGGACCCTTCGCATGGTGCTCCTCTCCCTGTCGCCGCAGGTCTTTGCGATCCTCAGCGCGCTCATCGAGGAGCGCACGGGCATCCACTATCCGCTCTCGGAGCTGGAGCTGCTGCGGGACAAGGCGGCGCCGCGGGTGGTGGAGGCCGGCTTCGAGTCCTTCCTCGATTACTACTACTTCCTCCGCTACGACCCCGGCGGCCCCGACGAGCTCGACCAGCTGGTGGAGGCGCTGGTGGTGGGCGAGACCTACTTCTTCCGGGAGTACGACCAGCTCCGGGTGCTGGCGCAGAACCTCATCCCCGACCGGTTGAAGGCGAAGGGCCGGGTGCGGATCTGGTCCGCGGCCTGCGCCACCGGCGAGGAGCCCCTGACCGTGGCGATGCTGCTCGAGCGCGGAGGGCACCTGGGCGAGGTGGAGATCGTCGCCACCGACATCAGCCAGAAGGCGCTGGAGCGGGCGCAGGCCGGGAGGTTCGGGCGCAGGTCGGTGCGGGCCATCCCGGATCAGGCGCTGGTGGACCGCTTCCTCACCCGGGACGGCGACGGCACCTTTCGGGTGGACGCAGCGCTTCTGTCCAGAATCGGCTGGGGGAGGCTCAATCTGTCCAACCCCGACGAAGTGGCGCAGCAGGGACGGTTCGATTTCATCCTCTGCCGGAACGTCCTCATCTACTTCCGCGACGAGACCGCGGTGCGCGTGGTGGATTCCCTGCAACGCGCGCTGGAGCCGGGAGGTGCGCTGCTGGTCTCGGTGTCGGAGTCGTTGATGCGGTTTGGCACCTCCTTGCAGTTCGAGGAGCACGAGGGCGTGTTCATCTACCGGAAGGGAGCGGGTGACGGTGGCCGGTGAGGCGAAGATCCGGGTGCTGGTGGTGGATGACTCCGCGTTCGCGCGGAAGGTGATCCGCGAGGTCCTCGCGCGCGAGCCGCGGGTGGAGGTGGTGGACGTGGCGCGGGACGGGCTGGACGCGCTGGAGAAGATCCAGTCGCTGCGCCCGGACGTGGTGACCCTGGACCTCCAGATGCCCAACCTCGACGGGGTGGGGGTGCTCAAGGCGCTGCCCAAAGCGTCCCGGCCGCCCATCCTGGTGGTGAGCTTCTCGGACGAGGACACCGAGCTGGGCGCGGAGGCCCTGGCTCTGGGGGCGGCGGACATCGTCAAGAAGCCCACCGCGCTCGCCACCGACAGGCTCTACGAGCTCTCCGGCGAGCTGCTGCAGAAGATCCGCGTGCTCGCGGACAGCGCCGCCTTGCGCAACCGGGAGGGTGCCAGGGCGCCGGCGCCCGGTGAGGTGTCCCCCGCTGCGCCCGAGCCTTCACCCAAACCGCCCGCCGCGCCGGAGCTCATCCCGAGGGAGGCGGACGAGGTGCAGCTCGTCGCGGTGGGCACGTCCACCGGTGGCCCCGCCGCGCTCACCCACCTGTGCGCGGCGTTGCCCGCGGACCTGCCGGTGCCGGTGGTGGTCGCCCTGCACATCCCGGCGGGCTACACCAGCGCGCTGGCGGCGCGGCTCAATGGCGCCTCCCCCATCCGGGTGCGCGAGGCCGAAGAGGGCATGACGCTCCTGCCGGGGACGGTGACCCTGGCCCCGGGCGGCTTCCACCTCAAGGTGCGCAAGCGCGGGGACGCGCTCTGTGCGCAGGTGGATCTGTTCCCGCACACCCCCTACACGCCTTCGGTGGACGTGCTCTTCGAGACCGCCGCAGAGGCCGTGGGGGGTGCCAGGGTCCTGGGCGTGGTGCTCACCGGAATGGGAGATGACGGCGTCGTCGGGGCGCGCGCCATCCACGCACAAGGAGGGGTGGTGCTCACCGAGGCGCCGCACACCTCCGTGGTGGATGGGATGCCCAGGTCCGTGCGCGACGCGGGCCTCAGCTCCGCGGAGGTGCCGCTGGGGCAGATGGCAAAGGCGATCCTGCAGCGGCTCTGAGCGGAGCCCGGCGCAGTGGCGTGACCCGCCCGTGACGGAACCAACTCGTTACGCACGTTCAACATGACCGCCACCGGCGGGGCGTATCAGCAGCCCCGCCATGTTCGAGTCATTCGAGAAGCGGACGGACTTCAGGACCTTGCGGCGGCTCGCCGGTGCCGGCGGTGTCGCGCTCGCGTTGTACGCAGGCAGCGTGGGCGCGTTCGTGGTGCTGGGGACGCGCGCGCCCGCCCAGCCGGCCGAGCCGAAGGAGCAGACCGTCGAGGTCGCCTTCCGCCCGCCCCCGCCGCCCCCGCCTCCCGCGCCACCGCCCCCGCCCGCGCCGCCCTCGCAGAGGCCACCGCCGCCCCGGAGGGTGGCTCGCGCCACGCCGCCGCCCCGGCCCGCGCTGGTCGCGCCCAAGGAGATTCCCGCCGAGAAGCCCCCGGAGCAGACGCCGCCCGCCGAGCCACTGCCGCTGGTGGCCGAGGAGGCGAGCGACGACGTGGAGGGCTCGGGTGAATACGAGGGCCGGGTGGACGCGCCGCCCGCGCCGCCTCCCCCCCAAAGGCCGCCCGTGGCCAGACCGGTCCACCTCCCGGAGAACGCGGAGCCGCCGGTGGCGCTGGAGACGAACTCCGCGCCCGAGTTCCCCGCCGATGCCCGCGCGAAGGGGCTGGAGGGGATGGTCATCCTCCGGCTGGTGGTCAGCGCTGGGGGGGAGGTCCAGAAGGTGGAGCTCCTCAAGGGTGAGGATCCCTTCGCCGCCGCCGCCCTCTCCGCCGTGCGCACCTGGCGCTACCGCCCCGCACGCTCCAACGGGCAACCCATCGCCGTGTTCCAGACCGTCCGCATCCCCTTCCGCCTCCGCACCTGATCCCCTCTCCCCTCTTCCAGGAAACGACCATGAGCTTCGACCTCATCTACATCTACAACCACATGGGCGTGTTCGCGCTCGCCATCGCCGGGACGCTGCTGCTGATGGCGCTGGCGGCCACCGCCGTCTTCGCAGAACGGCTCTTCGTCTTCGCCCGCTCGCGCCGCAGGTCCCGGGAGTTCGCGCCGGTGGCCCGGCGGCTGCTCGAGTCCGGCGCCGCCGAGAAGCTGGTCACTGAAGCCGACGCGAGGCCGCACTCGCACCTGGCAGCGCTGCTCGGCGCCGGCGCTGGCGCCTTCCTCCTCGCGAGCGCGAAGAAGCGCGGCCCCGTCTCACCGGTGGAGCTGGCGCGGCGGGAGCTGGAGCGGAAGACCGAGCTGCTCAACGCGGAGCTGCGCCGCGGGATGAACGTCATGGCGTCGGTGGGCTCGGTGGCGCCGTTCGTGGGCCTGTTCGGCACCGTGGTGGGCATCATCACCTGCTTCGAGGGCATCTCGGCGGAGGGCTCCGGAGGCCTGGGCGCCGTGTCCGCGGGCATCGCCGAGGCGCTGGTGGTGACGGCGCTGGGGCTTCTGGTGGCCATCCCGGCTGTGCTCGCCTTCAACTTCCTCACCGGCCAGGCGGACGCCTTGAGCCTCGCGCTGGACACCGCGCGCGGCGAGCTGGTGGACGCGCTGGAGTCCGGGGGCAGCGGGGACGACGTGAACACCGGCTCGGAGGACCGCCATGTCAAAGCCGCGGCGTAGCCGGGTTGGCGCAGACATCAACGTCACCCCGCTGGTGGACGTGGTGCTGGTGCTGCTCATCATCTTCATGGTGGTGATGCCGCAGGCGGAGGCCGGCATCCCGCTGGAGCTCCCGGGCATCCTCTCCGAGGCCAACACAGAGGCGGAGCTGGAGCCGGTCACCCTCAGCGTGCGCAGGGACGGCGCGCTGTTCCTGGAGAAGGACCCGTACGCGCTCGCAGACCTGCGCGACGAGCTCCAGGCCATCCGCGCCGCCTCGCCGCAGCGCAAGGTGGTCATCCGCGGCGACAAGCAGGCGCCCTACGCGGCCGTCCGCCGAGTGTTCAAGGAGGCGCAGGACCTGGGCTTCCCCGGCGTGCTGCTCCAGGTGGTCGCGAAGTCCTCCGCGGCCGGGACGGAGGGCTGAGCTGTGGCCTTCGACGTCGGCAGCAAGGGCCGCGGCATCCGCCCTTCCATGAACGTCACCCCGCTGGTGGACGTGGTGCTGGTGCTGCTCATCATCTTCATGGTCATCACCCCGCTGATGACGAAGCAGGTGTGGATGCGCGTCCCCCTGAAGGACGACGCCGCCGCTCTTCCGCCACCGCCGGATGAGACGAACCCGCCGGTGGTGCTCACGCTCGAGCGGGATGGGACGCTCCGGGTGAACCAGGAAGCCGTCCTTCCGGCGGAGCTTCCGACGCGCCTTTCGCGCATCTTTGCGGCGCGCGCGGACCAGGTCCTGTTCTTCGACGCCGCGGACGACGTGCCCTGGGACGACGCCATGGCCACGCTCGATCTGGCGCGCCAGTCGGTCAAGACCGTGGCCGTGCTGCCCGAAGCCACCTCCCCGTAACCCAACTCTTCCCAAGACGACACGCGCCGGCACCCGGCGCTCAGGTACCTCGGAGCCACCCGTGTATTCGCACCTCGCCCTCGCAGCTCTCCTCTGGTCCTCCGCGGCAGCGCAGACGTCCCCGGACACGGTCGCGCCCACGCCGTCTTCGGATGCGAGCACGCCGCTCCCAACCCCTCACCCCGACCCACTCCCAGAGGCGGACGAGCCGGCCCCCCAGGCAGAGGGAGAGGGAGCGGAGGAGCGCGCCCCTCGAGCCGAGGAAGACCGTGCGGAGGCAAGCCGCCGCTTCACCGGAATCGTGGGGCGGGTCACCGACGCGGAGACCGGGGAGGCGCTGATCGACGCACCGGTGAAGGTGGTGAAGGGCGGCGTGGGGATGGCCACCACCGACGTGGACGGCTTCTTCGAGCTGCCGCTGCCGCCGGGCACCTACGATCTGCGCGTCTGGTACGACCTCTACGAAGGCCGCGGCCTGGGCGACATCACCGTCCGCGCGGGCGAGGCGACGGAGCTGGACATCGCGCTCGCGGCGCGGGGTGAGTCGGTCCAGGAGGTCGTGGTCGAGGTCCGCGCAGACCGCAAGAGTGAGTCTGCGCTGCTTCAGGAGCGCAAGAAGGCGGCGGTCGTCTCCGACGCCATCAGCGCCCAGGAGATCGCCCGGAGCCCGGACTCCGCTGCGGCGGACGCGGTGAAGCGGGTGGTCTCCGCCACCGTGGTGGACAACAAGTTCGTGCTCCTGCGCGGGTTGGGGGGCCGCTACTCGGTGACCCTGCTCAACGGTGCGCTGTTGCCGTCGCCGGAGCCGGACGTGCCGGCGGTGCCGCTGGACATCTTCCCCGCGAACCTGCTCGCCAACCTCAACGTGGTGAAGTCCTACACGCCGGATCTGCCGGGGACCTTCGGCGGCGGCGCGCTCCTCATCGAGACCCACTCCTATCCGGAGAAGCTGGAGCTGCGCGCGTCCGCGTCGCTCTCCGGCAACAGCGAGTCCCTTTTTCAGGGCCGCAACGCACACTCGGGCGGCACCGGCGCCATCCCCTCCTCCGTCCCCGCCGACGGCCCCATCCGCCGGGATCTCTCCGGCGACGTGGCGCGCTCCTTCGACAACGTCTGGAGCGCCGGCCGGACGAACGCGCTGCCCAACGGCTCGTTGTCGCTCTCCGCCGGGAACACCCTGCGGCTGGGCGGAAAGCGGCTGGGGTACCTGGCCGGGGTCAACTGGAGCCGCAGGGAGGGGCGGGTTCTGTCCACGGTGGGTCGGGTGGACCGCGGCGGCACCGAGAACGCGCTGCGCGCCTACGACGCCGGGGAGGCGGAGGTGGGGACGCTGAGCACCGCGCTCTCCGGCCTGCTCAACGTGGGGCTGCGGCTGTCCTCCGACGACGAATTGACGCTCTTCTCGCTGTACACGCGCGGGACGGACAGCCGGACCCAGACGCTGCTGGCGCGCAGCGAAGGCGACCAGGGCCAGCTCATCGACGGGACCCGGCTGCAGCACGTGGAGCGGGCGCTCTTCTTCAACCAGGTGCGCGGGTTCCACCGGCTGACGGGCCTGGGCGAAGCGGAGGTGGACTGGCAGGCCAACGTCTCGCGGGTGGACCGCAGCGAGCCGGACACCCGGGACGTGGCCTACCGCATCGACGCCGAGGGGCAGCGCGTCTACCGCAACGCGCCCGGCGACGGGATGCGCTTCTTCGCCGAACTGGGGGAGACCTCCACCGGCGGAAGCCTCGGGGTCACCGTCCCCGCGGGCCCGGTGAAGCTCAAGGCCGGCGGCCTCACCCAGCTCTCCTTCCGCACGTTCGATGCGCGCCGGTTCCGGTTCTTCTACCGCGGCGGCGCGTCCGACTCGCTGCGCGGAACGCCAGAGGAGCTCTTCGCGCCGGAGAACCTCGGCCCCCACGTGCTCATGCAGGAGGACACCCGGAACGAGGACGCCTACGACGCGTACCTCGGCATCTTCGCGGGCTACCTGATGGCCGACGCCGAGCTCGGCTCGAAGCTCCGGATCATCGGCGGGGCGCGCTACGAGACCTCCACCCAGGAGCTCACCGCGCAGAGCCCGTACTCCATCACCGCCGGCGCGCCGGAGGTGGGGCGGCAGACGTACGCGGACGTGCTCCCATCCGCGAACGTGGTCTACGCGGTGAATGACCGCGTGAACCTGCGCGCCGGCTACAGCTACACCCTGGCCCGGCCCACGTTCCGTGAGCTGGCGCCGTTCCTCTTCTACGACTTCGTCCGCCGCGGCGGCGTCAGCGGGAACAAGGACCTCGTCGCCACCCGCATCCACAACGGGGACCTGCGCGCGGAGTGGTTCCCCGGCGAGCGGGACGTGCTGGCGGCCTCGGTCTTCGCCAAGCGGTTCGAGGACCCCATCGAGCGGGTGTTCGTGAACTACTCGGACATCTCCTACGCCAACGCGGAAGCGGCCCAGGTCTTTGGCGCCGAGTTCGAAGCGCGCGCCTCGCTGTCGCACCTCGCCCCATCGCTGCGCGACTTCAGCGCCGCCGCCAACCTCACCCTCATCCACTCGCAGGTGGAGCTCGGTGACGCGCAGGGCGTGCGAGAGGCGGGCTCGCGGCCTTTGCAGGGGCAGTCCCCGTACATCGTGAACCTGAACCTGGCCTGGGAGCGCGCGCAGAGCGGCACCGGCGTCTCGCTCCTCTACAACGTGTACGGCCCGCGCATCAGCGAGGTGGGCGTGGAGAGCATCCCCGACGCCTACGAGCAGCCGTTCCACCGCGTGGACCTGTCGGTGACGCAGAAGTTCAAGAGCGGGATGCAGCTCAAGCTCACCGGCCAGAACCTCCTCAACTCCCGAATCACCCTGCTGCAGGGCGGCCACACGGTCCTGCAGTACCGCCCCGGCCTCGGCGTCTCCGCGCAGCTCGGCTGGGCCCTGTAACGCAGTCCCGCAGTCCCTCTCCACAAAGGAAGCAACGACATGAAGCGGTTCCTCACGATGTGCCTTGGCGCCAGCTTGCTGGCCGTCACCGCCGGCTGCCCCGGCGAAGATCCCGAGCAGAACCCCACGCCGGATGCGGGCACCGGCCAAACCGGGCAGCGGGTGGAGGTCTCCGAGCCCATCACCGCCGACACCACCTGGAAGGCGGAGAACACCTACGTCCTCACTCGCCACATCTTCGTGGAGAGCGGCACGCTCACCATCGAGGCGGGCACGACGGTGCTCGGCAACCAGGGCTCCTCGCTGGTCGTCACCCGCGACGCGAAGCTCCTCGCGGTGGGCACTGCGTCCGCGCCCATCATCTTCACCTCGTCCGAGAAGGAGGGCGAGCGGCTCTCCGGTGACTGGGGCGGCGTAGCGCTGCTCGGCCGGGCGAAGCTGAACGTCAGCGGCGGCGAGACCTACCTGGAGGGCTTCACCGCCGGCTCCGACGAGCGCACGAAGTACGGCGGCACGGACGACGCGCACGACTGCGGGTCGCTGCAGTACGCCCGCATCGAGTTCGCCGGCTTCAAGCTCCTCAACGACTCCGAGCTCAACGGCCTCACCGTGGCCGGCTGCGGGTCGGCGACGACGCTGTCTCACATCCAGGTGCACCGCGGCACCGACGACGGCATCGAGTTCTTCGGCGGCACCGCCAACCTCAAGTACGCGGTGGTCTCCCTGGCCGAGGACGACGGGCTCGACTGGGACATGGGCTACAGCGGGAAGATCCAGTTCCTGGTGATTCAGCAGGGCGGTGAGATTGGCAACAACGGCTTCGAGTCCGACAGCAACGAGAAGGAGCACAACGCCGAGCCGAGGTCCGCGCCGCAGGTCTGGAACGCGACGCTGATCGGCCGGCCCGCGGGCGGGGCGGAGAAGACCATCGGGATGACGCTGCGGCGCGGCACCGCCGGCAGCCTGAACAACCTCATCGTGATGGGGTTCAGCGACGGCGCGGTGGACATCAACAACACCGCCACCGCGGAGCAGTACGATCAGGGCGCGCTCTCCCTGAAGAGCTTCATCTTCTGGGGGAACAAGGGCACGGCCACGGCCTTCGACCCCATGCCCAACGGCGACCCGGACGCCACCGGCTTCAACGAGTGGGAGCGCTTGATGGAGAGCGCGAACAAGAACCTGGTGGTGGACCCGCAGCTCACCGCGGCCACGAACCTCACCGCGCCCGACTTCCGCCCTGCCGCAGGCTCGCCCGCGCTGCAGGTGGAGAACGCGCAGACCACGCCGTCTGACAGCTTCTTCACCGCGGCCCCGTTCATTGGCGCCATGGGCACCGAGGACTGGACCGCCGGCTGGACCGCGTACCCCGAGTCCTGATTCCCTCTCCCTCCGGGAGAGCGTCAGGGTGAGGGCCAGTCGTATACCCGGCCCCTCCTCGCGGATGCCGCGGGGAGGGGTCTTCGATTACTCGCCGCCCAGGGCGTTCCGGCAGTCGCTGGAGAGGCCAGGGATGCGGCAGGCCTTTCGGTCGCCGTCGGTGGTGCAATCGAAACAGGTCGCGAACGTCGCGGAGAAGCTCTCCTGGTTTTCCGGAGTGCAGCGCGGAACCCCGCGGACGCAGGACTGAAACTCGCCAACCCGCCGCTCGTCCGCAGCGTTGCATCGAGTGGCGGTGACGCTACAGAGCGCCCCTCTCTGAAAGCTGGTGGAGGTGCCTGGGCAAGCCTGCGACTTCGATTCGGCCTCTTCCCACGCGTCCGCATGGCGGTCACAGAACTCGGAGCTTCCGCAGCCGCTCGCAACGAGCAGAACGAAGGCGGCCAACCAGATCAGTCGGTTCATGGGGCCTCTTTCAGAGCGTGACGTAAATGAACGCGACGCACATCTCGTCGGCCGTTCCCTCACCCCAGGTCACCGTCTGCGGACCGGGGTTGTCCCAGGCGCACTCCACCTCGAGCTTCTGCCCGGTGACGAAGGGGATGGGCTCTTTGTACTGGTACGACTGCTGCCAGTGAAAATCCCACTTGGGGATGTCGATCATGCAGGTGTCGGTGGTGACGTTGCGCACGGTGATCCGCCTTCCCAATTCATGCATGTGCGGAGTGATCCCGTAGATGGTGGCGTTCACGCCCGGCGGCAGTGAGCCCAGCCCCTGAGGCGCTGCCTTCACCGAGTAGCCGGTGGACTGCGGCGGGATGGCGAAGGAGCTCACCGCCAGCGGCAGGACGTACGCCTCCTTCGGCACCGGCGACTTCGCGTACTGCAGCTTGATGGCCGTCCGGTCCGGCAGCGGCGCGCCGTTGGCCAGGTTGTAGTGCACCTGCATCACGTAGGCGCTGGAGGCGCCCACCCGGACGCCGGTCCCTTCCGGCACGCGCGTGGGGGCATTGCCCGGCGCCCAGCCGCCGATCATCCGGACGTTCTGCTCGGTGGTGCCGGTGGAGCCGTAGCAGGTCCAGCCCGGGCCTTCCTCCCCGTCATCCTTCGCCTGCGCCTCGCTCAAGGGCACCGAGAAGAGGATGACGTGGTGCACCTGCGTCGGCGTCCCCGGCACCACCTCGAAGCCGATGACATCCTGGGTCTGCGTCGGCGACGGAGCGACGATGAAGCAGCGGTAGTCGTCCGAAACGCCGGCATTGGGCAGGTAGTCCACGCCGGGGTCCAACTCCACGTCCACCCACTCCAGCCCCTCCGGACCCGAGGGCGGCGGCGGCGCGTTGTCCGGGTTGCCGGGATGCGCGCCCTCCAAAGACCACTGGGCGATGAGGTCCACGTCTGCCTGGGGCAGCCTGCGCGAGTGCTGCAGGTCGATGCAGTCCTCGCTCGCGGGCCACGGCGGCATCCGGCGCTGCACCACCGCGT
>CAZQVZ010000055.1:0-20218 GCA_964596895.1 uncultured Myxococcaceae bacterium
ATGACGTAGCGGAAGCCGACCTTGGTGAGCTCTTCGATGTCGCGGCGGACGAGCGCGTAGGAGGTCAGCACCAGGTCCTGGTCCCGGAGCTGCTCCGCCTTCTCCTTGCGGTCCTGGCCGTGCCAGATCATCACCCGAAGGCCCGGGGTGAACTTCTGCGCCTCGCGCTCCCAGTTGGCGAGCACGCTGGTGGGCGCAACGACCAGAGACGGCTTGGAGCCCTCTTCGTTCTTCACCTTCTGCAAGAGGGACAGCGCCTGGATGGTCTTCCCGAGGCCCATGTCGTCCGCGAGGATCCCGGAGAGCCCATGGCGGTGGAGGAACCACAGCCAGGACAGGCCCGCCTCCTGGTAGTGGCGCAAGGTGGCCTGCAGCCCGTCCGGCGTGCCCACGCTGGGGATGCCGTGCGCGTCCTGCAGCTCGCGGATGGCCTTCTTCGCCTTCGCCTCGACCTCGAAGTTTTCGTCGAGGTCCACCAGCATGCCCACCGCGGCGGCCTGGTACAAAGGCAGCCTGGTCTTCGACTTGCCGGGGAGCGCGCCCGCCTCTTCCAGCAGATCTGCCGCGCGCCGCAGCTCCTCCGGATCCGCCTCCGCCCAGGTGCCGTCCTTGAGCGGGATGAACTTGCGGCCTGAGTCCAGCCACATCCGCACCGCGCCCAGGTCCACCTGCTGCTCGTCGGTCTCGAAGGTGGCGTCGAGCTCGAACCAGTTCACCCCCGCCATGGTGACCTTCACCTTCGGCTTGAGCTTCCGGCGCACCCGCACCTTCGGGGGCGCGGCGGTGAAGACCTCCCACTCCTTTGGCAGGGCCTCGAGCCCTTCGGTCCAGAAGGAGATGGCCGCATCCTCCGCGGCCTCGAAGGTGCCCTGGCCGGGATCGAACTTGAAGCCGAGCTCCAGCAGCTGCTTGCCGGCCGCGCGCTCCTCCTCTTCCCGTCGCCGGTAGAGCTTGCGGCCCTGCCCCGCGGGTCCGGCGCCGCTGGCGTAGCCCAGGTGCTTGCCGTCCGGGCTCACCGCCACCGAGGTGCTGCCATAGCGCGCCGCGAGCCTCCCCTTCACCTTCTCCGGCGTGCCCTCCAGGGTCAAAAGGAAGTGCGGCGGGGTCTCGTCGTCCACGTCGATGCCTTCGGCCTGCAGGCCGAGGCGGAAGCGCGGCAGGTGCGCGGCGAAGAAGGTCAGCACCCGGTCCAGCTGGGTGTCCGGGAACGCCATGGCCGGCTCCAGCAGCCACTTGCGCAAGAGGCGGGGCGGGAAGTCCGGCTCCACCCCGAAGACGTTCTGCCCGTGCAGGGCCCAGGTGCGCTTGCCGGAGAGCAGGATGACGTCCCGGAGCTGCACCTGGACGCCGTCCGGCAACGCCAGCTCCACCCGCGCCAGCGACCGGCCATTGGAGGTCTCCAGGTGGACCTGGGGCCTCGCGGGCTCGTCCATGAAGACCAGCTGGGTGCCGCGGTAGATGACGCGCCGCTGCCGCAACAGGTCCAGCAGGTTCGCCACGTCGTCGTCGGAGAGCACGATGCGCGCGTCGAAGCGCTGCTCGAAGCGGGCGAGGTCCAGGAAGACGCGCTCATCCGGCGGCGAGATGCGCGCCCCCGCGGAGAGCATGCGCTTCACGTTCACCGGGCCCTTGGCCTGCTGGTCCAGCCGGCGCACGTCGATGATCCAGTGACGGCCACCGGCGCCGGTGCCGGCGGTGAGCCGGTAGAGGAACTCGTGATCCGGGATGGAGGAGAGCCCGAGCCAGTTCTCCAGCTTGGCCAGCGCCGGGAGCGAGATGGGGTCATACGCGTAGGCGGGCTGGGCCACCTCCCCGTCCGCTCCGGTCGAATCGTTGGCCGCTTCGCCCGCGTCGGCGCCGTCTACGCCGGTCACCTCAGAGGTCAGCTCCGCTTCGGCGGCCTGCGCGTTGGCGTTGGCCTGGGCGACGCGGGCGTGCGCGGCGCGCACCCTCGCCCGGTAGAGGAGCGCGATGGCGACCGCGTGCTTGCAGTGGGCGCCGTACTCGTTGTGGGCAGGGCAGGTGCAGGACGACTGCATCTTCCCGTCTTCGGGCCAGATGGAGACCTGGTACTTCTCTCCGTCTGATCCGACGACGGTGCCGTTCACTCGGGTGCCGTTGCGGGAGAGCGCCGACACGCGGCGGCTCTCTGCGTACTCACGGCCCTTCTTGAACGTGGTGGGCTGGACCTCCGTGCGGAGGTTACGGACCCACTCGGCGTCGTCCCGGGTGAGCTGGATGTCTGTCTCGGTGGCGGGCACGGGGATCTGGCCCATTAGCAGGAACCGGCCGCCATGGCCTTAGAGAAGTCGCGGCTGCTTGCCCGCCCGGTCGCCTGGGTGGGCAGGAATCGACGCTCGCGGCGGTGCTCGCCCCTCAGTTCGGCAGGCCGAAGGTGCTGGGACCGGCGGGGAGCCAGTCGTTCTTCGAGTTCGTGTCCTGCCCGCTGAGGCGCTGGACCGAGGTGCCGGGGCTCGAGGTGACGCCCGCGTAGTCCGCGGAGACGTCCAGCGCGCTGGGGACGCTGGTGTACGTGCAGGGCCCCCCGCCGCAGCTGACGGGGAGCCAGTGCCCCGCCGCCTGCAGGTCGAAGAGCCAGCTCGGGTAGGCGCCCGGCGGGCTGCTGGTGGTGCTGAGGACGAACGCCACGCCGTCGGTGATGACCCCCGCCGCAGAGACCACCGTCAGCACCCGGTGCGAATAGGTCAGCGTGACGGAGGTGCCAGCCACGTCCCAGGCGGTGTCGTAGTGGCTCGGGTACGAAGCCTGCGGGAACTGGGTCCTGGAGGTGGTCTCGCTCATCCCGCCCGGCGTATTCACGTGCACGACGATGAGGTCCCCCACCGCCACCTGGATGGACGGCAAGGTGGCGACGATCTGGGGCCCCGAGTTGCTCGACTGCAGCACCTGGATGTTCTGGGTGTTGCCGGCGCTCACCGCGCGCAGCTCGATGAGGTCGAGGTTGCTCGAGACCTGAGGGTTCACCTCATTGAGGAGGAGCACCGCAGGCGCGGGGTTGTTGGCGAAGGTGGCGGCGTTCGCGGTGGGGTCCACCGAATTGCCCTGCAGGTCCTTCACCGAGGCGAGGACGAACACGGTGTAGCTCGAGCCCTGCGCCTGCGGGGTGGTGGTGAGGGTGACGGTCTTGCCGCTGACGCTCGCGGAAACGGCGGAGACGCCGCCGGAGAAGCTGAAGCCGGAGGCGGTCACGGTCGTGGGCGAAAGCTGCCGGTCGAAGGTGAGCAGCACGGTGGTGGGGCCGCCAGAGACGGCGGAGAGCAGCTTCGGCGCCGGGCAGCCGTTGACCGTCAGATCCCCCGTGGTCCACGCCGCGAGCTGGGCCTCGAAGCCGAGCCGCCACACCGGCGTCCGCTGCAGCGTCAGGAGGCAGCCCACGTCGAGATCGAGCCCGTCACGGAGGGCCTGCGGGACGCGCACCTTCAGGGACGGGCTGCCGGAGGGATAGGCGGTGGTGACGATGGGCGCCTTCACGTGCAACGGGCCTGCGCCCACGAACGGGCCGGAGACCTCGACCTGCGCATTGACGATCTCGGACTCGTATTCCTCGAGCAGGTCCACCAGATCTGCGGTGGAGCCGTCCTGCGCGAAGGTGCTCACCGGGATGCTGCCGGGCTGCCGCGTCCACGAGCCGGGGTCGATGGCCGCCACCATCCGCACGGTGTTGGTCCCCAGGGTCGCCAGCTCGGTGAGGGTGAAGGCCACCACGTCCCCCACGCTGGGCGAAGGCGAGAGCGACGCCGGGTCGAGCCCCACGTAGAGCGCGGGGCCCTGCGGCGCTCCCTGAATGGTGAAGCCGGGGCCTTCGATGCCCACGCCGGGCTTGAGGTAGGTCACCACCGCGCCCGCGATGGGCAAGGACAGCCCGCTGCCGTCCGGCGTGGCGCGCGCAGCGGCGATGAGCTGCGAGGCGGTGGCGCTGCCGGCGTCCGGAGTCCCTGCGTCGGGCGTTCCTGAATCCGGCGTCCCGGAGTCGGGCGTGCCTGAGTCCGGCGTCCCCGAGTCGGGCGTTCCTGAGTCCGGCGTCCCTGCGTCGGGGGTTCCGGAGTCAGGCAACTCGCCGCCGTCGGGAGGTTCGCCGCCATCCGGCACTTCGCCCCCGTCCGGGTTCACGCCGCCGTCCTTGATGCCGGCGTCTCCGGTCGGGATCACCACCAGGTCCAGCACGCACTCACCGGCCCGGCAGTAGGTGGACGGTGGGCAGTTGATCTGCTCGCACGGATCGTTGGAGGGCGGAGGCTCCGTCCCACAGCCGGCGAGGAGCGCTGCGGTGGCACCGAGGAGGAGGGGGAGCGGGACTTGGAGGCGCATGAAGGTTCTCACGGGGCACAGACGCCGTTGGCGTCACAGAGGCTGCCGCCAGGACAACCCGCGGCGCAGGGGATCAGTGCATGGAAGTTGGCCGAGGCCCCGTCCGCGCCCGCGGTGCCGGTGGCGCCCGCGCCGGACGAGCTGCCGCCGGCCCCACCCGACCCGCCGGTGAGCGCGCTGCCGCTCGTCAGGAACGTGTTCTGGGCCTGCCACGCTGGGGACGCGAGCCGGAAGGCGAGGAGGCCGAACGAAGGCCCCCCCGCGCCGCCGCCGCCGCCGCCCCCGAAGCCGCCGTTCCCGCCGTCCCCGCCCTTGCCGCCTCTCGAGCCGCTCCACGTGGTGCGAATGCCGCCGAACCCGCCGGTGCCCCCTTGCCCACCCGCGCCGCCGAAGCCGCCGTTGCCGCCCGCGCCGCCGGTGTTCCGCTCGATGCGGTTGTGCTCGATGACCGGGACCTGCGAGGCCGGGGGCGTGGCGCTGAAGGTCACGAACAGGGCGATGGACGCGCCCCCCGCCCCTCCCTGCTGGCCACCCGCGCCGCCGCACCCACCCGCGCCGCCGCCGCCGCCGCTCGCGCCGAGCTCGTAGTCCTGGCAGCCGCCCGCCGGGAACCGGAACGTCCCACCCCCTGCCCCGCCGCCGCCGCCGCCCTGCGCCGCAACCCCGCCCAGCCCGCCGGCCGCGCCGAAGGATGAAGGCACCCACCGGTTTCCTGCCGTGCTCCCGAACCGGGCGCGCGCGGGCGCACCGGCGCCGCCCTGACCGCTCTGCCCATCCGGCCCGGCCTTGCCGTTGTGGCCGTCGTGGGTCTGGATGTTGGAGGGGAAGCCGGACTCGGTGACGTGGCCACAGTTGGAGTTGCTCTGCGAGTCGTAGCTCCAGTCGAAGCCGCCTTCACCGTCCAGGGGCGAGCCGGGCGGATAGGGCGCCTGCGCCCCCTGCACCGGCGTGGTGGACCAGTTGAAGGCCGGGCAGGTCACGCTGCCGCCGCCGTTGCCGTTGGCGCCGCACTGGAAGTTCTGCCCGCCGGCGCCGCCTGCGCGGTTCGTGCTCGCAGGACAGCTCCCCGGGAGCTTCACCTGGTTGAGGCCGTCCGCACCGTCCAGCGCTGGCGAGACCTGCCGCCCGAACCCCTGCGCACCGGTGCTGCCGCGGCCGCCCTGCCCGCCCTTCCCCGCCAGGATGTCATTGCCGACGATGCGCAGCGCATTCGACGCGTTCTCCACCATCACCGCGTAGGAGGCGCGCCCGGGCTGGTCGTCCCCTGCCGGCAGGATGTCCGGACCCCGCACCGTGAAGCCGCTCACCGCCGCGGCCTGTGCGCCCGGGGGGATGTTCTGCGCGTGGAGGGCGGCCTGCGGCCCGAGCGGGAGCAGCGACTCCTGGCCCTGGATGAGGGACTGGAAGAGGATCGGATCGCGCTTCTGGAAGGTCTGGGAGTACCCGCCGTACAGCCGCACCCGCGGCCCGACCGCGACGTTCTCGGCGTAGACCCCTTCGGCCACGAGCACGTACCGCTTCTGCGGCTGCGCCAGGAGTGATGAGACCCCCTGGCCAAGGGTTCGGAACGGCTGGGTGATGCTCCCGTTGCCGCCCGGCTGCGCGCCCGCCCACACGAAGACCGCGTGCTGCGCGACGCCGTCCACGCCGTCGCAGTTCTCGTCGACGAAGGGGGCGAGCTCCTGGGGCTCGTCGGTGGTGAGGTTGCCCAGGACGCGGCGGCACTCGCAGCCGTCCTGGGTGTCGCCGTTGACGTTCACCCACTCGAAGCTGACGCCCCCCACCGTCTCGGTGCTGCACGGGCCCATCTGACAGGTGGGCATCGGGGTGGACGCGTCGCAGACACCGGTGGTGTGCTGCAGCGGCTCGGACCAGTACTTGGAGCAGTCGTTGTTGCAGAAGCCGCAGTGAAGGGTCGCGTCGTAGCGGCCGGTGACGGCGTTCTTGAAACCTTCGTCCGCGTCGCCGTTGCAGTTGTTGTCCACGCCGTCGCAGATCTCCGGGTTGAAGGAGTCCACGTCGCAGGCGCTCCACGCGAAGCCTCCGCCGCTGCCCTGGCACTGCTGGAAGCCTTCGCAGGTCTGCACCTGGCACGAACGCGTCATCCCCACCTGCGCGGCGTTGCAGGCGCAGGTCCCGCTCTGGGGGATGCACTGCAGCCCCTGGCAGATGTAGCCGGAGGGGCAGGCGCCGAAGGGTGAGCCGGGGCCGCAGCTTCGGGTGCAGATCGTCTCGGCGCCAATGTCCACGCACGCGCTGCCGGGTCCCTTGCAGTCCTCGTCCTTCACGCACGCCTCGCAGAGCGAATCCGCGAGCTGCAGGCAGCGGGTCTGGTCGGGGCTGGGGAAGAACCCGACGGCGCAGGCGGTGACGCGGCAGACGGGGGCGCCGTTGGAGTCCAGCGCGCAGGTGGTGGCCACCGAGTTCGGAATCAGCGTCTGGCAGTCGTTGCCGCAGCCGCCGCAGTGCGCGCCCTGGACATAGCGGCCCTGCCCGTCCACGAAGGGGTTGTCCGTCGTCCCGTCGCAGTCGTCGTCCACGTAGTTGCAGGTCTCGGCCGCGGGCGTGGGCGCGTCACACCGGGTCCCCGCGGCGCCGAGGCAGGCGCGCGGCCCTTCGCAGGTGCCGAACGCGTTGGCGCGCGTGCAGGTCTGCGCGTCCTGCTCGTCGTCCACCAGGCCGTTGCAGTCGTCGTCGAGCCCGTTGCAGGTCTCGGCCACGGCGGCGGGCGCGGAGCAGGCGCCCCAGCCGGCGAGCGTGCACACCTGGCTGCCGTAGCAGATGCCCACGTCGCTCTCGTTGCCGCAGCCGCGCAGCCGCCCGAGATCATCCGGTCCGCAGTCGCAGCTCTGGCCCACCGGCTGGCACTGCCTGCCGCGCGCGGTGTGCCCGCAGGTGTAGCCCTCCGGGCAGGTTTCGAAGGTGCAGTCCATGCCGCAGAACCCGTGGATGCCGTCCTGCAGGCACAGGTCGCCACCAGAGCCGCCGCAGTCGAGATCCTCGTCGCACGGCTGGCACAGAAGCGGCTGCGGCAGCGCGCACAAGGGGATGATCTCGGGCGGTGTCCCCGCGTCCGGCAAAGCCGAAGGGTCTGGCACCGCCTTGCACACGAACCCGGACGGACAGGCGGTCTGCTCCGCGCAGTACTACCAGCCGAAGGCGCCGCGCGGCCCGCCGAGGCCGGAGCCGCTCTGGCACTCGGCCCCGTCTTCGCACGGCTCGCCGAAGACCTTGTCCCCGCGCCGGCCGCCGTCCGCTTCGTCCCCGGTGGAGCACAGCTGGTTGATGCAGCGCAGCCCCTCTTCGCAGTCGGTGTCGAAGACGCACGGCTGGGGAATCCCGGGCAAGGGTCCGGTGCGGCCACACCCGGTGGCCGCGAGCAGCAGGAGCGCCAGCGCGGCCTGTTTGACGCGCGCGCGCCTCACAGCGCCAACACCTGGCCGGTCTGGCCGACGGTGCCAGCACTGCCGGCCGAAGTGGGACCTGCCGGAGAGGGACCGCCTTCACCCGCCGCGCCCACCTGCGCGCCGCTGCCGGAGGAGATGACGTTCTTCGCGCCGTAGTTGCCGCCGCCGACGAAGTTGCCGCCCACGCCCCAGGCGCTGCCGCCGCAGCCGCCGCCACCACCCGCGCCCGCGCCGCCGTTGCCGCCGCGTCCGCCCTTGCCACCCAGCCCCGCGCACCACGCCGGAAGCTGCGCGATGCCGCCTTCGCCGCCGGGACCGCCGGTTCCGCCGTAGCCGCCAGGACCGCCGTTGCCGCCGGCACCACCGAAGCCGAGCTCGATGAGGTTGCCGCGCACGTCCGGGAGGCTCCCCGGCGACGTGGTGAAGCGCAGGAACACGGCAAAGGACCCGCCGCCGCCGCCACCGCCCTGCCCCGCGCCCCCGCCGCAGCCGCCGGCGCCACCCCCGCCGCCGGTCCCGCCGAGGTCTCCGACCTTGTTGCCGACGGTGCAGGTGGTGTTGGCGTTGTTGTTCCACACCACGCCGCCCGCGCCGCCACCGCCGCCGCCGGTGCCATGCGTTCCCGAGGCGCCGGAGCTGCCGCTCTGCGCCACCCAGTCATCACCGGAAAGGAAGCCACTGCCGCCGCCGCATCCGGAACCGCCGCCTTGCGCCTGGCCGCCGTTGCCGTTCTGCGCCGGGTGACCGTTGGTGCCACCGTTCGCGTTGATCTGGCAGTCGTACTTGCACAGCTGTGACTGCGAGGAGTTCGTCTGGGTGTAGGTCGCGTTCCCGCCACCCTCTCCGTTCTTGCCCAGCGGCGGCCGGTAGCCCTGCAGCGTCAGAGAGCCGTTGGAGGCCGCGCCCGCGTTCCCGTTGGCGCTGCCACACGCCGCGTTGGTGCCCGCCGCGCCGCCGGGCTGCGACTGCCCGCTGCAGTTGGCGGTGGTGCACTCGGTGGAGTTGAGCCCGCTGCCGCCCGCGCCGCCGCCCTGCCCTGCCGCCCCGGGAGCGCCGTGGGCCCCGTCACCGCCCCGCCCACCGACGATCCGGTTGTTGGCGAGCGTGAGCGCGTCTCCGGTGTTCTTCACGTAGACCGCGTAGCTGCTCTTGCCCGGCTGGCCCGGCGCGGGACGGAAGTTCACGTCGTAGCCGCGGAGGGTGAAGCCGGCGACGACGGTGGCCTGCGTCAACCCTTCCGCGTTCACGGTGCCGCGCTTGTGGGTCAGCGAGTTGAAGTCCGGCTCCGGCGCTTCGATCAGCGTGGGGTAGCCCACCACGTCACGCGCGGTGAAGTCGGTGCGGTAGCCGCCATGGAGCTTCACGCCGTTCTTCAGCACCACCTGCTCGAGGTACGTCCCCTGCGCCACGAGAATCGCGGTGTGCACCGCGGCGTCGTAGGCGTTGATGGCCTGGGTGATGGAGCCATACGGCGACGCCAGAGTCCCGTTTCCACCGGCAGCGCCCGCGCGCACGAAGAGACTGGTCGCCGCCACGCCGTCCACGCCGTCGCAGTCCCGGTCCACGTACGCGTCACCAGCGCTGGGATACGCGGCGTGGATGTCCGGCACGTCCACCACGCCCACGGCATGGCAGCACTCGCAGCCGTTGGTGGCTTCTTCGTCGGCGTTGACGAACTGGTAGGTGACGCCGCAGGTGCCGCCCTCACAGGTAGAAGGCGCGCCGAGCGCGGCCTGGCACTGGTTGTCGTTCGTGCACTGGGCCGAGCAGAACCCGTTCACGCACGGCCGCCCGCTGCAGTCGCCGGGCCCGCCGCACGCGCGCACGCACTGGCGGTACAGCGGATCGCAGGTGCGCCCGGGGCCGCAGTCGGTGTCCTTCTGACACGCGCCGCCGCCGGCGATCCGCTCCTGCGTGCAGGCGATGATCTCGCAGCGCGGCGCAGGCCCGCCCACGCCGCTCGTCACGCACCCGCCAATGGCGTGCTGGATGGTGGGGCTCCACTGCGCCACGCAGTTGCTGTTGCACGCGCCGCAGTGCTCGTCCGAGTCGTAGGTCCCGGTCCCCTTGGTGTTGATGAAAGGGTCGTCCGCTACACCGTCGCAGTCGTTGTCCGCGCCGTCGCACAGCTCCACCGTGGTCTTCGAGGTGTCGCACGCGTTCCACTCGCCGGTGGGCTGGCACACCTGCGTGCCCAGGCAGGTGTTCGTCCCCGCGGTCACCAGGCACGCGCGTTCGGCGCCGGCAAAAGACGGCCGGCAGGTGCAGGAGTCACCTTCGGGCACGCACAGCTTGTCCGCTCCGCGCTGCTGGCAGGCGTAGCCCGACGGACAGCAGCCCTGCTCGCCGGTGACGCCCGTGCAACCTGCATGGGGGGCGTCCGCGCCACATGCCTGCAGGCACCAGGAGCCGGTGTCGTTCGCGAGCGGCTCGCACCTGTCGCCGAAGGCGCCGCAGTCCCCGTCCGACGCACAGGGCCGGCAGGCGGCGCTGGTCGCGCGCAGGCACATCACCGGCGCCTGGGGCGGGTGCGGCGAGAACCCGGGCGCGCACTGTTTGGGCACGCAGACCGGGCTGCCGCTTCGCAGCTCACAAGCGACCGCGCCGGAAGACGGCGCGAGGTCGGAGATGGCGGTCTGGCAGTCCCAGCCGCAGGCGCCGCAGTGCTCGAGGTGGACGTAGCGGCCCTGGGCGTCGAGGAACGGCTCGTCCACGAGGCCGTTGCAGTCCTCGTCGAAGCCGTTGCACAGCTCCTCGCGCGGCGCGGCGGCGTTGCAGGACCAGTCGAAGCCCGTGGGGCCGCTCTGGCAGGTCCAGGTCCCCACGCAGGCGCCCGCGGCGTTCACCGCGCACGAGGGATAGGCCGGGCTCGACGGCAGGCCGCTGGTGTCCACCGATGGGTCCTGGTGATCCGTCAGCCCGTCGCAGTCATCGTCCACGCCGCTGCAGGTCTCGGGGGACGGGGTGCGCGCGTCACAGCCGGCGAAGGCGCCGTTGGCCTGGCAGACCTCGAACCCGTAGCAGGTGCCCTGGGCGTTGCCGCTCTTGCAGGCTCGCCCCAGGCCCACGTTGAGGTCCGAGCACTCGCAGCTCCCGCTCTGCGGCAGGCACTGCATCCCACGCACGCCGCCGTCCGCGCCCGGCACCGCCTCACAGGTGTAGCCGTCCGGGCAACCGGCGGACGAGCAGTCGCGTCCGCAGACCCTCTCGCCCGACGGCAGCGCCACGCACAGATCGCCCTGCACGTTGCAGTCGAGATCCGTCTCGCAGCCCAGGCACAGCGCGTTGTACGGCGGCACGCACAGGGCCGGCCCGTCCTCGTTGTTCGGCTTGCAGTCCCAGTTGAGCGGACAGGCCTCGAGGCCGGCGTCGTCTCCGGCCCCGGCGTCAGGTGCGCCGGGTGACAGGTCACACGCCACCGTGCAGAGGCGCGGGCGGCCGGGGCCTTCTGGCAGGCAGAGGCCGGAGTTGCAGTCCGCGTCGGCTTCGCAGACCGCGCCGGTCTCCCCCTCCCTGGGTCCCGCGTCCCAGACCACCTCGGCGCACTCGCCGTTCACGCACTCCAGGCCGTCGTCGCAGTGCGCCTTCTCGGTGCACTCGCAGAGGCCCTGCGCTCGGCAGTCTCCGGAGCGGTCCGGCGGATCGAAGCAGCCGCCGAGCGCGAAGGTCAGCCCCAGAAGGCACAGCGCGAACCGCGCCTGGCTTCGTCGTGGAATGTGGATGGGCATGAGGGGTACGTCGTGCACGCCGCCGCGGCCAAAGGTGGCGAGAAGCGGCGGACTGTAACAAAGCCGCTTCTGCCCATCTATATTCGGCGGCTCCCTCGGACGCGTCGTGTCGCGGCCGGCTTTGGGGCGGTTCGGGGCGGTGATGACTCCTCGGTGCAAGCTTCCATCAGCGAAGGGCAGGCGGGAGCAGCAGCTTCCGGCCCACGCCCCTCTGCCCGCGCCACGCGGCCGCCCTGCTTCTGCTTCTGCGCGCGAACGGCCTGCGCCCATGCGCACACCAGGCACTCCGGTCACTTCACCGTTCGGGATGATCCCCCATTCTCCGGATCGACGAACCTGGGCCCCATCGAGGGCTCGAGACGAAGCGCCGGAGAAGGGGGTCACAGCTTCGGCGCGCAGCACCTTCACGCTGACCGCCCTCACCTGGCTGCTCGCTGCGCTGCTCTTCACCCCCGCTGCGTGGGCCCAGACGGTCGAAGGCCTGGACCCTCACGTCTCCGCGGCGCCCGGCGTTGGGCCGGGTCAGCTGCTCCTGACCTGGGGCGCCCGCCCGGACGCGAGCGGGTTCACCCTCCGGCGTCGGGCAGGCCCGGGTCTGCCGTGGGTGGAGGTGGCCCAACTCCCCGGCAACGCGACGGACTGGGTGGACGAGGACGCGCCCTGGGGCGCGACGGTCGAGTACCACGTGATGAAGGAGAGCGCGTCCGGGCCCACCGGCAACGCGTACCTGCTCGCGGGCGCAGACGTCCCCTTCGAGGACGACCGCGGGGCGGTGGCGCTGGTCGTGGATGACGGCACCGCGGAGGCGCTGGCAGAGAAGGTGGCCCGGCTCGAAGACGACCTGCGGGGCGACGGCTTCGGCGTGACGCAGATCACGGTGCGCACCGACGACTCGCCGCCGGACGTGAAGGGGCAGATCGCCGGGGCGCAGGCGCATTGGGGTGGAAGGCTCCGGGCGGTGCTCCTGCTGGGCGCGGTGCCGAGGCCCTTCTCCGGCCTGCTGAGCCCGGACGGCCACCCGGACCACGAAGGCGCCTGGCCGGCGGACGGCTACTACGGCGAGTTCTCGCAGTGGACGGACATGCTGAACCTCGGCGGCGTGGGCGCGTTCGCCAACGGGAGCGGGGACGGGAAGTTCGACCACTCGGTGTGGCCCGGCAAGGTGGAGGTGAGCGTGGGCCGCGTGGACGCGGAGGGACTGCCTGCGTTCTCGCAAGGGCCGCACGGGCTGCTCTCGCGCTGGCTGGACAGGAACCACGCGTACCGGCACGGCGCCGAGCGCTTCGCGCCCCGCGCGTACGTGCGGGACTCCTTCGGCTACTTCGGCGGCGAGGCGTTCTCGCGCATCGCCTGGCGGGACTCGGCGGCGGTGCTCGGCGTAGCGCCCGGGACCGAAGGCGGCTTCTTCGACGTGCTGGAGGACCCCGCCGGCTACGCGCTCGCGTTCGGCTGCGGCGGGGGCTCGCCCACCTCTGCGAGCGGGGTCGCCCACACGTCGGACTTCGCCTCGCGCGCGCCGAGGGCCGCCTTCCTGGGCCTGTTCGGCTCGTACTTCGGCGACTGGGCGTACGAGAACAACCTCCTGCGCGCGGCGCTGCTGAGCGAAGGGTCGGTGATGGCGACGGCGTGGTTCGCGCGGCCGTATCTGCATCTGCATCCGCTCGGCGCGCTGCGGTCCTTCGGTGACGCGTTCTTGGCCTCTGCCAACAACTCCGGCGCGGACTACGACACCGGCTTCGGCGCGCGCGGCGTGCACCAGGCGCTGCTCGGAGATCCCACCCTGCGCCTGTTCGTGTTGCGGCCGCCCTCGGGCCTGGCGCTGGAGGTCGTCGAGGACGCGGTGCACCTGTCATGGACGGCGCCCTCCGACGAAGAGGTGGACGGCTACCACGTCTACCGCCGCTGGCACCTGGAGCCGGAGGAGCGGCTGACGCTCCAGCCCACCGCCGCCTCGTCCTTCGTGGATCCCGACGGTGCGCCGGGCGAGACCTACGACTACCGCGTGGTGGCGGTGAAGAAGGTGACCACCGGCTCGGGCACCTTCATCCAGCACAGCCAGGGGCTCCGCGCCCAGGGCGGCAGGCCGGCGGGTGCTGTTGCCGACGGCGGCGTCGAAGGTCCAGGGGACCCCGCAGATGCGGGCGTGCGGCCTGACGGCGGAGCCGAAGAGGACGCGCCGTTGGAGGGCTGCGGCTGTGCGGCCTCTTCAGCGCCGGTGCTGGTCGTCCCGCTGGTCCTGCTCTGGCCGCTCGTCCTCAGGCGACGCGTCGTCGTCGAGTAGGCCGCGGGCCTCCAGCGCCTGCCCCGTCTGCTGCGCGTAGGCCACGGCGCCCACCACCACCGGCATCACCCGCGCACGGAGGTTCCGCTCCAGGCCACGCGCGCGCGCGGCGTCTCCCACGTCCTGCACCGACCCCAGCAGGTACGGCAGGCTCCGCATCATCAAGGCCACCAGCAGACCGAAGCGCTCGGGGTCCACGCCGAAGACGCGCAACGGCCGCGCCGCGCTGACCAGACCATCCAGCAGCCTCGGCCCCGGGGTGGTCAGCGTCAGCAGCCGCGCCGCGAGCACGCAGAGCGTGAGGTTGCCGGTGACCACCGCCGCGAACCTCCAGCCGTCCACCGCGAGGTGAAAGGCGAAGAGCACGGCCAGGAGCAGCACCAGCGGCTTCAGCGCCCGCCCAGGCTGCGCGAGCGGAAGGCGCGCGGCCACGGGATACGCGAGCAACACCCCGAGCAGCGCGACGAGCGTCACCTCCACCCTTCCTGCCGCCAGCACCCCGCCGCTCACCACCACCAGCCCTGCGAACTTCAGCCACAGCGGCGCGCGGTGAAGAGGCGACGGCACGTCCACGAAGGTGCCGAACAGGTGCCCGTGACCCCTCATGGGGCGCACAGCCTCCGGTAGACCTCCACCGCCTCGCGGGGCGCCCCGTCGAAGACCACCCGGCCACCGTCGAAGACGAGCGTCCGCTCGCTCTGCTGCGCGAAGTCGAGGTCGTGGGTGGCGAACAGCACCTGCGGCTTCGCCTCCGCCAACACCCGGCGGATGCGGTGCCCGTTTCGCAAGTCCAGCAGCGTCGTCGGCTCGTCCGCGACGAGCACCTGTGGGTCCGTCGCCAGCACCACGGCGAAGGCCAGAAGCTGCCGCTCGCCGCCGGAGAGGTCGTAGATGCTGCGGTCCGCGAACCCTTCCAGTCCGAAAGGCCGCAGCGCCGCCAGCGCTGCCTCACGCCGCGCCTGTGCGCTTCGATGCCGCTGCCGGAAGGACAGCTCCATGTCCTCGAGCACGGTGGGCATCACCAGCTGCGCGAGCGGGTCGGTGAAGACGAAGCCCACGCGCTGCCGGACGCGGCGGCCGTCCTTGCGCGGGTCGAGGCCGTCCACCGTCACCGCCCCCTGGTCCGGCAGCACCAGCCCGTTCAGCAGCTTCAGGAAGGTGGACTTGCCCGAGCCGTTGGCGCCGATGACCGAGACGCGGTGTTCGCCCAACTGCAGCGTCAGCGGCTGCAGGATGCCCGTCACCGCTGCGCCGTCGAAGACGATCACGACGCCCGAAGCCGCGGGAACGCCCGGTGCACGCCCAGGCCCAACCCCGCGGCGACGAGGTTCTTCACCACGTCCCCTGGCAGGAACGCCACGTCCACCGCCAGCGCCGCCGGCAGCGACAGCCGCGCGTTGAGCATCAGGCCGGCGATGCCCATGGGGTGGACGACGAGCAGGCTCGTCACCGCGCAGGCGCCGAACAGCGCCCAATAGCGCCAGCGCGGCGCGCGAGCCAGGGCCCAGCGCGACAGGTGCCCCACCCCGAACGCCGCCGGGACGAACGCCAGCAGGTACCCGGCGGACGGCCCCGCGAGGACGCCGAGCCCGCTTCGGAAGCCGCTGAAGATGGGCACACCCGCGAGCCCCACCGCCACGTACAGCGCCACCGCCGCGGCGCCGCGCCCGGGCCCGAGCACCACCCCGGTGAGCATCACCCCCAGCGTCTGCAGGGTGATGGGCACGCCGACGGGCCCTGTGGGGATGGCCGGCAAGAGGGCCAGCACCGCCACCAGCGCGGCGAAGACGGCGATGAGCGAGAGGTCCGTGGCGCTCAGGCGATGGCGGCTGGGGGAGGAGGGCTGCATGCGGGCCGGTCTGTATACATGGCCCGCGGCAGCGCCGGACCCCGCGCTTCACGCCATTACTTCTGCGCTGCGAGCGACGCGCGCCAGGCCGCGGCTTCGGACTCCGAACGGGTGCGGCAGCGGGTGGCCGCCTCCACGAGCTCCGAACTCGTGAACGGCACACCCACGAACGAGGCAGCCCCGCATTCGTCCGCCAGCGCGGCGAGGTCCTCGGCAGAGACCTGGGTCGGCCCCACCAGGAGGACGCGCGCGCTCGCGGCCGCCGCCTTGAGCTGGGCGTTGTCTTCCGGCATGGACCGGACCGCGAAGTAGACGACCACCTCCGGGCGGTGCAGCGGCACCAGCTCCGCGGCGGCGGCCACGAGGGGAGACTGGGCCACGTCCCAGCCCGCCTCCGCGAGCGCGTCCGCGGCCATCCTGCGCAGGAAGGTGGGCCCCGCCGCCACCAGCGCCCGCGGCGCGTCCGCGGCCGGCGCGCGGGCGGCCTCCTTCTTCTTCCCAAACAGGCTCCCGAAGAGGCTCACCGCTCTCCCCAGCGCAGCTTCTGCCGGAGGATGGAGAAGTAGCCCATGCGCGGATTGCGGACGAGCAGCACCCGGTTCGGTGACCGGTGCACCTCCACCCGGTCCCCCGACTGCAGCGGGTGGCCCGCCTTGCCGTCCAGTGTGAGGTAGACGTCCTCGGCGTTGCCGCGCAGGTCGATGTGCACCGTCCGCTCGCTGGGCACCACGATGGGCCGCTGGGTCAGCGCGTGCGAGCAGATGGGCGTGACGATCATGCAGTCCACGATGGGGTGGACGATGGGCCCCCCGGCGGAGAGCGAATACGCGGTGGAGCCGGTGGGCGTGGCCACGATCACCCCGTCGCTCTTGTAGGTGGTCACGAACTGCCCGTCGATCAGCATGTCGTGGTCCGCGATGCGCGCCAGCGCCCCCTTGTTGAGGACGATGTCGTTGAGCACCTCGTCCTCCACCACCACCTCCCCGCCGCGGTACAGCCGGCAGGTCAGCTTCAGCCGTGACTCGGTGCGGAAGTGCCCCGCCAGCACGTCATCCAGCGTCGGGAAGAAGTCCTCGCGGGGGATCTCGGTCATGAACCCCAGGCTCCCCAGGTTCACGCCGAGGATGGGGATGGTCCGCCCCGCCAGAAGCCGCGCCGCGTGGATCAGCGTGCCGTCCCCGCCCATCACCACCAGCAGATCCGCCCGGCCCACGAGCTCTTCGTCCGGCTCTTCGGACCTCCAGCCGAGCTTCGCCGACAGGTGGGAGTCCGCGAGGATCTCCTTCTCCGGATGCCGCGTCCGCAGCTCCTTCGCGAGCCGGACCGCCTCCTCCACGCCGCGCTTGGCCACCAGCACCAGGGTGTTCACAGCGGGGGTTTTATGGCGGGGGCGGCCCTGCTGCACCTTTTGATAAAGGCCCCCTCCATGGACTTGTTCGACCACGCGGCCCAGGAGGACCAGGCCGCGCTCGCCCCGCTCGCCGAGCGCATGCGCCCCTCCACGCTCGCGGACTTCGTGGGCCAGGAGCACCTCACCGGGGAAGGGAGGTTCCTGCGCCGCGCCATCGAGGCGGATCAGATCCCCTCCCTGCTCCTGTGGGGCCCGCCGGGCACCGGGAAGACCACGCTCGCGCAGGTGATGGCCAACGCCACCGGCGCGCACTTCGCCACCCTCTCCGCGGTGATGGGCGGGGTGAAGGACATCCGCGAAGCCGTCACCGCCGCGCAGAACCGCTGGAAGGAGCGCCGGCAGCGCACCCTGCTCTTCGTGGACGAGATCCACCGCTTCAACAAGGCGCAGCAAGACGCCCTGCTGCCCCACGTGGAGCGCGGGACCATCACCCTGGTGGGCGCCACCACCGAGAACCCCTCCTTCGAGGTCAACGCCGCGCTCCTCTCCCGCTGCCGCGTCGTCGCCCTGCGCGGCCTGGAGGAGGACGAACTGGAGGGGCTGTTGCGCCGGGCGCTCGTTGATGCGCGCGGGCTCGGCGGCAAGGTGACCGCGGACGACGACGCGCTCCGGTTCATCGCGGCTTCCGCGGCGGGGGACGCGCGCCGGGCGCTCACCGCGCTGGAGGTGGCGGCGCAGCACGGCAAGGGGCAGGTGGACCAGCGCGCGGCGGAGGAGGCGCTGCAGCGCAAGACGCTGCTGTACGACAAGGCGGGCGAAGAGCACTACAACGTGGTCTCCGCGTTCATCAAGTCGATGCGCGGCTCGGACCCTGACGCGGCGCTCTACTGGATGACGCGGATGCTGGAGGCGGGCGAGGACCCGGTCTTCATCCTCCGGCGGATGGTGATCTTCGCGTCTGAAGACATCGGCAACGCGGACCCGCAGGCGCTGCTGGTCGCGGTGCAGACGCTGCAGGCCTTCCAGTTGATTGGCCTGCCCGAAGGCACCCTGCCGATGACCCAGGCGGTCACCTACCTGGCCATGGCCCCCAAGTCGAACGCGGTGCTCACCTCTTACGCCAACGCGCGCGCGGCGGTCTCCGACAAGGGCGCCCTGCCCGTCCCGCTCCACCTGCGCAACGCGCCCACCAGGCTGATGAAGGGCATGGGCTACGGCGGCGGCTACAAGTACCCGCACAACTTCGAAGGCCACTACGTGCGGGAGGCCTACCTGCCGGACGCGCTGTTGGGCACGCGGCTGTACCAGCCGTCGCAGAACGGGTTCGAGAAGACGCTGTCCGAAAGGCTGGAGGCGCGGCGCGCGCAGCCGCCCGATGGGGAGCACCCCGAGCGCGAGCCCGGCGAAGAGGGGTGACGCAGGCAGGTCCGGGGCTCGGGTCCTGAGCCGCTGCCGGGGGTGCTTCAGGCAGGGGAGCGATCGGGTCAGGTGAAGGGCGGTCCGGGGCTCCAGGTGACGCTTCCGGCCGCGGGGCGTTGGCTCTGGGTTGTCCGTGCCGCCTCCGTCGCTCGCGGTGGGACCGACGGCATCCGTGACCGGAATTTCTCGAGGGCGAGGCGCCTTCCGCCTGGGCGACGGATCCGTCGGCAGCGGGGTGCGCTCGGGCACTCGGGCACTCGGGCGGTCGGGGCGCTCGCCCTGGCCCGAGTTGGAGCCGGCGCGGGAGGACGAACTGCTGCCAGGCAGCGCCAGGTGCAGCGACACGACGGCCCCTGGGGCGTCACCGCCAGGATTTCGCAAAGAATGCGCAGTGAAAGGCCTCGCCGCCGCGGTCAGGCGCCTTCACTGCGTACTTCTTGCGAAATCGCGGGGCGACGGCCGCATCCCGCGGGTTGGGGCCCGGATATGGAGCCGGCGCAGAGGCCCGTGCAGCGACACGACGGCCCCTGGGGCGTCACCCCCAGGTTTTTCGCAAAGAATGCGCAGTGAAAGGGCTCGCCGCCGCGGTCAGGCGCCTTCACTGCGTACTTCTTGCGAAATCGCCGGGCGACGGCCGCATCCCGCGGGTTGGGGCCCAGATATGGAGCCGGCGCAGAGGCCCGCGCAGCGACACGACGGCCCCCTGCCTGGAGCCCCGCCCGGTCGCCACAAGCCTCCGCCGCTGCCCCGCCCCCGCTCCCCGTCAGGGAGAGAGGGTCCAAGCGGGCACCTACGACATCGCGCTGAACCGCGGCAGATTCCCGCGGTGCTCCTCGGCGCTCATCACCCTGTTCGACTGCGACTGCGCCTGCGCCGGGGTCTGCGACCTGCCCGCCACCTCATACTGCTTGAGCAGCCGCCGGAAGTTGGACCGGTCCACGCCCGCCGCCCGCGCCGCGGACGAGATGTTGTTCTCGTGCCGCTCCAGCAGCGACGACAGGTAGCGCCGCTCGAACGCGCGCATCGCCAGCCGCTTGGCCTCGGCGTAGGGCAGGTGGGCCAGGCTGGCCACCTCCACCTCGCCTCCGCCCTTCTGCACCTCGCGGAACGAAGGGGGCAAATCCTCCACGTCAATCACCTCGCGCGAGGTGAGGACCACCGCCCGCTCGATGACGTTCTCCAGCTCGCGCACGTTGCCGACCCACCGCGCGCAGGTGAGGGCCTCCATGGCGCCGGCGGAGATGCCGGTGATCTTCCGGGACGACTTCTGCGTGTAGAGCTTGAGGAAGTGCTGGGCCAACAGGGGCACGTCCTCCGGCCGGTCCCGCAGGGGCGGCAGGCCGATGCCAATCACGTTGAGCCGGTAGTACAGGTCCTCGCGGAACCGCCCGGCCTCGCGGGCGCGGTTCAGGTCCACGTTGGTCGCGGCGATGACGCGCACGTCCACCTTGATGGTGTCGTTGGCGCCCACCCGCTTCACCTCGCCCTCCTGCAGCACGCGCAGCAGGCGCACCTGGGTCGCTGCGGGGATGTCGCCAATCTCGTCGAGGAAGATGGTCCCGCCGTCCGCCGCCTCGAACAGGCCCTTCTTGTGCGTGGTGGCGCCGGTGAACGCCCCCTTCACGTGCCCGAACAGCTCCGACTCCAGGAGCGTGTCCGTCAGGGCCGAACAGTTCACCGCCACGAACGGCTTGTCCCGCCGGGTGCTGCGAAAGTGGATGGCCCGCGCCACCAGCTCCTTGCCGGTGCCGCTCTCGCCTTCAATCAAGATCGTCGCGGAGGAGTGGCTGACGGTCTCCACCAGCTTGAACACCGCCCGCATCTGCGACGACTGGCCGATGAGGTCTTCGAACT
>CAZQVZ010000056.1:0-19960 GCA_964596895.1 uncultured Myxococcaceae bacterium
AGCGGGGAGCTCGTGCCGGCGGAGCGGCTGTGGGTCCTCTTCACCGAACGCCAGCGCGCCCAGCTGATGGACTACTTCTCCACCCGGCTCATCCCCCCGCGCCTCTTCAACGGCGACGAGCGGGGCGCCACCACCGCACAGCAGCGCCTGTTGATGTCCGCGCACATCCTCGCCACCGGGCGCTACCACCCCGGGTTCCACCAGCAGGACGTCCACGCCCGCATGTGCTTCCACTGGGTGCAGCTCGTGCACCACTACGCAGGCGCGACCCCGGGCCCCGGACCGCAGTCCCAGGGGGTGATGGGCAGCTTCGACCTGCAGGGTGGCGTGGTGCTGGGATCAGGCCGAATGCAGTCCGTCTTCGAGCGCGGCCCCCGAGTCTTCGCAGACCAGCTGCCGGCGACGGACACGGACACGGACTCGGACTCGGACTCGGACTCGGACGAACCCCTGCTGGGCCCCATCGATCCTGCGACCGCGCACGGCCAGGCGCTCGAAGAGGTTCGCGCAGGCCTGCGTCCCACGCCGCGGCTGGACTTTCACCGCACCCGGGCGCTTCCCATGAACAGGTTCCACGAGCTTCGCCCCGGGGATTGGATCTACACCTACACGGCCAACGCCTCCGCTTCAGGCGCCCACAGCCTCGTCTTCTCGCGGTTCCTGGACGCGGCGCCCCGCTCGGACGGCGAGGGCGGGCCGCCGTACCGGACCGCGCTCTGCTTCAGCCTCGGCAGCGACCAGAACCGGGGACGCGAGCACCCCGTCCGGCTCGGCGAGCACTTCTCTCGCGCGCACCGCATCCAGCCCATCACCTATGTGGCGCGCATGGGGGCCGAAACCGGGCCTGCCTCCACGCCCGAAGACGTGGTGCCGCTGGCCTCGGGGCGGCGGCGGACGGCGCTGCAGCAGGCCAACGACCGTTACCTGCGCCAGAAGGGCCGCGGCCGCGGTGGTCCGGTGAACCCGGCGCTCCTCCGGCAGTGGCTGCGGGATCAGAACCACGGCTTCAGGGCGCGGCTGCAGGGCAGGCTCACCCCGGATCAGCAGGCCTTGCTGGCGCAGACCAACGAAGCGCCGGAGCTGGAGGTGTTGGTGGGCCTGCACCAGCGGCTCTCGGCGCTGGTCGTCAACCAGGACATCCTCGCGGCCAACCAGGCCGCCACCAACGAGCGGGTCGACTCGCAGCACGATGAAGCCCAGGCGCAGCTGGACCGGGCCCGCGAGTCAGCGCGGCCGCGGCTGGAGGCGCTGGACCTCGAGCTCGGACCGGCGCGCTCCCAGGTCTCCTCGCTCGAAGCGGAGCACGCCGCGCTCGACCACTGGCCGCAGATCCGCGAGCTCCGCCGCAACCTCCGGGCGGTGCGCGAAGAGCTGGAGACAATGCCCCGCGGCCCCAAACGCGACGCCCTGAGAGCCGAGCGCGCCCGGCTCGTCCGGGAGGTCTCGGACCTGGTGGCGGCGCAGCGGTCCACCCGCTCGGACCGGTCCGCGCTGAGGTCGCAGCTCGTCCGGCTCCGGAGGGAGATCCGCAGGCTCGAGGCCCGGCGCCTCCGGGTGGAGGCCGAGGTCACCGCCGCGGAGCGCGAAATGCCCTGGAGCCACGTCCACCCCGGCCGTCTTCAGGGCCAGGAGCGCGGCCGGGTCACCGGGCGGCTGCAGGATCTCTCACCGCAGCCGCCGTGGTCTGCGCTCCGCTCGCCTGCTGCGGATCCGGACCGTCCCCCGCCCATCATCGACACGCGCGATTAGCGGCGCAGGGGGGCGCGTCCGAGCCCCTCCCTACCGGAGGTCGTACCCGACCTGGAGGAAGATGACGTCGTCGTAGTCCTCCGGCTTTTCGCCCAGCTCCTCGAGCCACTTCGCCTCCATGGCGTGCAAGGGGCGCGGGTCCGACGGGGCGCGCTCGATGAGCCTGTTGGACGCCTGCAGCGCGCGGCGAACGTCATCCCGCCTGGCCGCTGCACCGTCGGTCAAGGGCCGGCCCGCCCCCGGGCTGGCCACCACCACCCTGAACACGCGCAACTCGGGGACGGGGAGCACCTTGTCGAGCTGGCTGTCGTCCTCGAGCTTGTCGTCCGTGAAGGACGCGCTCCCGCGCGACCACTGGGAGGGCTCGAAGGCATTCTCAGCCGTGTTGAAGTCCTGCACCGGGACCAGCAACGAGAGCCTTTGCGACGCGCGCTCCACGGCGAAGAACACCATCACGCCATCCACGCCGGCCGAGTCCGCGCCCTCCGGCAGCGCGCGCAGGACCCTCCAGAAGACGTCGCGGTCCAGCTCGGCGTGGGCGTCCGACGCCACCTGCCGGGCCCGGTTGGTCTCGAGCGCCTCGGACGTCCCCTGCTTCGCGCTGACGACCACCGCCTTGACCACCCCGTCCACGTTCGTCTGGGCCCACGCCTCCGCGAGCTCCTGGGGCTGGTATTTGCGCTCCGCGGTGCCGCCAGCGAACTCGACGTAGATCGCCCTGCGCTGGACCTTCTTGTCCAGCTCCTTCCCGAGCACACCCGGGTCCTCACCGTGCCGCAGCCTGTCGAGGAGCACCTTGAGCGCGCGTTCGTCCACCGCCACCGGCCGCACCAGGTACCGCTGAGGGGGCAGCGCCAAAGGCCGCTCAATCACCTCCGAGCAGAGCCGCTCGCGCCGCCGGGTGAAGAGCACCCAGTCGTGGCGCGCGTCCAGAACCAGCTCCCGAAGCCCGGGCCTGTAGCCCGGGAAGAGCTTCGCCAGCTGGACCGACTTGAACTGGGGATCCGTGGCGAGCCGGGTGGCCTGGACGAGATCCAGCCCGCCCTCCGCCCGCATCCTCGCGGGGTGGACCGGCTGCGCGGCCTCGGGGTTGGGCGAAAGGCGAAGGTCAATCACCGGCGTGAACACCGTCTGGCCGGTCGCGTCATCGTCGTCCGTGGCGTAGGCGCGGTAGGTGACGGGCGCGCCGGCCCCCCCGCCGGTCCGCTCGAGCCGGACCATGGGCCGCTCGCGCTTCTCCTTGCCGCTGACGTCGAACACGTCGAGCACCGCGGTTCCATCCTTCGACAGCGTGAGGCGGACCTTCAGCCGCGACGCGTCGTGCCGGGTGGTCCCCCTCTGCTGCCCGTCGGGACCCACGAGCCCCACGAGCATCTGCACGGAGGGCTGGCAGCTCCCGGTCACCACGAGGCCAGAGGCGGTCTGCGAGACCTCGTCCACCATCAAGGTCCCGGACAGCCGCACCTCGAAGGCCACCGTCTCGCCGCGGTTGTCCTCGACAGGGTGGCTGGCGACCACCCGGCCCTCGAACCGCGCGGTGTCTCCCCGATGCGCATGGCGCAGGTCCCGGTCCACCAGCGCCTCCAACCAGCCGCCGTCGGACTCCAGCTCCGGCTGCGGCTTGACGGTGATCCTGTCGTCCACGGCGGGGAGCGGCATGGGCGCGGCGTGCGGTGCCGCAGACCCCAACGCGCCCGAAGGGCCGGTCACCTCTTCGACATGATCGAGCGGCGGCACGGTGTACTTCGAGCCTCCCCGGAGCTCCGCCAGAAGGTCCTCGAAGATCCCGTCTGTCCGCCCCAGCTGCCCCGAATAGAGGGCGAAGCCCCCCTCCGGCCGGATGATCTCGCGCGCAGCGCCCCGTAGCCGGGCCACCACCCGCGGCTCACGCTGCGAGCCTTCCCGCCCAGTGAACGCTGCCTCGTACACGAACCCGTCCGGTGTCACGTCGGTGTGCCGCACGACGCCGTCGGGCACGAGGATGTCCACCGCCTGCCGCTGGCCCGGGTCGTCCAGCCCTTCGAGGAGCGAGATCCGCTCCATGTGCTGCGCCTCCTGCAGCGCCTCGGCGACGTAGTCCGGCCGCACCACGCAGAACCGGTAGTCGAGCCCTTCGCCCAGAAGCGCGCGGACCTGCTCGTTGACGCTCAACGCCGTCGCCGAAGGCAGCAGCACCGGGAGGTACCCCGCGGAGGGGAGCTCCACCATCCCCCGCCGGACGAGCACCCTGCCCTGCGCGGGCGCGCCGACGCGGCCCTCGAGGACGGCGCGGAGCTCGTTGCGGACGTTCTCCAGGTGGGTGAAGCCCAGACCCAACGCGGCCATCCCTGCGGCTCCGGCCCGCTCGCCTTCACCGCGCAGGCGCTCCAGGAGCTCGGCGGCGAGCTTCACCGCGGCGTGGCAGTCGTCCTCCTTCGGCGGCTCGGGCCTGTCGAGCAGCCCCGCCAGCTGGCACTGGAACTGGAGGACCTGCGCGAGGAACACGTCCCAGGGGCGCATGCGCATCTTCCACTGCCAGTACCGCTTCGCCGGCGCGTCGATGCGCTCTCTGCGGACGGTCCAGGCGTCGAGGAAGAGCGTGGACGCGCCAGACCGGGCGATCACCGCCAGCGGCACCTCGCAGCAGCTCGCGTCGTAGCCCGCCCCCAGGCACCAGGTGGTGGACAAGAGCCCGTCGCGGCGGATGGCGTGCGGGTGCTTCGCCACCTCGTCTGCAAAGAAGGCGCTGGCCACCCGAGACCGCAGGTGCGCGCCCGAGAGCGACACGGTGGAGGACGTGGGCAGCGGCGTGGCCAGCTGCAGGGGGATGGCCCGCACCACGATGCCTTCGGTCCGGAAGGGCCTGTCCGAGGACGTGATGCACGCGTCTTCACAGAGCTTGCCGTAGACATCCTCCTGGCCGCACAGCGCCTCCGCGCGGCAGATGGCGAGCACGTAGAGGTCCGACGCCGGCAGCGCGTTCACGGGCGGCGGCGCCACCACCTCCACGCAGTCCGAGAACGCGTCCGCCCCCCGCTTCCCGCTCGCGTCCGGCGCTCGCGCCACCGCCTCCCGGGTGGCGTCGATGATCTGCTGGATGGAGAGCTTCGCGCCCCCGGGCAGATAGAGGAGGTTCCCGGAGGGGTCCACCGCCAGCCCGGGGCCAATGGAGACCTCGTCACTGCCTCCGCCTGCGAGCGCGGTGTCGAACCCGTACACCACCCCGCTGCCGAGCCCCTGGTTGGACAGGGCCACCAGCTGCATCAGGTAGCGCTGCTCGAAGGCGAGGTCCGCCGCCTTGAGGAACTTCCCGTCGAAGTAGTTGAGCCGCGACAGCGGTGTCCGCGCGGGGATGAGCGCCGCGCCAGACGGGTGGCCTTCGAGCAACAGCAGCTCGTCCTGGTTGGTCGACATCTCAGCCCCTCCTGAAGGTGTGTACGAAGTCGCGGCCGCCGTTGAGCGCCCTGAGCCTGCCGGCGTCCACCGAGACGATGGGCCGGGAGCCGGTGCCCCGGGCGATGACGCGCACCCACTCGCCGCGGAGCGTCTCGGCGAGGTCCAACCGCACGCCCATCCCGTCCCGCTCCAGCGTCACCGCCTTCACCTCGGCTTCGGCCCAGCCCAGGCGGGAGTGGTAGGAGGAGACGACGAAGGCCTCGCGCGTCACGCTCGGACGTGACAGCGGCGCCGTCGCGGTCAGGCTCAGCCGGCGGCCGCGCGGCGCCAGGCCCACTTCGGTGGAGAAGGCCGGCGGCGCGAAAGGGGCGCCCTCCGGTGCCCCCGCTTCCGGGCCGGGCTCGTCGTCGGGCTCCTCCGGGAGGGGGGCCTCCGGCAGGGGTTCCTCCGGGAGGGGGTCCTCCGGCGCGGGTTCCTCCGGTTCCTCAGGCGGCTCGGGCTCCGCAGGGGCAGGGGCCGCGGCCGCCGGGCAGCACGCGAGCGCCCCGGCCAGAAGCTCCTGCAGGGTGTGGGTGGCGACGTGGGACGGGCGCACCTGCACGTCCACCTCCACCAGTTCTCCCGCCGGGAGGTCCAGCACCCACGCGTCGTCCTCCTTCCGGAAGACGAGGTTCTGCACGTCCGCCAGGAGCACGGAGGTCGTGTCGGGCTCGGGGAAGAGGCCCACCTCGCCGTCAGCGCCTTTGGGCCCGAGCGCGATGGTGTCCAGGGCTGCCAGCTGGCGGAGCGCCTCGAGGAAGCGCCCGGGCTGCTCCTCCGCGGGCGCGGCGCGAATCGCCTCCCGCCTCGCGGCCACCGCCAGCTCCTCCGGACCCTCGGGCGGCTTCACGCCGAAGAGCACCCGGAGCCGCGGGTACGGCAGCGCGGCGGCGGGCGCAGGTCCGGGGCGCAAGAAGAGGTCCACCGTCTCCACTGCGCGCGAGTACGCCACGTCGCGTTGTTCGTTGGAGCAGGGCTCCGCGATGGCCGGCACCGGCCGCGACAGGCAGGCCTTGAACCGGGCGACCACGTGGGCCTGCACCGTCACCCGCCCGGCTTCGTCCGGCTCCAGGTCCAGCGCGTCGAATTCGTCCGCGTGGGCGGCGAACCACGCCGCAAGGCCCACGCACGACGGCGCCTCCAGCCTCAGCTCGCGCCCGGCGCCGTCCACGGCCACCCCGGGCTCGACGAGCAGCTCGCCCCGCTCCGCGACGAAGCGAACCCCCAGCCCCCACAAGACCCCCTCGCGGTGGAGCCAGGCGTTGTGCAGGCGCAGCTTGCCGCGCGGCTGCCCGTCGAGGGTCTCGAGGTCGTCGACCCCGAGCAGCATCCCGAAGTGGAACTGCATGGCGGTGAAGGGGTCTGCCGGCAGGAGGCTCCCGCTCGCCCCTGCGCCACAGCCACCCGGCGTCATTGCCTGCTTGTGCGTGTCCATCATCCCTCCGGAAGTCTCAGTTGTCGTCGCCGCGGACCGCGCCAAAGAAGCGGCCCTCGAGCTCGCCGGTCATGGCCTCGAACGTCGCCTCCCGAAGCGCCCGCTCGCGCTCCAGCGCCTCGAGCCGCTCGGTGGACTGCGACGATGCCGCCAGCGCCTGCGCGAGGGTCTGCTCCGTGGCCGCCACCGCCGCCACGAGTGCGGGTGGGTCGAGGTCCCGGAGCTCGGCCAGCTCCGCCCGCGCGCGCACGAACTCGAGAATGCGCCGCCAGGTCCCATCCACCAGCCGCACCTGCCAATCCGCCAGCACCTCCTGCTCCGGCACGCCCCACGCCGCCAGGGCGCCGTCGAGCGCGGCCTGCGCGGTGTTGAACCCGGTCTGGGCGGTCGCGGCGGCGTCGGTGGTGAGGCCGGCCGCGTCGGTCAGCTGCGCGTTGGCGAGCACGGACGCGGCCACATCCAGCGCCCGCTGCAGGGGCCTCACCGCCGCCTCCGTCACAGCCGCGTCCTCGCGCGCGCTGGACAGCTCGGGGTCGTTCGCCTGGGCCGCCTCCGCCGCCCCGAGGGCGAACACCCCGTCCCCCAGGTTCGCCAGCGCCTCGAGAGACGACACCGCGCGCTGGTACCGCGCCGTGGCCGAGCCCACGAAGGCGCCGAGGCGCTTCTCGGCGCGGCGGAAGAGGCGCTCTTCGCGTCGCACCCGGCCTGGGAGCCCCGCGTCCGCGAACGCCCGTGCGCCGAGGGCGTCCTGCGCGGCCTCCACGGCGTCCTGCGCCAGCTTCTGACGGTTGCGCCACACCGCGTACCGCTCTTCCGCCAGGTCAAGGAGGGGCTGCGGCACCCGGACCGGATCGGTGTCGAGCTTCGCCTGTGCCTTCGCGAGCAGGCCGGCGTCGTCCGTCCCGGCCAGGATCGCACCGCAGCGTGCGGGCAGCCCTGCCAGGGAGGGATCCCCCACGGCGCTTTGCCAGCGCGTCCGCCGCTCGTCGTCCCGCGCCTCGCGCGCAAGCTGCGCCTGCGCGCGCGACACCTGCGAGCTGGCCGCTTCCATCCGCGCACCTGCGGCGGCCACCGCCACGTTGGCCCGCGCCAACGCCGCTCGCCGGTCCGCCACGGAGAGGCTCTTCCGCCGGAAGGCGACGGTGTCCGCGGTCAGCTTGGCGAGCAGCGCCTCCACCTCCGCCGGCAGGGCGCTTTCGGCCAGCGCCGCGCGATCCTGGGCGATCTCCTCCTCCAGCGCCCTGAGCTGCGAGACCGCTTGCTCCAGGTCGCCGCGCGCCTGCGCCAGCGCAGCCTGGGCGGCCGCGTGGTCCGCCTTCGCGGCCTCCTGCACCAGGACCGCGTGGTCGCCCTGGGCGGTGGCAAATTCGATGAGCTTCGTGGGCATCAGGACGGCTCCTTGTCTGCGAATGGATAGGTCATCCCGGCAGGAATCCCGGGGAACGCCTTGCCGGATTTTTCGTACTCGCGGCGCACCGCCCGCACGAGGTGGCGCTGCCCAATGGGGGTGCCCTCCGCCGCGGCGAGGAACGCGGCGGCCACCGCGGCGTTCTTGATGAGGCCGCCCACCACCGCGTAGACCTGCGCCAACTCCCGCAGGTCCACGTCGGCGCCCAGAGGGGCCCGCTTCGGCAGGTGGACCCGCCACAAGGCCTCGCGCTGCGCCAGATCCGGTTCGTCCAGCTCCACGACGAACTCCAGGCGGCGGAGGAAGGCGGGATCGATGTTGGTCTTGAGGTTGGTGGCCAGGACCGCCAGCCCTTCGAAGCGCTCCAGGCGTGAGAGCAGGTAGGCGGTCTCGAGGTTGGCGTAGCGGTCGTGCGCGTCGGACACCTCGGTCCGGACCCCGAAGAGCGCGTCCGCCTCGTCGAAGAACAGGACCGCCTGGGAGCGCTCCGCGGCGTCGAAGACCTCGGAGAGGTTCTTCTCGGTCTCGCCAATCCACTTCGAGACCACGCGCGAGATGTCCACCGCCAGCAGGTCCACGCCGAGCGCCGCCGCCAGCACCTCCGCGGAGAGGGACTTCCCCGTCCCGGGCGTGCCGGACAACAACAGGCGCACCCCGCGCGCCCCGGGCCGCCCTTCGAGGAAGCCCCAGTCGTCCAGCACCGTGGCCTGCTGCTCGAGCCTCCCCACTGCCTCCCGCAGCTTCTCGAGTGACTCGGGGGCCAGGACCAGAGCCGACCAGTCCGCGGCAGGGCGCACGAGGCTCACCGCGGGCGACAGCGACAGGTGGGAGCGCGCGCGGACGGCCCGGGCCACATCCTCTGCGTCGTGCGGCCGCCCCTCCAGCCGGCCCAGGTGCCGGGCATCCTCCACCGCGCGAACGAGCGCGTGCGGCTCCAGCGCATAGCGGGCGGCGAAGGTGGGCGCGTGCTCCGCCAACTCCGGACACAGCTCGCGCCACATGCCCACCCGCGCGCGCGGCGAGGGCCGGTCTGCGGGGAGCACCACCACCGGCCGGCGCGCCCGGGGCAGCGGCGTGCCTGCGCGCACACACAGCACGACGGGGCCGGGGTGCCCGTCCAGCGCGAGCGACGCCCCCTGCGCAGGCCCCTCCGCGCCAACGAACCGGACCACCGGCACCGCGCCCCGGGCCACTGCGTGGACGGACAGAAGCCGGTCCACCTCCGGGTTCGGCCTGCCTTCCACGGTCACGCACCACGCGCCGCGCTCGGCCCACGCGGCCAGCGCCGCACCCCGGTGGAGGGCCACCTCGCCGGTCTCGGCCGTCACCACCACCAGGCACCTCTGACCGGACGACAAGGCGCGCACCGCTGCCGCGCCGGCGCTCGCTTCGAGCCAGGGCGCAAGCCCGGCCAGCAGCGGTGGATCCTCCAGGGCGCGCACGCCCGAAGGCGCGGTCTCGTGGCCATTGAGCACCGGCCACAGGGCGTCTGCGAGGACGAGGCTGCGCTCTGGGAAGGGCCCTTCCGGCACCGCGCGCACCACCCCGCTTCCGGCCAGGGCCCCTGACTCCACCACCCCGAGGAAGAGGCGGCGGTCGCCCTCGGCGCGGCAGAAGAGCTGCGCCGCCAACCCCACCGTCGGACACGGCTCGCCGCGCGGGTGCAACGACCGCAAGAGCAAGGTCAGCGCTTCATGGTGGTGCGGCAGCGCCGACAGGAGCAGGAGGTCCACCTCGAAAGGCGACAGGGCGAAGGAGCGCGCGAGCCGCTCCAGCGGGTCTTCTGCCGGAAGCCCCGTGCGCGGCGGCGGGCGGGGGAAGAGCCCGGCCACGCGCGCCCGGTGCGACTCGAAGAGGTCCCCTGCCGGCCCCGCGACGTCGCGGACCGCTTCGACCAGCAGGTAGGCCAGCGCGCCGAGCTCAGGCTCGAGCCGTTCGGCCACCGTCGCGCCCACGGGCGCTGCGACCAGGTGACGCTCAGGCATGGCGGAACCTCACCACCACGCCGAGCCAGGGCAGCCACCCCGGGTCGAGATCCAGGCCGGCGCGGCGAAGCTCCGTGGACACGTCGTCCAGGGAGAAGACCAGCTCCAGCCATCCGGGGTCTGCGAGCACCTCCGCCCGCCTCCTGCAGACGGTGTCGAGCAGAAGCGCATCCCCCACCTGGTCCAGGGCGCCGCCCAAACGCTCGCGCGTGCGCTGCACCACCCGCGCGACGAGCCGGCCCAGCGCCTGGTCCTCGTCGTCCGTTGGCGCAGGCTCTCCGCGGGAAGGGGGCACGGCCTTCGGCCCGAGGCCGCAGAACGCGAGCGCCCCCGGATCTGAGGCGTCCACCTTCCCGAGCCGCTGGGCGAGCTGGTGAAGCGTCCACCGCAGGGGCCGCGCCAAAAACACGGGGTCCTCTTCCACTGCGTCGTACAGGCAAAGCTCGTCCACCACGTTCAGCAGGTAGAGCAGCCCGCCGGACCCGGTGTGCGCCCGGACGCGAACGTCGCCCGGCCGCTCCTGCTCGGCCTGCCGTGCTGCGCCCCACTCCTCCGCGCCCTCCGCGCCCAGGCGCTCGCCGGCCGGCCGGGCCTCGCTGCCTGGGGTGTGCTGCGCCCGGTCCGCGGCGCTGCGCGGCGAGCGGCTGTCTTCGGGGGGCGGTCTCGGGGGCGCACTGTCTCGTGCCGGGGCCTGGGGACCGGGTGCCGGCGCCTCCGCCGCGAAGAACAGCCGCCGCTCCAGCGCCTGCACGACCAGGAGCCCGCGCGGCTTGCCGAGCACCAGCGGTTCCGCCTCCAGCAAGACGAACACCGCCAATGTCCGCTGTGACAGGGCGCAGGTGCGCAGCGCTGCGCCCGTGCGCGCGAGCGCGGTGTGCGCCGCGGCCGCTGCCCTGGCCAGGGCGGACGACGCGCCGGCCACGCCCCCGCGCCCGTCCTCGTCCTCGTCCTCGTCGGAGCTCGCCCGTGGGCCCTGGGAAACCGGAGGCGGGGCGAGTTCGAGCAGCGCTGCGGCGTTTGCCTTCGAAACGCCGAACGCCTGGAGCGTGGCGACCACCAGCGTCCGGAGGGCGTCGTGCCCCAGGCGCGCCCACAGCGCGGCGAGGCTGCCCCGTGCGGCGAGCCCGGCGAGCACCGCCGGCGCGGCGTGCGCGTGACGCGCGAGCGTGGCCACGGCGTACCCGGCGGCGACCTCCTTCGAGGGGCTCTGATGCGCCTTCACCGGCCAGAGCCCGAGCTGCGCCCACGCCCAGCTGCGCGCGGTGTCTCCCCGCGCCGAAGAATCCACCAGATCCCAGAGCGCCTGGTGCAAAGAGCCATAGCGCACCACCCCGGCGCCTCCCGCCTCCACCGCGGCGCGCACGGCCTCCGCGAACGCGAGCGACCAGTGGGTGGAGAGGGCCTCGTCGGAGCCTCGCTGCGGCACCTTCACCGAGGTGTCCAGCGCGCGGATGCACAGCTCCTCCGAAGGGTGGATGCCCGCGCGCTCGAGCGCCGCTTGCACCGGTCCGTCCAGGGCGCGGCGCACGGCGCGCTCCAGCCGCGCCTGCTCGGACGCGCGCGCGGCCGGCAGCCGGTAGACCAAAGAGAGCGTGTCGATGGCGAGGGTGTGCATGGTCAGCCGACGCGCGCGTCCCTCCCCACACGGCCCTGCCCGGGGACGAGCCCCGGCCCGGGGCGCCCCAGCAACGTGCCGCGCCCCAGCGCGGAGCCTCCGAGCTGAAGCGTGTCGAACCCGCCGGTGCGCCCCACCACCGACGACAGCTCGAGGTGCAGCCCCAGCCCGACCCTCATCCCGGCGTCCACGGTGCAGACGTCGTAGACGGTGTGCGCGGGCCGGTGCGCTTCGAGCAGAAAGGTGACCAGCGCCCGCTCCTCGGCGCCGAGCGCCCTGGGCACCACCACGCTGAAGCGGTGCGCGTGGGTGCGGAAGGCATCTTCGATGGCGCCCTCCAGCGGCACGACGCCCGCATCTCCAATGGCCCCGCCCACCCGGAAGCCGCCGCCGAGCACGGCGTTGGAGGTGGCCGGGCCTGCGTCGCTGAGCATGGCCCCGCCCATCCCGCGCAGGCGGAACCGCTCGACGATGACCGGCGGGCGGCCGAGTTCCAGGGCGATCTGCAGCATCCGCTCCAGCGCGCCCTTCGTTCCCCGGCGGCGGAACAGCGCCGCCGCCTCTTCGATGAAGGTGCGCCGCGCCCGTTCGGACCAGCGCCGGTCCAGGGCGAGCCCCACGAAGCTCGCGAGCCACTCGAGCGCCTCCGGCGGCGCCGCGTGCGCCAGGAGCAGGGACTGCCGCAGCGCCGCCCGCCCATCCAGGTCCGAGAGCATCCCGTCGAAGGGCGCGAGGAAGCGGCGAAGAAAGTCCGCGGTGGCCTCCTCCCGGGACCATGCCCGCGGCAGCCGCCGGACGAGCTCGTGGGTGGGGTACTCCGCGCGCAGGCAGCGGATCTTCGGGCTCGCGCGCCGCGTGCCGAGGAGCTCCAGGACCACCCAGAGGTAGCGGCCCATGGGCGCGTCCACCGGCGCCTCCCAGGTGGCGAACGGCTCCGGCGGCCGGCCCGGCGCGCCCAGCGGCAGCTCGCAGCCGGTCTCGCGGCGGTGCAGGTGCTGCTCGAGTGGACCTTCGGGCCAGGCTCCTTGCGGAGGCAACGGCGGGGTCAGGTCTTCGCGCAGGAGCGTCTGGTGCACGAGCTTCCCCGGCGCGGAGGGCGGCAGCGTGGGGAGCATCCCCTCCGGTTCATCCAGGGCAATGCAGTGCGCCCGCACCTGGGTGCCGGGCGGGATGCACGCGTCCAGGAAGAGCCGGCCCCACTGCGTGCGGTACTGCCCGGAGTCCAGCCGGAAGGTGGTCACCCGCCCCCGGGGCGCAAACTGGACGCGGGCCGGCACCGCGTGGCGCGGCCCCTTCGAGGTCCAGTAGACGAAGCGCGGCCGCGCTTCGGGGGTGCGGGCAATGCCCAGCCCGTCGTAGCCGCGCGCCCGCAGAGGCGAGAGCGCCCCCACCCGTCCCGGCGCGAGCGTGTACCGAAGGAACACCCCGTCAGGCCCCGTCGCCACCACCAGCACCTCGTCCGACTCGAACGCGAGATCGGAGGCGAAGGGGACCGCGAACGCGTCGTCCGGGTGGTCCAGGGGAAAGACGGTGGCGTCCGCGGTGCCCGCCGAATCCAGCACCGCCACCCGGCCTCCCGGGGAGCAGGCCACGCGGTGCGGGGCGCGCATCCGCGGATCCACCGGGAGGGGCGCAGGTCCACGCCGGGCGCTCATCTCGAAAAGGCCCGGCGGGTTCGAGGTCACCACGTACGCGGTGTCCCCGGCGCAAGCCACCGCCAGAGGTCTCGCCGCCAGGAGGGCCGCGGCCGGCGCCCCAGCTTCATGACCCGCGAAGTCGCCCGCGAAGTCGCCCGACGCCCCGTCAGGGACGACGCAGGCGGCGGAGCGGAGCAGCCTTTTGCCCCACAGGTCGTAGACGTGGACGCGCCTTCGGCCCGGGTCGGCGACGAAGAGGCGGTCATCCCCGTCCACGGCCAGCCCGCGCGGAACGCCCAGCGGCGCCCGCGGGGGCTGAGGCCGGAAGTCGCCGCCCGGCGTGGCCTCCGCCGTCTCGCCCAGAAACCCGGAGGAGGCAGCCTCGGCCCCTTCGGCCGCCCAGAGCACGCGCTCCACCGCGCCCTGGGCGGGCAGCGAATGGAAGAGGCGGCACGCAGAATCAAACGCCAGCCCCGCGCCGTGCGCCGGCGGGGGCCGCGCCGCAGGGTCCAGGTCCTCCACTGCCCAGTCGAGCTGGACCGCCCCGTCGTCGTCGAACGCGGTGGACTGGTGGGCGCAGCGCAGCCACTGGTCCCGCGTGCGCACCAGCGCGAAGGGGCGCGAGCCCGCCACGTCAGCACTCCTCCTTCAAGGTCGGGATGGGGACGGGCACCTTGTCCGCCGCGGGCGGTCCGAGCTGTGCGCCCGGCTCGAGCGGCGCGCCCTCCACCACCGTCACGCTGGCGAGCTCCACCACCTCCCAGGGCGAAAGCGCCACCTCGGCCCTGGGGCCCCACGCGCCCGCTGCCGGGTCCCACTCGGCCAGGCCCACGTCGCCGCCCAGAAAGCGCACCCCCTCCACCTGGAGCACCGCGGCCTCCAGCTCCCGCGAGAGCACCGCGCGGCCCAGGGGCCAGCCTGCGCCCTCCGGGCCATAGGGCGGCAGGGGCGCCAGGTACTGCCGCACCACCAGCTCCACCCAGTGGCGCACCGCCTCGATGCCGTAGCCCGGCTTCACCTCCACCCCCACCGACACGGCGATGCGCCGGTAGCTCGGCGGGATGACCCACAGCTCGGTGGTGACGAGCCGCCGCTCGTCGAGGAAGGCGCACACCTGCTGCAAGAGCGTGCGATCCGGCATGGGCGCGCCGGGGCGCTTTCTGTCCACCCGCGGCCACACCACCACGCTCACCACTCCCGCGGCGTCACTCGAACGCGAGGGCGGGTGGAACAGCGGCAGCACCTCCGCGCGCCCCACGTCCGGCAGGTGCGCCAGCTCGCGGAAGTCTGAGGAGGTGACCGCGCGGTCCTTGCGGCGGATCTCCGCGGGGACCCGCTCGAGCGCCTGCAGCACCGTCTCGGCCGGCGCGCCGCCCCGCGGGGGAAGGGGGTTGTAGGCGCGCAAAGACGGATGGTCGTCCAGGCGGGAGAGGGCCTTCGCGGGCACGTTGCCCTCCGGGCCGCCGCCATACCGGTACTCGAGCGCCCTCACCCGCTCGCCAATCTGCGGGACCCGCCCGGCGAGGCCGGATCCGGTCTTCACCACGCCCGCCTCGAGATCCACGACCAGGTGGCGGTCGCTCTCGGACGAGGCCTCGAAGCCGGGGACGGCTTCCCAGGGCTTGAAGAGGCCTGCCTCCTCCACCTCCACCACCAGGCTGCCTTCCATCACCGGCCGGTGGGCGAGCCGGAACTCCTGGTAGGGCTGGCCCGTGCCCACCCCGAGAAACTGCGGGCGCGCCTTGCGGCTCTGCACGACCTCGGTGGCGTTGGCGTCCAGCCACACCACGCGCGGCAGGGGCCGGTCGGATGGGTTGCGCCGGAAGGCCCGGACCCAGAACAGCACGCGCGCCGCCTGCTCCTCGTCCTCCAGCTCCGGCGGCAGGCCGCGGGTGCCGCGCAGGTCCGGATCCCCGACGGTGTCGAAGTCACCCACCGCCGTCGCGTCCGCCGGCAGCCCGAGCCGGACGACGCCTGTCCGCGTCAGCCCGCGGGTGGTGTCCCCCTCCACGTCGAGGCGTTGGAACAAGGGCTGGCCTTCCGCATCGAGCCTCCCCGTGGAGACCTCCCAGAGGGTGTCGGGGCCCTGGGTGCCGCCACCGCCTGCGCCCGGGCACTTCTCCCCGTCGTCCAAAGAGAGGACGTCTTCGTCCAGCGCCACCCCGAGGTTGAGCACGCCTCCCGCCAGGGCGGCAGGGTCGGTGACGTCCGGCTCTGCGAGCACCGCCACCCAGAGCATCCCGTCCGCGGTGTCGTGGAAGTCCACGGGCGCAGCGCCCGGCCGCATCGGATCCTCGGGGACCGTGCGCGGGCGGTACCACGCCGGCGTCTCGTCCGCGTCCCGCAGCTCCGCCGCGTCCGCCGCGGCGACGGCGAAGTCGTGCACCTCGGTGCCGGGCTCGGGTGCGGGCGCGTTGGCCTTGGCCACCGCCACGCAGGAGAGCGGCCACACCTTCACCTCGGTGAGCGTCTCGAAGGGGACGGCTCCGGCGCTGGCGGGGCTGCCGGCCGCGAGGAGGACACCGGCCGGATGGTCGGTGGTGACGCGCAACAGCCCCCGCGCCGCCTGCGCGGGCCGCAAGGGGATGCCCAGAAGGCGCAGGAAGGCCAGCCGCGTCGCCTCGGGGATCTGGTTGAAGCGGAAGAGGAGGTTCTCACCGAGGAAGGCGAACAGCTCGATGAGGGTGATCCCCGGGTCCGCCGGGTTGTGGTCCGTCCACTCGCGTGTGTAGACGGGGATGCGCCGCACCAGCTCGTCGCGGAGCTGCTGGTACGAACGGTCGTCGAGGATGGGCGTGGGCAGCGGCATCTAGCGGGCCAGGTAGAACGGGTAGACGAGGTTGCCGGGCGAGTCGTCCCGGACATGGCGGTAGGCGAGGTGCACCACGACGAGCGCCGGGTCCTCTCCGGGATCCACCCGGACGGCGGACAGGCGCACGCGCGGCTCGAAGCGGGTGATGGCGGCCTCCACGTCCGCGGCGATCAGCGCCCGGGTGCCGGCGTCATTGGGGCGCATGAGGTAGCGGCGGAGCCCGCAGCCATAGGCGGGGCGCATCACCCGCTCACCCGGCTCGGTGTCCAGGAGGATCCGAAGGGACTGCTCGACCTTCTCCACCCCTTCTGCGAGCGGCAGTCCGCCGAGCCCACCGGGGACGACGGGGAACGCCCACCCGCGGCCGAGGAAGCGCGCGCCGCTCACAGGGACACCGCCGTCTTCGGAACCCGCGGCTCGAACTGCAGGTCCGCGGTCAGCTCCAGGCCCACTGGCTGGCCCGCCTGCGCGCGTTCGGCCACCTTCTCGCCTTCGCGGTACGCGCCGCCCAGCTCCACCAGCGGGGTGTTCGCCATGCCGTCGAAGTCCGCGCGGATGTCCGCCTCCACGCCCAGGAATCCTTCTCGCTGGTGGATGTACGAAGGCAGGCCTCCGCCGTAGCGGGCCTGCTCCGTGGCCGAGAGCCCCCGCCCGGCGAGGTGACGGTTGAAGTCCCCTGCGGACACGTTGACGCCGCCCACCACGAAGCCCTGCACGTCCACGTCGAAGCCGGCGTCCAGCTTCGGCGCCTGCAAGGCGACGTCTATCTCCGCCTGCAGCCCCACCTCCAGGCTCACGCTGGGGAGGATGCAGAGCTTGAACGCGAGCAGGAACCACAGCCCGAAGACGAAGACGACGATGGGCAGGAAGATCTGGAAGACGAAGTAGCCCACCAGCACGAACAGCGGCAGGGCGATGAAGCAGATCTGCGGCAGCCCCATGGAGCCGCCTTCGAGCGACTTGCCGTTCACCTTCGCGTTCAGGGACTGCTTCTGCACCACCCGCATCGGCGCGTACTTCTGGGCCGCGCCCGGCTTCGCCAGCGCCGCCAGCTCCGCCAGGTCCGGCATCTGGACCGTGAAGGGGCGGTTGGAGGTGCCCACCAGGTCGAACTGGGAGGCGAGCTTGTACAGCTCGGTGGGTTCGCTGAAGGTGAGCTCCCCCTGGCAGTCCGCCTCGGTGCCGAAGGTCCGTTCGCACTGGGGCGTGTGGCGGCGGACGAAGCAGCGCGCGAGGTAGGTGCTCTCGTCGTCGAAGCGCGGGGTGCCCCGCTCGTCGGTCTCCAGCGCGCTGGTGGGGAGCACCCCGAACCAGATGGAGCGGCCCTGCGCGTCGTGCTCTGCGTTCCGCTCGTCCGAGTAGAGCGGGTAGAGCGGAAAGAAGGCCTCGGAGAGCGCTTGGGGCTTCTCCTCCACCACCTGCCACCGGCCAATCTTGTCGAACCCGGTGGGGATCCACCCCTCCTCCACCGCGGCGGCGCCGTGCTCGCTCTTCCATTCGAGCAGGCGCGCGCGCGCGGCCTCCAGCGCGGCCAGGTGCTGGCTTCGGACCGCCTCGAAGGTGCCCTCCGCCCGGAGCTTCGCGACCTCTGCGGTGCGCTTGCGCAGCGCGCGCCCGTGCAAGGGCCGCAGCTCGTCCATGAAGACCAGCTGCTCCTGGAGCCCGGCAATTTCGGCGACCAGCTTCCTCGCCTCGGGCTCGGCGGCCTTCGCGTAGGTCATCAGCCGCCTGCGCACCACGAAGCCGGCCTGGCACACCTGGTCGAAGGTGGTGCGCGGGAAGCCCGGCGCGTCGCAATGCAGCTCGCAGACCACCGCGTAGTAGCGCTTGTGGGTGTCGAGGAAGATCTTCCGGATGCCGGTCCGGGTGGCCACCGCCCGCTTCGGTTCGGAGGGGCCGGCTCCGGGGGCGAGCTTCGGCCGGAAGAAGCTCGTCCGGAACTTGTCGAGCACCCCGCCCTCCACCTCCGCCTTCACCAGCTGGTAGGTGTAGACGAAGTCGTCGTCGGTGAAGCGCAGGGAGTGCTGCGGATCCTTCACGAAGCCCGGCACGAAGTCTGGCCGGTCGAACTTCTGGAGCACCGGGCGGGTGTCGCGCGGGCCTGCGGCGACGCCTTCTCCCATCTGGCGCGGCCAGCGGTACCAGGGGGCCACCAGCTTCCAGGGACGCTCCATCAGAGCATGGTCCCGGCGCCAGGCGCCTGCAGCGGCGTGGTGATGGACGTGGCGGTGAGCGCCGCGCAGGTCACGTTGCCGGTGAAGGTGGTGGACGGGCAGACCACCGTGGTGGCGCTGGCGTGGATGGTCAGGGTGCCGCCCGCGTGCAGGGTCATCCCCGACGCGTCGATCTTGATGAAGCCCTGGGTGCCCGCCTTCTGCAGGGTGACGGTGTCCGTCCCCTCGTTGAGCTCCAGCATCAGGCCGCCCTGGGTCTTGAGGGTGATCTTGGTGGCGCCCGGCGTGTCGTCGAACTCCAGCACGTGCTTCGACCGGGTCTGGATGACGCGCTTGTCGTTGGGCCGCTCGATGCGCTGGGGCATCTTCTCCTTGCCGTTCCAGCACCCGCCCAGGACGTAGGGCCGGCGCAGATCCCCGGCCTCGAACGCCACCAGCACCTGGGAGTCCTTCGCCGGGACGAACTGCCACCCCTGCGCGTCATCCGCGTACGGCGAGCAGAGCGTGGCCAGCGCCCGCACGTCCTGGCCGGCCTCGCCCAGGAACGGGAACCGGACCTCGATGCGGCCGAGCCTGTCCTCGTCCTTCACGATGTCGGTGACGATGGCCGGGTAGACGCCGAAGTACCTGGGCCCCGCACCGTCGGGTTCGTGCTCTCTCATCCGCTCCTCCCCGCCACAAAGGGACGTTCTGCTTCGAAGTGCGTGCGGAAGCCGGACTCGCGCCTCCACAGGTGCCGGAACCGGGTGACGTAGTAGTCCCCGCCGTTGAAGGGCCGCCCCACCCGCTCCAGGGTCAGCCGGCTGCCCACCTGCAGATCCGGCGTGCCGCTGGTGGTGCCCACCGCGGTGACGAAGGCGCGCGCCCGGCGCAGCAGCGCGGCGCGGGCCCAGGCTTCGGCCTCTCCGTCATGCAGGGGGTTGTCGCGCACCCGGAGGCTCTGGCCGCGCTCGGGACGCGCGGTGGTGCCCAACACCTGCGCCACCAGGTCCGGGCCGGTCCGGCCTTCCGCAACCTCCGCCGCGAGGGCGTCCGCGCCGGCGCTCCGGTCCACCGCGTCCCGGCGCTGGGCGTCGTAGCCGCTCACCGCCACGCGGGCGCGCTGGTGCGCGAGATCCGCCCGCACCTCGACCTCCAGGAGATCGCCGCCGCGGGTGAGGGTGAGCCCGGTGCCGCGCCGCTGGCCGCGCTGCTGGAAGAAGAGCGTGTCCCCGTCTGCCCAGACTTCGGCCTCCACCAGTCGGGCGCGGTCGCGCAGGAAGGCCAGGTCGCTCTGGTTCCACTGCTGCACGTAGTCGTAGCGGGGGCCTTCCGCGGTCGCTTCCGCCTCGAGCCCGTGCGCGCGGGCGATCTCCTCCGCGAGCTGCGCGTCGGTCTTCCCCTCCCAGGTCCGGGCGCGGCGGGTCATCCGCAGCTTCATCAGCGCGTCCTCGGCGAAGAGGACCACCTTCGCCATCCGGCCCTCCCCCAGGCTCACCTCGATGGCGGAGATGGCGCCGCGGAAGACGGTGCGCGCCTCCCCCTCTTCGCCCAGCGCCGCCTCGATGGCCGCGCCGAAGTCGAGCCGGCTGCCGTCCAGCCAGGTGAGCCCGTCGTCGACGCTGTCGTCGTCCACTTCGCCCACCAGGTGCAGCTGCAGCGTGCGCAGCCCCTGTGCGGTCTCCTCCACCTGCAGCTGCAGCGCGTCCGCGGTGAGCGCGCCCACCGCCTCGCCGTCCACCCGGAAGGTGG
>CAZQVZ010000057.1:0-19833 GCA_964596895.1 uncultured Myxococcaceae bacterium
GGAGCGGCACGTGCAGCGGCGCATCCCGCCCCACCACGTCCGGCTGCTGGGCAGGTAGCGGAAGGGGCGCTCGGAAGGGTCGCGGGCGGGTGGGGGTTGTTGTAGGAAGCCCGCCATGCTCGAGACCGTCAGCAAGGGCTTCCGCGCCGCGAAGAACCGCCTCGCCGGAAAGTCCGAAATCACCCCGGAGCTCGTCGACGAGTCCCTGCGCGACATTCGCGTGTCGCTGCTGGAGGCAGACGTCGCCTTCGACGTGGTGAAGAAGTTCGTCGCGAAGGTGCGGGAGAAGGCCATTGGCGAGGTGGTGCAGACCACCGTCACCGACAAGGCCGGCAAGAAGGTCAAGGCCAGCCCCTCCGACCACTTCGTGAAGATCTGCCACGACGAGCTCGAGGCCCTGATGGGGCCTGTGGACACGTCGCTGCAGCTCAAGACCAGGGGGCAGCTCGCCGGCATCATGATGGTCGGTCTGCAGGGGTCGGGTAAGACCACCACCACCGGCAAGCTGGCCAACAAGCTTCTCAAGGAGGGGCGCAAGCCGCTCCTGGTCGCAGCCGACATCTACCGCCCCGCCGCCGTGGATCAGCTCAAGGTCCTGGGCCAGCGGCTGGGGGTGCCGGTCTTCCACGAGCCGGACACCTCGCCGCCGGATTTGGCCAGGAAGGGCTACGAGGCCGCCCGCGCGCAGGGCCGGGACGTGGTCCTCATCGACACCGCCGGCCGCCTCGCGGTGGACGAAGAGCTGATGGCGGAGCTGGAGGCCATCAAGTCCACGGTCTCGCCGGACAACATCCTGCTCGTGGTGGACGCGATGATCGGCCAGGACTCGGTGCGTACCGCCGCCGAGTTCGACCGGCGGCTGACCCTGGACGGCTTCATCCTCACCAAGCTGGACGGTGACGCCCGCGGCGGCGCGGCGCTCTCCATCAAGGACGTCACCGGCAAGCCCATCAAGTTCCTCGGCATGGGCGAAGGGCTCGACAAGCTCGAGGAGTTCCGCCCGGACGGGCTGGCCAGCCGCATCCTCGGGTTCGGCGACATCGTCGGCCTGATGAAGGACTTCGAGGAGGTCGTCGACGAGTCCAAGGCCGAAGAAGACGCCAGGAAGCTCCTCTCCGGCCGCTTCAACATGCGGGACTTCGTGGACCAGATCCGCATGGTCCGGAAGATGGGCCCGCTCAAGGACCTGCTCGACAAGTTCCCGCTCTTCGGGGAGATGAGCGACCAGCTCAACCCGGACGAGAAGGAGCTCGACAAGATCGAAGCGCTCTTCAACTCGATGACCGAGAAGGAGCGGCAGGACCCCACGCTCATTGACGCGTCGCGGATGGAGCGCATCGCGAAGGGCTCAGGCCGGAAGAAGGAGGAGGTCAGAGAGCTCCTCGGCAAGTTCCAGATGATGCAGCAGGTGATGGGGAGCATTGGCCAGAACCCGGGGCTGCTCGGCCGCATCCCCGGCTTCAAGCAGATGGCCCAGCTCCAGAAGATGAAGGGCATGGACCTGTCCTCGGTCTTCGGCAAGGACGCGAAGATGATGGAGCAGGCCATGGGCATGGGCGGCGGCGGGATGCCCATGCAGATGCCCCAGGTGGCCCCCGGCTACACGCCGCCCATGGGCCAGGCGCAGATGGCCAAGGCCCGGCTGATGGGCTACTCCACCGGCCCCCAGGGCAAGGCCTTGAGTGACCGCGAGCGGGACGCCATCAAGGAGAAGCGCAAGCGCGAGCGGCAGAACAAGAAGAAGAACCGCAAGAAGAAGTAACTCCCCTCTCCTCCCGGGAGAGGGTCAGGGTGAGGGGCCTCTCCCTACTTCCGCCGCCGCTTCTTCCCGCCGCCTTCCAGCACCTCCGGCCGAGGCACCACCAGGCCGCGGGAGAGCCGGCGCAGCACGCGGATCTTCTGCCGCTGCTTGTAGCGCTCGTGGGAGTTCTCCCCCTCCTCGTTGGCGATGGCGGTGGCCTGGTCCACGATCTGGAACTCCACCAACCCGAACCCGATGCGGTTCTTCCGCTCGCGGAAGTCCTCCTCTGGCGGCGGCAGGTACGGGTCCATGCGGATGGGCACGTCCACCACGAAGTTGAGCACCCGGTAGTCCTGACCGCTGAAGGCGTTCTTCCCCGAGTGCTCGCTCACCTCCTCCTCGTAGTCGGTGTGCAGGTGCAAGGCCTCCACCTGCTCCGCGAAGTTGGGGTAGCGGGCGAGCAGATCCTTGAAGGCGACGAGCGAGTTCTCCGTCTGCCCGGGCACGACGAAGTTGAAGGGGAACATCCGCTGGGTGAGGAAGTAGAGCGCCGGCAGGATGTCCTTGGGTGACGCGGTGACGATGCGGAAGCGCGTCTTGTCGTAGACCTGCGCCGCCACCGTGTCCTTCTTGGCAAGCAGCTTGGTGATGAGCGAGTCCCGGCTCTTGAAGGACAAGGCGAACTCCACGAGCGGGATGCCCTTGGTGCTCATCTCCTGGACCACGCTGGAGACCCGCCGGGCGATGTGCTCGGCGATCTCCGCTTCGGACACCGCCAGCTTGAAGAGCAGGTCCCGCCCTTCGATGTGCTGCAGCACGTGCATCACCTTCAGGACGATGCAGGCGATGCGGCGGTACTTCGCCGGCTCCGTCACGCCGGACGCGAGCAGGAACAGGTCGTGGATCTCCTGCGGGTTCGCGACCGCGTCCGCCACCTGGTAGTTGAACGTCTTGCGCAGGTACGCCACCGCGTCTGCGAGCACGGCGCGCATCCAGGCTTCGTCCACCGGGTTGTCCGGGTCCAGGAGGCTCAGGCGCAAGAAGCGGTCCACCTCGTCCCGGGAGAGGAAGTGGAGCCTGCGCCACTCGATGACCGAGCCCCCGCGCAGGATGAGCCGTATCCGCTCCAGCTCCTTCAGCCCCATCTCCTCGACGCGGCGGACGGGCAGATCTGGGAACAGGGGACGGAACGGGCTCATCGCGCGCGGGTTGTACCAAAAAGAAGCGGCCCCGCCCGGAAGTCCGGACGAGGCCGCCAGGGGTGCAGCCAGGGCGCGCGGGACTAACGCTTGACCAGGAGGTTCTTGCGGTACTCGTGCACCTCGACGATGTCGCCGGTGATGTCGAACTTCCGCACCAGGCCGTCCTTGCGGCCCTGCACGTAGTTCTCCTCCAGCGCCTTCCGGCCGTTCTTGTGGAACGCGACCTTGCGGCCGTGGAAGTCACCGCGCTGGAACTGGATCTCGTCGGTCTTCACGCCGTTGGCGTCGTAGAGCACCCAGGTCCCCGTTCGAAACCCGTTCTCGAACTGGCCGACCGCGAGCACCCGACCCTGCTTGTCCAGACTCACGAACGGCCCGTGCTCGACGCCCGTGCCCTTCTTCGCGCAGAAGCTGGCCTCGAGACCGCTCGAGGGCCCGCCTGCCTGGACGGTTCCTTCGGGGCAGTTCAGCCTGGCTCCATCCGCCAACGCCAGACCCGGCAGGAGAAAGGCTGCAGCAATCACCACTTCCTTGATTCGCATCATCGATTTCACCTCTTCAGTCAGGCTGGAGCGCCCGTTGGTCGTCGACGACGGGCAGGAAATCCTATTCACGCGGATAGAAAAAGGCCCCGCCCAGTGACCTGGACGGGGCCCGACAAGACAGCATCCGTCAGCGCTGCAGCGCCTGGCAGTACGCGTTGCCGTTGCTGAAGTAGAACGCGGTCTGGATCTGGTTCTGGGTCGAGTCGAAGCAGAAGTTCACGCGAAGCCGAGCCTCCCTGCCGTTCGGCTGGTAGTCCGAGTTGCGCATCACCGCGCCGGTCGCGTCCTGGCGGGTGCCGTTCACCTGAACCCAGAAGAAGCCGCTCAACCCAGACTTGTTCGCGGGCCAGTCACCGTCGGTCCGGTAGGCGTGAACCTCGGCCTGCAGCACGCTGTGGGCCTGGTTGGCGCACGGGTAGCTGGTGTCACTGCCCTTGGTCACCGAGTAGATGACCGGGCCGTTGTGCGCCGTGTTCGACGGGTCCCAGGTGCGCGGGTCCCAGCCACCGGCCGGATCCAGGTCGGTGATGTTCGGGCAGGTCGGCTCAGCGGGAGCAGCACAGGTCCCGCCCGACGCGCAGTACGAGCCATACGGGCACGCGTCCGGCTGCGCAGCGCTGGTGCTGCAGCTCGTGGCCACGCACTGGCCGTTCTCGCAGGTCTCGCCCGCGCCGCAGGCAGGGTCGCAGGTGTTGGAAGCCTCGGCCTTGCACTGGCCGGTGGAGGCCTCGCACTCGAAGCCGAAGGGGCAGTCGCTGGCGGTCTCGCAAGCGGCGGTGCACACGCGCCAGGCGTCCTGGCAGACGGCGCCGTCACCCACCGGGCCGTTGGCGCAGAGCGCGTCGGTGGCGCACTGGCAGACCAGCCGGGTGTCGGTGTCGCTCACGGCCGCGCAGGTCCTCGCGTGGTCCGGACAGTCCGAACCGGACTCACACGTTTCGACACAGACCTGCGCGTCGGGGTGACAGATCTCCGTGCCAGCGCAGTCGAGGTCGGTGGTGCAGCCGAGGTCGCCGTTCTCGCCCTCGCCGCAGGCGATGAACAGCGTCGCGACGGTCACGGCCGAAAGGGCCGCGTATCCAAGGTTCTTCATCATGTGTGTTCCCTCCTCCAAGTGAACTGCAGTAGCTGGTCGCCTTCTAGCGGCGGTGCGCGGCATGTCAATCACGCCGGCGCGCGAGAGACGCAATTCATGGACCACCATTCACAAGGGCGCCGACCGAGGGATTACGGCACGGTTCGCGCCCGCCCCCAAGGAAATGGAGGCAAAACCGCGACACCGCTGCCTCTGACAGCCGCGCCCTAGAAGATGAAGGGGAAGTCGATGGGGTCGCCCTGGACCTGGTGGGCGGGGAACTTCCAGCGCTTGATCAACCCACCGATGCAGGTGGCCACGTGCGTGGAGCGGAACTCGGCGGTCTGCACGTTGATCTTCTCGGTGTTGCCGTTGGTCCGGATGCTCCAGCGCATCACCAGCCGCCCAGACGTCCCCGGATCCTTCTGCTTCTGCTCGTTCACGCAGCCCTGGATGGCGGCCTTGTTCCTGAGCACCACCGCCATGATGTCCGACTGGCCGAGCCGCTCCGGCACCGTGGCCGAACCCGGCGCCGGCGGGATGTAGACGCTGTCGTTCTTCTTCGGCTGCGTCTTGCTCGCGGTGCGCGTGGAGCCCGCCGACTTCTGGGACGACCCTCCGCCGAACACCGCGTCGAAGTCATCCGCGGCCTCCGACGGCGAGGTGGTGTTCGCAGGCTCCGACCGCTCTTCGCGCACCGGGCGCTTTGGCTCCGGCTTCGGTTCGGAACGCGCGGGCGCGGGATCCCTGCGCGCCACCTTCGTCGGCTCCGGCTTCTTCGGCTCGGGCTGGGGGTCCTCCTTCGCCGCGGCCTTCGCCGGGCCGGTGTCGGGGACGTCCGCCTTCACAGGCTCGGTGGCCGCTGGCGGCTCTGGCGTCTTCGCGGGCTCGGCAGGGGCCGCGGGGGGTTCGGCAGGCTTCGGGGCTTCAGCCACCGCCACCGGCTGCTGGACCGGCTGCGCCGCCATCTGCCCATCACCCCCGCCGTCCCGGCCGAAGGCCAACGCCACCACCGCCACCACCAGCACCACCAACAGCGCCAACACCACCCCGCCGCCGATGACCACCGGCTTCGACAGGCCGGAAGACTGGGGCCGGTACGCGGTCTGGTACGGCGCTGCGCCCACGGGGGCACGCCCGAAGTCCGCGGTGTCTGAGCGCTGCAGCGGCTCCGACGAAGAAGGCCGCGGCGATGTGGCCCGGGCCTGCGCAGCGTCAGGGACCGCGTGCTCTGCCGACGGCAGATCCAACAGCCCCTTCACCCCGTCGTCCTTCGACTTCTCCTGCCCACCGGCCAAAGGCTTCGCCTTGACCTCGGGTTCGGGCGGCTTCGCCAGCGCCTCGATCTCCTCCTTCACCAGGGAGGCCAGCGCAGACGCCGCCGAAGGCTTCCAGCCGCCCGCGTCGGGGGCCGCACCAGACGTCGCGCCCGACGCCGAGGCGACCACCGGGACCTCGGAGCGCACCGTCCGGGTGACCCCGCCAGCCGAGAACGCGCTCTCCACCGGCACCGTCACCACCGCCGGGCCGGGCGCTGCGGCCGCGTCCGAACCCGAGCCGACGATCACCGGCTTCTTGGGCTGCGGCGCCAGGACCGACGCCAACTCCGCCACCTCCGACAGGGGCAGCCAGTCACTGAAGCCGGCGCGCCAGCAGAGGCTGTCTGGGCCAATCTCTCCGGAGTCCCAGTGGGCCTTCACCTTCTCCAGCGCCAGCGGCCCCACCTGCTTCTCGTCGATGGCGACGAACCATTCGTGCTTCTCCGGCTCCGTGTCCGCGGGGGCCTTGCCGTTCTTCCCGTTGACGTGCGCGCCGCTGCCGCCGGCCCCGCCCTGCGCGGTCTCTTCGGCCAACTTGCGCACCGTCTCCACGTCCAGCACCCGCGTGGACAGCCGGTCATCCGGGGACTCATCCCCGAGCGCAGAACCGCCGCCGTCACCGCCGTCCTCCGAAGAGGCCACCACCTTGTGCGAGCCGGACTGCAGCACCTGGTCGAAGACCGCGCCGATCTCGTCCTCTTCCACGCCCGCGAAGAGGCCGCTGCCCGACTTGCCGGCGCCGCTGGGAGGGGCCACGCCGGGCGCGGTGACGTCTGGATCCGAGGAGGGCGGCGCGCTCTGGCCAGTCCCAGACCCGGTCAGCGGGTTCTGCATCACCTGGGTGGCGTCCGCGCCCTCATCCGAGGGGGCGGGCGGCGGCGGCGCGGTCTGCGCCGTCTTGCGAACGAGGATGACGAAGCCGCACTTCTTACAGCGGACCTTGACGCCCTTCGCTCCGACCTTCTCGTCGGAGATCATGTACTGCGCGCGGCAGCTGTCACAGACGAAGCGCATCGATCCTCTGCAAGCGTCAGAAAAGACGAGGGAAAACGGCCGAATCGTAGTGGCCGGCGACGCGGGGGGTCAAGGAATGGAGCCCTGGCATGAGACACACGATGGAACGCGTGCCCGGCCGCCAGGGTTCCAGCCAGGCCCCCTATTTGCGCGCTGGCGCCGCCGCGGCGGTGGGGTCCACCTGCGTGCCCACCGCCACCCGGAGCGCGTGCAGGTCCTCGGAGAGAGCGAACACCATCAGATCCCGGATCTTGGTGCGCGGCTGCACCCGGTAGGCGCTGCCGGTCTCGCCGGCCACCATCCGCTTCACCGGCTCCACCTCGCCTGCGACCAGCAGGCCCGCCCTGAGCGCGGTCAGCTCCGCGCCCTCGAGGTAGTGCTTGAGGTCATCCGCCTGGGCAGAGGCCACGTACGCCGCCACCTCCCGCGCCAGCGCGGCATGCGCCTGTGCGGTGAGGGACTTCTCGAGCAGCTTGCGGAACTCCTCGATGGCGCGCATGTCCGCGGTGAAGCGGAACCGCCGCTGCGACAGCGAGATGGCCGCCTGGAGGAGCGCCTCCAGCTTCTCCGCCGCCAGCCGCTGCGAGAGCGCCAACTCCGGGCGCAGCAGCGCGAAGGTGCGGCCCAGCTGGTAGAGCAGCTCCTTCTGGGTCACCTCGTTGGTGTCCCGCGGGAAGAAGCGGCCCCCCACTTTGAGGCACACCGGGTGGGTGTGGCAGATCTCCACGCCCACCAGCGGCTCCGGGGCCGGGTCGTTGGAGCGCTTCTCCATCCGCTCCAGCGTGGCCACCAGGTACGGTGAATACAGCTCCACCGCCTCCATCCCCAAGAGCCGCGAGACGTACCGGTACTGGTGCACCTGCAGGACGGGCGACCCCGCCACGTCGATGCGGTGCTTTCGGGGGTTCAGCTGGTACTGCGCGTGCGGCGCCGCGAAGTGGTGCCCCACCTGATCGAAGAGGATCGCCATCACGTCGGCGATGGGGCCGCGCACCCGCGGGTGGAACAGGTGCGAACGCCACAGCCGGTCCGTCAGGGGCTGCTGCGCCTGCTCCCGCTTCTTCGCGTACGGCGCGAGCTTGCGGAGCACCTCCTCTTCATGTTTGCCCACCTCGCCGATGAGCCCCTGCGCCACCTGCGCGGCGAGCCAGACCTCGTCGTAGGCCTTGCGCCGGCCGTGCAACTCCACCAGCGCGTGCACCACCTTCCCGGGCTGGGAGGTTCCGGGCAAGGCCCTGCGCCACGCCGCCAGCGCCTCGGTCTCCTGCCCCGGCAGCGCGGTGGCCAACTCCGCGTAGGTCTCCTGCGCGGTCACGTCCTCCGGCAGGCCGCGCGAAACGGCCTGGTAGGCCAAAAACGCGTTCTGCGGATCCTTGAGCACCTGCCGGTAGAGATCTCCGAGCGCCCGCCACAGGTGCATGCGCGCCTGGTGGGTGTCCGGGGTCTTGGGCAGCCGCTGGATCATCCGCGCGTAGTTGTCCTCCAGCGCGCGCCACTGGCCCTGCTCACCGAGCATCGCCTCCAGCGCGGCGAAGGCCTCCACGAACCTCGGGTCCGCGTCCAGCGCCGCGTTGAAGGCCATGGCCGCGCGGTCGTATTCGCGCAGCTCGTCCCGGCAGATCTCCCCGAGCGCGAACCACACCCGCTTGATGCGGGGGCTCTGCCGGAGCTCCTCGCTGCCCAGCATCTTCTCGAGGATCTCCGCCGCCTTCTGCCCCTGCCGCGTCTCCCGGTACAGGACGTACAGGGCGTCCATCACGTCCAGCGCCAGCGGCTGCAGCTTGTGCGCGGCGAGGTACGCGTCGATGGCGCGGAACGGATCCGACAGCTTGTCCTTCGCGAGCCTGCCCAGCTCCACGCAGGCCTCGAAGCGCTGCTCACCTTCGAGCACGGCCACCAGCGCGTGCCGGTGCTGGGCGCTCTTCTCCCAGTCGTTGCCCGCCTCGGCGAGCGCGATGAGCGAGCGCAGGGACGGGTCGTGGCCGGGGTCGATGGCGAGCGCCTTCTCGAAGTGGTTCAGCGCCCGCTCGCCCTGGCCCACCTGCACCTGGATGTCGCCCAGCTGCCAGTAGATCTCCACCACCTCGAGGTCGGTGAGGTCGTCCCGGTGGTGGATGAGGATGGTCTGGTAGACCTTGAGCGCCTCGTCGAACCGCTGGTGCTGCACCAGTAGATTCCCCAGACCCTCCAGCGCCGGGAGGTAGGTGGCGTCGAGCTGCCAGGCCTTCTCGTAGGCGCCCAGCGCCTTCTCCTTCTTGCCGAGCTTCTCGGACACGTAGCCCAGCCGGTAGAGCTGCCGGCACAGCTCGCGCGCGAGCCCTTCGTCCGCCTCTGCTTCCGCCCTGCGGGCCATCTGCACCGCGACGATGTCCAGCATCTTCTCGGCGCCCGCCCACTCCTCCTTCGCCACGTAGATGTCGGCCAGGGGCCTGGCGGCCTCCACCGCGTCCGGCACGTGCTTGAGCGCCTCTTCGAAGTGGCGCTGCGCTTCGTCCCGGTCCTCCTTCTTCTCCCCGAAGAAGCGCGCGACCTCGATGTACGCCCGGCTCTTCGCCTCCGGGTCCTCGGTCTGCGTCGCCTCCTGGACGAGGGCCCGCTGGTACGCGTCCCAGTCCTTTTCGATCTCGTGGATGCCCTTGAGCGCGCGGATGCACGGCAGGTACCCGGGATCGATGCGCAGGGCCGCCTCGTATGCGGCGCGGGCGCTGGCGGGGTCGAGCAGCATGTCCTCGTTGATCTTCCCCATCCGGTGGTACAGCTCCACCGCCTCAGGGGTTGCGCCCAGCACCTCGGCCTCGCGGCCCATCATGTCCAGCGCGAAGGGCCAGTTGCCGGAGCGCTCGTAGAGGTTGCCGAGCGAGTGCATCGCCTCGCGGTTCTGGGGATTGAGCTCCAGCGCCCGGTGGAAGTTGGCCACCGCGCGGTCCACCTGCCGCAGCTGCTGGTGCCAGACCTCGCCCATCTGCACGCACAGCTCGCTCTGCTCACCGGGCGTGGTGGCCAGGCCCACGTGGTGCTCGAGCACCCCGATGAGGTCCTCCCACCGCTCCTGCGCCCGCCGCAGCCGCTCCAGCCCGCGAATGGCCTGGAGGTTCTGGGGGTCCAGGGAGAGCACGCCCTCCACGCACGCGTCCGCGTTGGCGAGGTTCTGGTACTTGTCCTCCCAGATGCCGGCGCTCTTGAAGAGCACCTTCACCTTCTCGCGCCAGTCGGCGGTGACCTCTATCTGCCGCTCGTAGACCGCGAGCAGATCCGCGGGGCGGTCCAGCTTCGTGTACAGCCGCTCCAGGCTCGCGAGCGCGTCGCGGTGGGTGGGGTCGAACTCCAGGGCCTGCCGGTACCCCTCGATGGCCGCCTCGTCGTCCTCGAGGTCCCGCTCGTAGATCTGCGCGACCTCTGCCTGCAGCCGGGCCCGCTCCTCCGGCGCCTCGCACAGGTCCCGCCAGCGGATGAGCGTGGACGCGGCCTGGGCGTGCGCCTTCTGCCGCCGGTACAGCTCCACCAGCGTCCCCAGCGTCTGCGGGTCCGCCTCCAACTCCAGGGCCCGCTCCAGGGCCGCCGCCGCCTCCGCCGGGTCCGAAAGGCGCTCGTCGAAGACGCGGGAGATCTGCAGCAGGATCTCCTTGCGCGCCTCGATGCCGCCGGCCGCCTCGAGCTGCTGCTCGAGCGCGACGATGTGCTCCTTGTTCCGCCCGCGCCGCGCGAACATCTGCGCCAGGGCGTCGAGCGCCACGGAGTTGGTGGGATCGAACTCGAGGATCTTCCGCAGCGCCGCTTCGGCCGCCGCCGGATCGTCGAGCTTCTCGTCCTGCACCTTCGCGAGGACCGCGTAGAGCTTCTCCGCGAGGGGCCCGCGGGGCAGATCGTCCGCCACCTGCTCGTAGACCGCGGCCAACTCGTCGAAGCTCCCGGTCTCCTCGGCGAGCCGCTCCACCTCTTCGCGGACCTGGGGCACCGACGCGTCCTGCTGCAGCGCCCGGCACCAGGTGAGGAAGGCGGTGTCCTTCTGGCCGAGCTTGCCCTCCTGGACCCCCGCCAACTCGCGCAGCGTGTTCAGCCGCTCCTCGTCGGTCACCAGGTGCGGGAGGTACCGGTCCGTCACCTGCGCGTACGCGCGCCAGTCCTTGTGCTTCGAGAAGTGCTCGCGGGCCTGCTCGTAGGCCTTCCGGTTCGCCGGATCCAGCTCCAGGATCCGCTCCAGCACCGCGCCGGCGCTCTCCGGCTTCTGCGCAGGGCCCCGCCACAGCTCCACCACCTCGAAGAGGGTCCCCACCGCGGCGTCGTTCTGCTCGGAGCCGAGCTCCGCCTCCGCGCGCAGCTCCAGGGTCCGCACCGCGTCCGGGAACGCGCGAAGCTGCGTGAAGATGGGCAGCACCCGGTCCAGCTCTGCGGGCGTGTGCGGCTCCACCTCCAGCGCCCTGCGGCCCGCGTCCAGCGCCTCTTCGCGCCGGTTCATGGTGCAGAGCAACTCCGCCAACCTGATCCGCAGGGCCTTCACCCCGCCGGCGTCCTCCGCCAGGGGCACCAGGCGGCGCAGGATCACCACCAGGTCATCCGACTTGGCGGTGGACTCGAAGATGTCGCGCAGGGCCTCCAGCGCGCCCTTGTGCCGCGCGTCCCGCTCCAGCGCCGCCTTGAAGTACGGCACCGCCTCCTCGGGCTTCTCCTCCAGCTTCCAGACCACGCGGCCCAGCCGGTCGTTCAGCCGGACCAGTTCGCGAGGGTCGATGGTGGCCGACAGCTTCTGCGACAAGAGCGCCCGCAGCTCTTCGTGGTGGCCGCCCTTCTCGAGGAGGGACTCCAGCGCCGCGAAGGCCTGCTCGTTGCGCGGGTTCCGGGCCAGAAGATCCCGGTAGATGGCGATGGACGAGGAGAAGTCCCCCATGGACTCCGCGGAGACCTGCGCCATCCGGTTCAGCACCCGCTCGCGCTCGGCGCCCTGCACCCGGTCCTTCAGGTGTTCGAGCACCTTGAGCAGCCGGTCCGCGTGCCCGAGCTCTTCGTACAGCTCCTCGAGCAGCCGCGCCGAGGCGAGGTGCGAGGGGTCGAGCTCCAGGATCTGCTGGTAGGCGTCCGCCGCGCGGTCCGGGCTGTCCAGGATCTCCTGGGCGATCTGCCCGAGCCGGAAGAGGTAGCCCACCTGCTCGTGGGGATCCTTCGCCCGCTGCGCGAGCAGCGAGAGGACCTCCGCCATCTCCTCGCCGCGCGACAGCTGGTTGTAGAGCTTGTCGAGCTGGGGCAGCGCCCCCTCCCAGACTTCCGGGGACAAGGTCCGCGCCCGCTCGTACCAGCCCACCGCGCGCTCCGGTTCGCCCAGCCGGACGTCGCACAGGTGCCCCAGCTTCAGGCACAGCAAGGCGGCATCCTGGGCCTCGGCGATGCGCGGGAGGTCCTCCTCGTAGACGCCGGCCAATTCGTCCCAGGCCTTCGCCGCGTCCGCGCTCCGCTCCAGCAGCGCGCGCACGTCCGCGTCGTTGGGATCATCCCGGAAGGCGCGCATGTAGGCCATGAACGCCAACTCCGGCTCGTCCTGGCCGTCCAGGCGCAGGTTGCCGAGCTCCACCAGGAACGCCTTGCGCTCGTCGCCGTCCACGCTGGCGGAGGCCCGCGCCTCGAGCAGCTCCGCGAGCTTCGCGGCGTTCCCCTGCTCCCGGTACGCGCGCAAGAGCACGTCGGACGCGGTGAGGTTCTGCGGCTCGCGTTCGACCAGGGCCTCCACCCGGCCGAGGGCGCCCTCGTGCCGCGCGTCCTTCGCGAGCAGCTCGGTGTACAGGTCCAAAGCGCCCACCCGGTCATGCAGCTTCGCCTCGCGCACCTGCCCGAGCCGGAAGCGCAGGGCGTCTTGCAAGGACGCATCGTCCCTGGCCAGCTCCAGCCTCCGCGAGAGCACGTCCGCCAGCTCCGGCCAGCGTCCGAGCTCCTCGCAGAGCGCATCCAGCCGCGTCAGCGTGCGCGCGTCCTCTGGCCGCACCTCGAGGAGGCGCCGGAAGGTGGTGAGCGCCGAGGGCTTGTCACCCAGCGAGTCTGCCTGCAGGCAGCCCATCTGGAAGAGCAGGTCCGCCCGCTGCGCCCCATCTTCGGTCTGGGCGAGCTGCCGCTTGAGGACCTCCAACAGCTCCCCGCCGCGGTTCTCCGCCTCGAGCAGCCGGCCAATGGTGCCCAGCGCCTCCGCGTCCTGCGGCGCGGCTTCGAGCACCCGGCGCCACGCCTCAATGGCGAAGGCCGCCTCGCCCTCCCGCTCCTTGAGCTGGGCGAGCGCGCGGTACAGGGCCGCGCGCGCCTGCGGGGAGGTGGCCCTGGGCGCGACCTCCTCCAGGATTTCAGTCAACGCCTCCTCGGCGTCCGCGGGCTTCGCCCACGCGAGGCACATCTGCAGCGCTTCGCCGTCGTCCGGCAGTTCGCGCAGGGCCCGCGAGGCGGTGATGAACGCCTGCTCCGGACTGTCGAGCTGCCCGCTGTAGAGCTCCGCCATCCGGCGCAACAGCGCCGCCTTCTCCTGCGGCCGCGGCTCGCTCGACGCGCGCGACTCCAGCATCTGCACCAGCTTGAGGTGGTCTCCGCCGTCCGCGAAGACCGGCTCCAGCGCGGTCGCCGCTTCGCCCCGAAGCGGGCTCTCACTTCGGGCCAGCTCCTCGAGGGCGCCCACCGCGCCGGCGTGCTGCGGCTTCATGCGCAGGACCTCCTTGAACAGCTCCAGCCCGCCGCGCGGGTCATCCAGCCGTGAGATGCGCAGCCGCCCCAGCCGCACCCGCAGCTCCAGCGCCAGCTCCTGCGCGTTCTGCGCCCCGGCGAGCTGGATCTCCCTTTCGAACAGCGCCGCCAGCTCCTCGAACCGCTCCGAGGCCTGCAGCACCCGGCCCAGAAGCCCGAAGGCGTTGGCGTCCTGCGGCTTCCTGTCCAGGATGGCCCCGTAGCACTTGGCGGCGATGTCCCGGTCCCCGAGCTGCTCTTCGGCGATGCCGCCGAGCTCGTAGAGGATGTTCACCTGCTCTTCGACGTTGGGCTGCGCCCCCACCTGCCGGCGCATCACGTGCACCAGCTCCCGGAAGGCGCTGCGCTTCTTGTAGATGCGCGCCAGGGCGTCGAGCGTGGTGAGGTCCTTCGGCAGCCGCTTCGCCACCTCCTCCAGCGCCCTCGCCGCGAGGTCCTCCCGCGACAGCCGCTCGCCGTAGATGGTGCCGAGCGCCTTCCACAAGTACAGGGTCAACGCTTCGTCTGCGCCGCGCTCGAGCCGGTCTTCGTAGGCCGCCGCCAGCTCTTCGAAGGCGCCGGTGTCCGCCGCCAGCCGCTCCAGCTCCCCGCGCACCTGGGCGTCGGAGGGCGCGTCCACGAAGGCCCGGAGCCGCGCCGCGAAGGCGAGCTGCTTTTCGCCCAGAGACTCGCGCAGCACCGCGACCTCGCCCAGAAGCGGCACCCGGCGCTCGTCGGTGGCCACCGAGAGCCGCACGTCCAGGACCTCGCACAACCTCCGCGTGTCGTTCCCGCTGCGGTAGACCGGCTCCAGGAGCTCCGCCACCCGGACCCGCACCGCCTCCGCGGACAGGAGCCGCTCCAGCCCGGAGATGGCCGCGGGATGGGTGGGCTCGTGCCCGAGCACCGCCGCGTATTCGTCCACCGCGTCCGCGTGCGCCTCCAGCGCCTCCAGGAGCTGCGCCCTGCGCGCCAGCAGATCTGCCTTGTCCCCGGGCGCCTCGGTCAGCGCGGCGAGCTGGCGGAGCACCTCGCACGCGTCTTCGTGCCGCTTGAGCCGGCCGAAGATCCGGTCCAGGGCCTGCAGCGCCGGAACGTCCGGCCCCAGCGCCAGCACCGACTGCCACGCCTCGATGGCGCCCGCGTCGTCCCCGGCCTCTTCGTACGCCTGCGCCGCCTTCGCGAGCAGCGCGGCCTTTTCGGCGGGGTCTGCGGCGAGCTGCGCCTGCTTTGCGTAGACCTCGGAGAGGTTCCGGGCGTTCTGCGACTGCGCGTAGAGCTTCGAGAGCTGGCTCAGGGCCTGCTTGTCCTGCGGCGCCTCCTCCAGCACGAACTTCCAGAGCCTCGTGGCCTCGTCCACCTCGCCCAAGTGCTCGCGCAGCTCCGCCGCCCGGCGCAGAAGGCCGAGCAGCTGCGGGTCCCCCGGCTCCAGCTCGTCGGCCGCGGATTCGTAGATCTCCGCCAGCTCGTCGAAGGACCCGGTCACCTTCGCCAGCCGCTCCAGCTCCGGCTGCAGGGCGGTGCGGTCCGAGCCGTCCTGCGCGAAGGCCTTGAGCGCGGACATGAAGGCCAACTCCGGCTGGCCCATGTCCACCTCGCTGATGCGGCGGATCTCTGCCTCCAGCGCGGCCCGCTCGGAGGAGAGCGCGAAGAGCAGCCGCGCTTCGCGGATGGCCACCCGGCGCGCGTGCTCCTTCGTGCGCGCGAGCGCCGGGTCCAGGATCTCCAGCGCGGACGCGCCGAGCGGATCCTCCGAGCGGGCGAGCGCCTCCAGCGCCTCGCGGGCGCCGGGATGGGCGGCGTCGCCTTCGAGGATCTGCCTGTACAAGGAGAGGGCGCCTGCGCCGTCGGAGAGCCGCTCGTGGCGAAGCTGCGCCAGGCGGAAGGTGAGGTCTCGGCCCTTGGGCCCCTGCCCCTCCTGCGCCCGCCGCAGCTCCAGCGCGAACGCCAGATCTTCTGGCCGGTTCAGCTCCACGTAGAGGCGGTCCAGCGCCGTCGCCGCCTCCCGGTCCAGGGCGTCCCCTTCGGCGATGCGCCGCCACGCGGCCTGCGCGCTCTCCGGATCACCCAGCTTCTCTTCGTGCAGGGCCGCCGCCTCCCGGAACGCGGCGATGCGGTCCGAAGGCGCCTCCGCCGCGTGCGCGAGCTGCTCGAGCACCTCGGCCAGGGCCGCCCATTCGTCCTGCGCGCGGTGTAGCCGCTGCAGCGCGCGCAGCGCGTCCCCGTTCGACGGCTCCAGGGTGAGGATGCCCCGCAGCTCGGAGATGGCGCCGTCGCGGTTCTGCAGCTTCTTCTCGTACAGCTCCGCCATCTCCCGCTTGAGCGAGATCTTCAGGGCGCGCTCTTCGGCGCCCTCCACGAGCTCCTCGAGCTGCTCGGCGTATTCAGCCAGCAGATCCCCGTCCTCCGCGGCCTGCCGGGCCCGGGCCCGAAGCGCCAGGTCCGAAGGGGTGAGCGCCACCGCGCGGGCGAGCGCGGCGAACGCCATCTCCGGCTGGCGCAGATGCACGAGGTGCACCTCCGCCGCCTTTCCGAGCGCGTCCACCTTTTCGCCCACCTGGGGCGCCAGCTGCGCGATGCGCTCCAGGGTGGCCACGAGCTTCCGGTGCTCGTTCTGCGCCGTCCACGCAGGCACCAGCGCGCGCGCCGCCTCCAGCCCGCCCTCGGGGTCTTCGAGCAGCCCCTCCAGCGCCGCCAGCGCGTCCGGATCCGAGGGGCGCTGCTCGAGCAGCTCCCGGTAGTTCTTCACGGCCGCCTGCCTGTCTCCCAACGATGCCTCCAGCACCTGCGCGCGGCGCAGGCTGAGCCTGGCCGCCGCGTCTTCGTCCCCGCGCTCGCGCAGGTCCACGACCTGCCGCGACAGCGCCTGGGCCAACTCGTCCATCTGTCCGGCCTGCTCGTAGAGCGCCACCAGGCGCCCCAGCCCTTCGGCCCGGTCGAAGCCGGCGCTCACCGCCTGCTCCAGGAGCGCTGCCGCCTCTTGCGGCCTTCCCGCCTCGGCCTTCACCTCCGACCACAAGGCGTAGAGCTCCGCGCGCGCCGCGCCCTGCTCCCGGTCCACCCGGCGGGAGAGGAGCTCCTCCGCCTCGGCGAGCTTCTTCTGCCGCCGCAGCGTGGCCAACAGCCGCGTGAACAGCGGGTGCGAACCCGGCTGGCTCATCAGGGCGGACTGCAGGGCCCGCACCGACTCCTCGGCGAGCTCTGCGCCTTCGGCGAAGTCCGCCGCCTCGCCGAACGCCGCCGAGGCGATGTCCGGATCCTGCGCGCGCGCGCCCACGTCCAGCAGCAGCCGCACCAGCTCCCGCTCCGCGCCCAGCTCCTGCCCGAGCCGGATGGCCGCCTGCCGCAGCCCTTCGTCATGGGGGTCCGCCGCCAGCGCCTTCCCGTAGAAGCCGAGCGCCCCGCGCCCGTCCAGAAGGTGCCGCTCGTGCAGCTCCGCCAGCGCCGTCGCCAGCCGCTTCTGCTCTTTCGGGCCGGTGGCCGCGCCCAGCTGCACCAGGAGCGCGCCGGCCTGGCGCGGGTGGTCTCCGGACTGGCCGTACAGCCTCACCAGCGCCGAGGCGATCTCCGCTTCGCGCACGCCCGTGCGCTGCAGCCGCTCGAGCGCCTGCGTGAGCTCAGCGCCCGTCTCGCCGTCCTCCACCAGCCCCAGGTACAGCGCCGCCGCGTCCTCCGGCCGGTCCAGCCGCTCCGCGTACAGGTGCGCCAGCCGGCTCTTCCACGCGCGCGCGGCGGCAGCGTCTTCGCTCACCCGCGCCAGGGTCTGGGTGACCTCCGCCAAGAGCGCCCAGTCCTCCGACGAGGCCGCGAGCGCGCCTACCTTCTGGAGCAGCGTGAGGTCTTCCGGTGAAGCCGCGAGCGCCGCCCGCGCCTGGGCGAGGTCGTCCAACGGGGCGTTTGCCGCGCGCTGGCCGGGGGGTTCCCCGGCGGCCGCGCCTGCGCCCGCCTGTGCGGCCACGGGCAGGCTTCGCTCGAGCGCCGCCACCGCGACGAGGGCCTCTTCATCCTCGGGGGCGGACTTCAGGACCTCGCCCCACGCGGCCACGGCCTCCTCGGGCGCCGCCAGGGGTGACGCCAACAGCTGCGCGAGCTGCCGCCAGAGCCTCGTCGCCGCCGCCTCACCAGCCAGGTGCGCCGCCCGCTGCAGCGCGTCCGCGAACGCCCGATGCGCGCCCGCCTGATCCGCGTACGCCCGCGCAGACTGCACCAGAGACTCGTTGCCCGGATCGATGGCGAGCGCCCGGCACAGGGCGTCCAGCGCCGCCGCCGGGTCGTCCCGCTCCTCTTCGAGCAGGGCCGCGCTCTCGCACAGCGCCACCCGCTCCTTCACCGGCCGGGGCGCCATCAGCGCCAGCTCCAGGTGCTTCCCCACGCCGTCCGCGTCCTCGGCTTCGGCGAGGATCCGGCACAACTCGAACGAGGCGTTCGCGCTCGTGGCCTCGAGCGCCAGCGCCGCCTCGAGGTGCCTCTGCGCCTGCTCCGGCGCGCGCAGCTCGGACTGGCACAGCCGCGCCAGCCGCAGCCGCAAGGAGATCTCCGCCTGCCGGTCACGCAGGGCGCCCAGGTGCCGCTCGTACAGGGCCACCGCGTCCGCGACCTTCCCCGCGTCGATGAGCAGCTCCGCCGCGAGGTTCGCCGCGTCCGGCCGCGAGGGCTCTGCCTCCCCCGCCGCGAGGTACGCCTCCAGCGCGCCGGCGGTGTCGTTGAGCCTGGTCAGCCGCAGCCCGCCCAGGGCCAGGAACAGCTCCGCCTGCGCGTGCCGCTCCTTGGTGGCGCGCGCCATCTTCCCGAGCCGCGCCTCCGCGTCCATCACGTTGCCTTCGGCTTCGGCCACGCAGACGAGCAGCGAGACCGCGTCCGGCATGGCCGGCCAGAGCAGGAAGCAGCGGTCCAGCGCGTCGTGCAGCTTGGCCTTCGCCTGGGGGTCGTAGGCGAGATGGAGCCTCGCCACTGCCAGGGACAGCCACGCCGCTTGTTTGCGGTCCCGCTCCTCCTGGGAGGCCTGCCGAAGCTCGCGCACCCGGGTGCGCCACACCTCCGGCATGGACGTGAGGGCGGCGAGCGCGCCCTGCGCCGCGCCGTCCTCGGGTGACAGCGCCAGGGCCACCTCCAGCGCGCGCTGCCCCAGCGCGTGGCGGGGCGGGTCATCCACCGTCAGCTCTGCGAGCGCCACGTACGGCCCGGGCTTCGCCGAGCCGGGAGACGAGGCGCGCAGCCGCTCGAGACAGTCGAACGCGGCCTCGAGGCGGCGCTCCCCGAACAGCAGCGACAACAGCCGCTCCCAGGCCTCCGGCGCCTCGGGGTCCGCGCGGGTGGCGGACTGGAAGCACAACATCGCCCGCTCGCGGCGGGAGAGCTTCTGCTCGTAGAGGTCCGCGGCGCGCAGCCACAGGGCGCCTGCGTCCGCGCCTGTGCACAAAGCGGCGAGCCGCTCCAACGTCTCCGCCAGCCCCTGCGCGTCCTGCCGGGACTCGAGCAGCGCCTTGAGGCCAATCAGCGGTTCGCGGCGTCCGGGCGCGGCGAGCGCGGCGCGCCGGAAGAGCGCCTCCGCGCGGGGGAGATCCTTCTGGCGATCCCGCGCGAGCTCTCCTGCCCGGAAGAGCATTCGCGACGCCTCTTCGTGCACCGGAAGCTGCCGGGCGCGACCTTCGTACAGCCGGATCAGCTCGTCGACGCGCCCGGCCCGCTCCAATGAGGCCTCGGCCTCACGGAACTGCGCGTCCTGCGTAATGTTTTCCATGTCTGGACGGGCGCACTCTAGCCCCCGCCCGGCGCCACCGGCAATTCACCGACGCCGTATAAAGATGCAGAATCACTGCCCTTCGGGGCGGCTCGCCGGGTCGCCCGGAGGGCCTGCGGCCTCAGGGGCGCCGGGCGCAGGTTCCGCCGGGGCGGCTTCGGCTTCGGGTTCGCCTTCCGCCTGGGCGGCCGTTTCCGGCTCTGGGGGCGAAGCCTGGTGGGACGCCGCCTCGCTCTGCGCGTCCTCGTGCTCCTTGTCCTCCGCCTCCTGCTCGGGCGTGGGCCGCAGCTTCTTGCGTTCTTCAGGGGAGAGCCTGGGCAGGGCCGCGACGCGCTCCATGTTCCCGGTGTCGCCCGCGCGCCGGAAGAGATCCTGCGCCCGGTCCAGCTCCCCCACGCTCTCCGCCTGCTCGGCGGCCAGCTTGAGGTTGCCCGCGCGCTCGTTGTTGACGGACGCCTTCTCCAGCCGCCCCGCCTGCGCCCAGGCTTCGGCCGCCTGGGCGGTCTC
>CAZQVZ010000058.1:0-9573 GCA_964596895.1 uncultured Myxococcaceae bacterium
CGGCGATGCGCGCCACGTTCATGCCCTGCTCGGCCTCCGGCATGGCGCAGCCGAGGATGACGTCCTGGATCTCCTTCGGGTCCAGCCCCTTCACCCCGGCGACGGCCTCCCGGATGACGTGCGCGGCGAGCGTGTCCGGCCGGGTGTCCTTCAGCTCTCCTTTGTGCGCGCGGGTGAACGGCGTGCGGACCGCGGTGGCAATGGCGACTCGTGGGTTCGACATGTCTGTGTCCTCGTCTCTTGCTCGAACGGCTTGAACGGGTTCGTTAACGGCGGGCGCCTAGTTCCGCAGCGGCTTGCCCTTCTCGAGCATGTGCATCATCCGCGCGCGGGTCTTCTCTTCACCCAGGAGGCTCAAGAAGGCCTCGCGCTCCAGCTCCAGGAGCCGGTCTTCGGAGACGAGGTTCCCCGCCGAGGTGTCACCGCCGGTGAGCACCCGCGCCAGCTTCCGGCCGATGAGCCGGTCGTGAGGGGAGATCTGGTTGTTGAGCTGCATGTCGTACAGCAGCATGTCGATGGTCGCCGCGCCGGACGCGCCCGGCAGCCGGAAGAACGTCTTGCGCGGCGGCCGGAAGCCGGCGTTGGCCATGCCCAGCGCGCGGCCCTTCGCGTCACTGAGCAGGAAGTCCCGGTTCAGGGAGATGCCGTTGTCCGGGCCCAGGAACCCGGCCTCGCGCGCCTCTTCGGCGCTGACGGCCACCTTCGCGGTGCCGATGGAGAGGAACACCTTCTTCAAGAACGGCAGCGCGTCGAAGTCCTTGTCCGCGGCGTACGGCCCGAAGACGTTCCGGAGCAGCTGGAGGTTGCCGCCGCCGCCGGGGATGAGGCCCACGCCCACCTCCACCAGCCCCATGTACGTCTCGGCCGCCGCCTGCACCGCGTTGCCGCCCATGGTGACCTCGGCGCCGCCGCCCAGGGTGAGCCCGAACGGCGCGGTCACCACCGGCACCGGCGAGTAGCGCATCCTCTGGTTCACCTTCTGGAACTCGGAGACCAGCTTCTCCACGCTGGCCATGTCGTCCGAGTTCACCGCCCACAAGAGCGCCATGAGGTTTGCGCCCACGGAGAAGTTGGTCCCGTCGTTGCCGATGACGAGCGCCTTGTGGTTCGCCTCCGTCTCGTCGAGCGCCGCGTTCATCATCTCGATGATGGCGTCGTCGATGCTGTTCATCTTGGAGTGGAACTCGAGCAGCGTGCAGCCGTCGCCCATGTCCCAGAGGGTGGCGCCGTCGTTGCCCTTGATCTTCTGGTTGCCGCGCTTGAGGTACTCCACGCGCAGCGTCCGCGGGTTCTCCGCCAGGGGCTTCGCGCTCCTGGACGCGACGTCCCAGAAGGTCTCGCGGGTGCCGTCCACCGCGTAGAAGGAGGTGCGGCCGGTGGCGAGCATCTCCTCCACCCACTTCGCCGGCTGGAGCCCCAACTCCTTCATCCGCTCCACGCCGGCCGCAACGCCGTACGCGTCCCAGGCCTCGAAGGGGCCGAGATCCCAGGCGAAGCCCCAGCGCATCCCGCGGTCGATGTTCACGAGGTCATCGGCGATCTCGGGGATGCGCCGCGACGCGTAGGCCAGGACGTCCAGGGTGACGCGCTCGGCGAACTTCGCCGCCTTGTCCTCGCCCTTCATCACCGTGACCACGCGCTCTTTGACGTTCTCCACGTCCTTCGCGGCGCCGAGGCTGTCGTAGCGGACCTTCTGCTGCGGCCGGTATTCGAGCGAGGACAGGTCCAGCGCGAGGATCTCCTTCGCGCCGCCCTTCTTCTCCTTCTTGTAGAAGCCCCCACCGCTCTTGTCGCCCAGCCAGCCCTTCTTCACCATTTCGGTGAGGAACGGGGGAATCTGGAAGACGTCCCGCTCTTCGTCCCCCTTCAGCGTGTCGAAGCAGTTCTGGGCGACGTGGATGAAGGTGTCCAGGCCCACGATGTCCGCGGTGCGGAAGACGGCGGACTTTGGCCGCCCCATGGCCGGGCCGAAGATCTTGTCCACCTCTTCGACGGTCAGCTCCGCCTTCTGCATTTCGGAGATGGTCCGCATCATCCCGTACACGCCGATGCGGTTGGCGATGAAGTTGGTGGTGTCCTTCCCGTAGACGATGCCCTTGCCGAGCACCTCCTCGCCGAAGGCGTGCAGGGCCCGCATCACCTCGGGCTTCGTGTCCGGGCCCGCCACCAGCTCCAGGAGCTTCATGTAGCGGACGGGGTTGAAGAAGTGGGTGACGAGGAAGTTCTGCCGGAAGTCCGCGCCCCGCCCCTCGAGCATCCCGACGATGGAGAGCCCCGAGGTGTTGGAGGAGACGATGGTGCCCGGGCGGATGGCGCCCTCCACCTTCGCGAAGGTCGCCTGCTTGATGGCCATGTCCTCCTTGACCACCTCCACCACCCAGTCGACCTCGGCGAGCCGGCCCAGGTCGTCCTCCAGGTTGCCGACCTCGATGAGGTCCAGCGCGGCGGCGGAGAACAGCGGCGCCGGCTTCTGCTTCTTGAGGCCCGCCAGGGCGCCCAGCGCGAACTTGTTTCGGAACGCCTTCGAGTCGGTCTTCTCTCCTTCGGCCGCCTTGGGCGGGACGATGTCGAGCAGCAGCGAGGGGATGCCTGCGTTGGCGAGGTGCGCGGCGATGCCGCTGCCCATCACGCCTGCGCCCAGGACGGCGACCTTCCGGATCCGGATGCTCATTCGCTTGTGTCTCCCAGAGTGGACCGAGCCCTCTTGTCCCCGTTCGACTCGGATGTCAACCGAACCCGCCGCACCGCGGCATGACCTATCGCCCGCGCGACGGGGGCCGGCAGCCGAGCAGGCTGTGGAGGGCCGCGGAGTGTCCCGCGCTTTACTCGGGAGGCGCCCCGGGGCAAATGGGCGCTCCTTCGATGTTCGCGTCTGACGCTCCAACCCAGCACCGCGTGTTGTGCCGCCAGTGCCTGCGGCCCGAGCGCGTCTGCTTCTGCGAGAAGCTGCCCCGGCTGGAGTCGAAGACCCGGGTGGTGTTCCTGCAGCACCTGCGCGAGCGGCGGATGCCCATTGGCACCGCGCGGATGGCGCACCTGTCCTTGCCGAACTCGGAGTTGCACGTGGGCATCGAGTTCGCCGGAGACCCGCGCATCGACGCGCTGTGCGAGACGCCCGGCGCCTTCCTGCTCTTCCCCGGCGAAGGCGCGAAGGACGTGAGCGCGCTCGCGCCCGGCGAACTGAAGACGCTGGTGGTGGTGGACGGCACCTGGCCTTTGGCGCGCAAGCTCATCCGGGTGAACCCTTCGCTGCAGAGGCTGCCGAAGGTGATGTTCCGGCCCGAGCGCCCCGGCAACTACCGCATCCGCAAGGAGCCGGCGGAGCACTGCCTCGCCACCATTGAAGCGGTGAGCGAGGTGTTGGGCCGGCTCGAAGGCGACGACGCGCGGTTCCGCGCGCTGCTGCGGCCCTTCGACTGGATGGTGGACACGCAGCTCGCCCACCAGGCGGACCGCACCGGGCCCTCCCGCTACACGAAGAAGAAGCCGCGGCGTCCCTCGCCGGCGCAGAACGTCGCCGCCGAGCTGCGCGCGCGGGTGGAAGCCGGGCTGGTGCTGGTCTACGCCGAGTCCAACCCGCTGCCGGCGGACGGGCTGCGCCACCGGCCCCATGAGCTCATCCACCTGGTGGCCTGGCGCGCAGGCACGCCCGAGCGCTTCGAGGCCTTGATGCTGCCTGCGGCGCCCCTGGACGAGACGACGTCCGGCCACCTGGAGCTGTCGGACGCGCGCATCCTCGCCGGCGAGCCGCGGGAGGTGGCGCTGGAGAGGTGGCGGGCGTTCTTGCGGCCCCAGGACGCGCTGGGCGGGTGGGGCTACTTCACGCACGCGCTGGTGGCGCCGCACGCGCCCGGACATGCCTGGGTGGATCTGCGGCAGCGGTTCGTGCGCGCCACGAAGACGAAGGCCGGCGGCCTGGACCAGGCGGCTTCGCGCGAGGCGACGGGTGAGCCGGCCTGGGCGGAGGGGCGCGCGGGCCGTCGCATCGTCGCGCTGGGGCAGGTCCTGGCGCGCCTGTGCGAGCCCGCCGCTACTCCTCGATGAAGGTCACCACCACGCGCCGCTTCTTCTTCTGGCGGAGCGCAATACCTTCTCGGGCCGCCGCCTGGGCCTGCTTCACCGCGGCCTGCGCCTGACGGACCGCCTGCATCTTCAGCAGCGCCGCGGCCCGGGCCTGCTGCGCCAGGACCCGCGCCTTCTGCAGCCGCACCTTCGCTGCCTGCTGCTGCGCCTTCGCCTTCTCGACGCCTGCGGCCGCGCTCTGCTGCGCCTTCGCCGCCGCCCGGGTCAGCGCCAGCTGCACCGCGCCGAGCTTCTGCTGCATCTTCCTTCGCTGCGCTTCGGCCTTCTGCTGGATGCGGCGGCGGTCGGGCATGGGGCGCGAAGCTTCAATCCACCTCACGCCCCAGGGTCAAGTCCGGCACGAGATGCGCCGTCGACCTACGGATAGACCTCACCGCGCCGCGTGGTGGCCGTGACGTCGGTGGTACCCGAAGGGGGGCGGCCCGCGTCGTCGCCGATGAGCGCCGCCGGCCGCTGCGCGTTGGCGAGCGACACCTGCTTGCGGCTGGTTCCGACCAGGGCGCCCAGAACCGCGCTCACCAGCCCCAGGAGCAGGGCGAAGAACACGCCCCACATCGCGGTGCCGGTCCCCTCCGCCACTGTCGCCGCGGTCTGCTCGACCTGGCCCATGGCGCTGTTGAACTGCTGCTCGAGGTCCCCTGAGATCTCCCGGACGCTCTGCTGGTCCAGGTTGGTGTTGGCCACCAGGGACTGCTCGATGATGCCGCGGTCCACCCGGCCCTGCTGCAGCATCCGGCCGGACGCGTCCTGCACCGTGGCTTCGAGCTGGTTGGCGGTGATGGTCGCGTGTCCCCCCTCCTGGAGCTTCTGGTTGATGGGCTGCAGGAGCTCGTTGGAGTTGATGTTCAGAGACTGGGCGATGCCCGCCGGGTTCGCCCCCCCTGCAGCGCTCGCCGCGCTCCCGCCGAGACTGGCCACACCGCCAATCACCGCGGTGGTCACGCTGTAGAGCGCGAAGGCGCCGAGCAGCGTGGCGAAGCCCCAGAGGACCAGACCGTGAATGGCGCCTGAGCCGCGGTCCTGCGCGCCCGCGGTGCGCGCCGCGACGAGGCCACCTACGAACAGCGCGATGAGCGGCGTCACCACCGCCCAGATGCCGGTGAAGAGCCCCGGAAAGTTGAGTTGACCGCCTGCTGCGTCCACCGAAGACAGGCCAATGGCGAGCCCGAAGACGTAGAGCAGCGCCCACAGCCCCAGCGCTACGAACGTGCCACCGAAGATGGCCCCCCACCGGAGCCGCCAGGGCTCGGTCCTGCCTTCGTTTCCAACTCCCTGTGTCGCAATTGCACGTGCCATCTGAAGCTCCTCGCAAAGGTTGTGCCTACCAGTGGGGTGGTGGCGCGCAGGCGCCGAGGCAACAGGCTGGCTGCCATGCGCGCCCTTGCCAGCGCGTAGAATGCGAGCATGCTCTGGCCCGCTCTCTCTTTTGCCCCGGTGCTCCTGATGGCCCTGCCTCCCCAGTCGGACGACGAACTCGAACAGCAGGCCCAGCGCGTGCTCGTGGGCGAGGTGCTCGCGGTGTTCCAGCGCGAAGTGGACGTGAAGGACGGCAAGGACCTGCACTTCGTGGCGCAGGTGCAGTCCGCGCAGAAGGGCGAAGGGCTCGTCTACGTGCACTTCCGCCAGACGGCCTCCCGGCCGCCAGGATGGAGCGGGCCGTCCGGACAGAGCTCGGCCCTGAAGGTGGAGCGCGGGCGCGTACGCCTGTTCTTGAGGAAGGACGCGGACGGATCCTTCTGGCTGCTCGAGCCCAACGGGTGGGCGAAGGCCGGCTGACGAACGCGAGCGGACGCACGCGCCTGAGTTGGTGCAGGATGCCCTCTCGAATCTGACCGCGACGCTTGGCGGTCTTCGGGAGGGGTTCATGAGAAAGCCGGTCCTGTACTTCGCGGTCATCGCGGCCGCTGCACTCGCTGCCTGCTCTGGGACACCGGAGGAGGGGCCTCCGGACGCAGGCAAGCCGCCGGTCACGCCGCCCTGCACGCCGCTCACCTGCGAGAGTGCAGGCATCAGCTGCGGCTCGCTGCTCGACGGGTGTGGCGGCGTGCTCGACTGCGGTGGGTGTGACTGCAACGTCGCCACCGACTGTCCGCAGCGGCCCTGCGAGACGGTGACCGCCTGCAACGACGGCGTGTGTGCCTACCAGCCGGTCAGCTGCGGGACCCACGCCTGCACCTGCCCGTCGGGGGACTGCGAGCCCGAGGACGTGCGCGCGTGCGGTGAGGGCTGCGCCGAGCAGTACTGCGACCCGGCGCCGCTGCTGCAGAACGGGGTCATCACCTTCCAGAACGTGTGCCTGCCGCGGGAGCAGGTCCGCTGCGGCCTGTGCGACCTGGGCAACTACCAGTGCCTGCCCGCGGGTTCGGAGCCGCCGGTGGCGTGTGGGGATGTGGCGCTCACCGGCGTGCTCGAGCAGACGGCGGTGTGTGATGGCGGCTCGGTCAACGCCACGGTGCTCTTCGTGGACCCGGCGTTCCCCGGCAACAGCCACACCGGCGCGCGAGAGGCGCCGTTCCTCAATCTTCAGGAGGCCTTGCAGGCGGCGGCCACGCGGGGTTCGCGGGCCATCATCATTGGCGGCAATCCCACCCTGACGCATCCGTTGGTGCTGCGGAGCGGCGTCTCCGTCTACGGCGGCTTCACCGGCTACCCCCTGTGGCTGCCGGACGCGACGCGGCGGCCCACCTTCTCCGTGCCTTCGAGCGCGCTGCAGAGCGGGCGGCTGGTGGCGCTGGTGGCGCAGGACTTGAGCTTGCCCACCGAGGTCGCGAACATCGACTTCGTCACCGCGGACCTCACCACGCCCGCCTCGGCGCAGGGCGCGATGAACGCCGGGGCGCACCTGGTGGACGCAGATGTCTTGAAGCTGCGCGACGTCACCTTCACGGTCGGGAGCGGCCAGCCCGGCGGCCCTGGCGCGGATGCCGCGGCGCCTTCGGGGACCGTGCCCGACGGTCCGAACGGACAGCCCGCAACGCACACCCACTGCGGCAGCGCCGGCACCGTGCCAGGCGGGGCGGCGGTGACCGCGACGTGCCCCGGCCAGACCGCGACGGCGACCCGCAGCGGCAAGGGGGGCGCGAACTTCAAGCCCACCAGCTCCGCGGACAACGGCTTCGTGAAGGGAGACGATTCGACGCAAGGCGCGCTCGGTGGTCTCAGCAGCTTCAGCGGGACCTTCATGCTCGGCGCCGGGCAGAACGGTGCCGACTACGCGAGCCCCGCTGCTGTCGGTGCGCAGGGGATGCCGGCGGTGTCCTTCACGGCAGACTTCCCGGTCGCGCAGGGCGTGGGACAGACCGGTACCCCCGGCGCCCTGGGTCAGGGCGGCGGCGGCGGCTCCAGCGGACACCGCAGCGAATACTTCAACACCGCCGTCAACCAGTCCTGGTGCCGGGTCGGCGGCGGCGGCGGCGCGGGTGGGGCGGGTGGCTGTGGCGGGTTCGGTGGCGCAGGTGGCCATCCGGGAGGCTGGTCGGTGGGGCTCATTCTCGTGAAGAGCCCTGGCGCGGTGCTCGAGAACGTGGCGGTGACCGTCGCAGGCGGCGGCGAGGGTGGCGAAGGCGGCGAAGGCTCGGAGGGGCTGCCCGGCGGCCTCGGCGGCGCGGGCGGCAGCCAGGGCGGCAACGGTCAGGCCTACGTGGGCGCGGCCGGCGGCCACGGCGGAAAGGGGCAGCGCGGCGGTCAGGGCGGTCAGGGTGCCAACGGCCGTTCGGTGGGAGTGCTCTGCGGCGCGGGCCAGGCGCCGTCCCTCTCCGGCGTCAGCACCTCCGGCGAGTCACCCCCGGCCCCCAGCGAAGGCTGCGGCTAGGAAAGGACGAGGCGGGACGTGGCGCCGCGCCAATCGCCGGCGCGCGTAGCCGCGTGGGCTGCCTCGACGGCCCGAAGGCGGGGGCGCATCAAACCCCCGCCCGCTGTGCCGCTGCCCGCGTCGGACCTACCTTCTGAAGGTGAGGCGGAAGATGCAGCGCGTTGAGTTGTGGTGGGTAGTCGCCGCGCTGGCGGTGCTTGGCACCTGCGCGCCTGACCCGGAGCGGGGAGGGATGCCCCAACCTGCGCCCGGCCAGGGTACGCCGCCGACTCAGCCTGCGCCCACTCCTGTGCCCGGTGAGCCAGACCAGCAGGTGGGAGGCCCCCGGGACGGCGGCGTGGACGTGCGGCCGCCGGTGGATGGTGGCGCGGTGGATGGTGGCGCGACGGAGCCAGGACCGGGTGATCCGCCCACGCCCGGGGAGCCGGGCTGGCGCGTGCTGTACCGCGAGGACTTCTCCTCCGACTTGCCGCAGGCCACCTGGCGCGAAGACGAAGTGCCGGACGACGGCCCGTTCTCGGATGAAGGCGTCTACTTCACGGGGCGCGGCATCTTCGCGCCAGACGGGCGCCGGGTGACGGTGCCCTTCGGCGAAGAGGGCTGGCTCACTCTGGAGTCATACACCCGCAGCGCGCAGAGGTCGGTGAGCGCGCACGCGCAGGTGGTGGTGGATCCCGCGCAGCCGCAGAACCGCGCCTTGCGGATCGCCTCGCCGGATCACACCGACGGCACGGTGGTGCGTCCTTCGGCGCCGCTGACGGGAGATTGGCGGGTGACCGTCCGGGTCGGCTTCGCGCAGTTCGGTGACGGGAGGTCGGGGAGCCTCAACGGCTACGACGGGGGCGAGATGGCCACGCCGTGGCTGAACGAGCCGGCGGTCTCGCAGAACGGGTTCTACTGGCTGGCGGTGCTGGACGCGCCGCCGCGGCCGCACAACAACGTGTGGATCCACCACCACCGCAAGGTCGTCATCGACTCGGACAACCACCACCCGCCGTGGATGGAGATCTGGAACGGGCAGCGCTTCATCTCGAGCGGCGAGCGGCCGGTGATGATGTTCGCCATCGATGCGAAGGGCACCGGTTGGCAGACCAGCGGCAAGCCCTTCTTGTCGTACTCGGCGGGCGCCTGGCAGCCGTCCGGCGCCATCCGCGCGGTGGACCGCTACCTGCCGGGTGAGTGGTACACGGCGAGCATCGAACGCAAAGACGGTGTGTTCACGCTGGAGGTCTCGGGGCGCTTCGAGTTCGGCGGGCAGACCACGTACCGCGCGTCCATCGATGCGGCGCAGCATTGCGTCTGGCACTTCAACCGGCCGGGAGAGACCGCGCCGTCCCGCTGCATCGACACGTCGCACTGGCCCGCGCTGAGCGCGGCGTTTCCGCACTGGCCACAGGGACAGGGCTGGCCGGACTACTTCATGTTCGGGGACCCGCACACCAACTTCTATGAGGGTGAGGTCCTCTACGACGACGTGACGCTGGAGGTCTGGGAGTGAGGCGCCCGCTCAGCGCCAGGTGATGGGCGGGACCTGGGCGGGGACTTCGTACGGCCCACCTTCGGCGGAGAAGTCCGTCCACCATGCGTCCCACGTCGGTGACCCGCTGGTCTTCGCGTCCAGATAGGTGGACGCGAACACCGAGTGCCCGGGCGCGCCCACGCTGCGCCCGTAGTCCATG
>CAZQVZ010000058.1:9673-10972 GCA_964596895.1 uncultured Myxococcaceae bacterium
GGTGGACGCGAACACCGAGTGCCCGGGCGCGCCCACGCTGCGCCCGTAGTCCATGCGCGCGCCGATGCGGTCCATGCGCGGCATGTTCCCGTCGAGCGCGTGCATCCCGGCGATGACCGGCCGCCCGTTGGAGCCGGCCAGGAACACGTCCAGGTGCGTCGCCCAGTCGGTGCAGCCGGTGCCGAGGTCCCAGTAGATCATCGGTACGATGGCGTCGATGAGCCCCCGCTTCATCCAGGCGATGGAGTCCTGGTAGTAGCCCGCGTAGCCGTGCGAGGTGCCGCAGCCGGGGAGCTGCTTGTAGATGCCCCACACCGACGCGGAGAGCACCGCGTTCGGCCGCTTCTGCTTCACCAGCTCATACAGACCGCCGACGAGCTCGTTCACCTGCTCGCGCTGCCAGTCCTCCCACGTGGGCCGCTCGCCTACGGGGATGGACTCGTACGCGGCGATGCTGGCGGCGTCCCTGGAGTACCCGCTGCCTGAATAGCGCACGCGGTCCAGGTGCAGCCCGTCCACCGCGTAGTTGTCGAGCAGCTCTGCGGCCACCTCCAGAAGGTGCGCCTTCACCGCCGGGTTGCCGGGTGAGAACCAGTAGTACTCGCCGTCCGCGCTCTTGCCCTGCGCGTTCACCGCCATCCAATCCGGGTTCGCGCGCAGGGCGTGGGTGGGCATGCCCGAAGGAGACTCAGGCGGCAGCACGCACGAGTCGTTGAAGCCCTGCTCGGGGCGACAGGTGCAGCTTCCGGTGTTGGCGCAGCCGGACGGCGTGGTCCACGCGGAGTACACGTTCCAGTACGCGTGGAGCTGGATGCCGCGCGCGTGCGCGGTGTCGATGGCGACCTGAAGCGGGTCCCAACCCGGATCCGCGCCCAGGGTCTGCGGGCTCGTCAGCCGCGCCGCCCAGGGCACCAGGTTGGACTGGTAGTACGCATCACCCGCGCCGCGGATCTGGAAGTAGACGACGTTGAAGCCGGCGTCCGCGGCGTTGTGGATGGCCGCCTCCACGTGCGCCTGCGAGTTGTAGGCGAAGCGCGTGACCCACACCGCGCGGACCTCGTAGTGGCCCGGCAGGTCGGTGGTGACGGTCACCTCGCAGTCGTCCGAGGTCACGTTGCCGGTCTTCGCTCGTAAGGTGGTGGTGCCGGCTTGCAGCGCCTGCACCCGCACCAGGTTCTCGCCCAGGGAGAGGACCTCGAGCGAGACGATGCCCTCCGGCGCGGCCTCCCACTGCACCGTGCCGCTCACGTCCGCCTGGGTGCCGTCGTCGAAGGTGGCGACGGCGGTGACGCCGGAGAC
>CAZQVZ010000058.1:11072-19814 GCA_964596895.1 uncultured Myxococcaceae bacterium
CCTGAAGCGGCCCGCTTGTAACCTTTCGAGCCGGCCAGTCGTGGTGCGCGCGAAAGGTCACGGTCTTCCCATTCCCCCGTCGCGTCTGGACGCTCCGCCGCAGACGGAGGCGCGGTGTCTACCGGGTGTAGTCGCTCTCCCCGATCGTGGTGTCCGGATCCTCCCGTTCCAGGGCGTTGGCGCGCCAGATGAGAGTCGCCAGCAGCGCCATCGCGCTCCGGAACCGGGGCGGTGACTCCCTCCGGACGAGAACGGCGTGCGGCGCGACCCCGCCGACGATCTCCCCGTCCATCTGCACGTCGCAACCTTCGCCGTGCGCGGAGAAGGTGACCTCCGAGCCGCCCTTCGTCTGACCCCTGCCAGGTCACGTGCGCGGCCGGCGCCACGTCGTCGGCTGCCTCCGCCTCGAAGGCCCGACTTTCGAGCCCGAAGTGCCGGCGAAACCAGGGGAACCAGCGCTTCTCCGCCGGGCGGCGGTAGCACTCGGCTCGCAAGCGCGTCCCCCCATCATCCCGGAGGTTGAAGGTGGACCGGGACGTGTATCCCCAGGTGGTCGTCCAGGAGCCGCCGCGCATTTGCCATGGCCGGTACCCGCTCCCCGCCAGGGGCAGCTCGGCCAGTTCCTCAGGAGCGCCCAGCTCGACGGGGGGCGGGTACGCCACCTGCGCGCAGCCGGTGGCCACGCCGCCCCAGACGAGGATGACCGTCAGGGCGAGGATTCGCATGAATGGAACCCTGCGTCCTGGCGGCGGTGAGGACCAACCGCAAGGGAGCGTGGGCTCCACGTCGCTGTTGTCACGCGGGTTCGACCGCTGTGCCTACCCCACCGCGGGGCTGCTACCGTTGGCCCACTTCAGCTTGCTCATCTTCACCACGCCCTGGCACTTCGCGCAGGCGTTGCCTTCTGCGTCGTAGATGTTCGCGGTGGCGAACAGCGTGGCCCCGCCGGCCTGGTCGATCACCGCCTCCGCCCGCAGGTGCGGCCCGCGCACCGGGCGCAGAAAGCTCATCGACAGCTGCACGGTGGCAGTGCGCCGAGTGGGGTCGAGGAGCGCCGGCGCTGACCCGATGCACAGGTCGAACAGCGCCGCCAACACCCCTCCGTTCACCGCGTCCGCGCCCAGCCCGCCCAGGTGTTCGGGGCGGATGGGGTCCAGCGTCACCCGCACCCGGGAGCCCTCGGGGAAGGACAACTTGAACCCGAAGGCGCGCATGGCGGCGCTGTTGCTGAACTCCTCCGCATAGCGGGCGAGGGACTCTGAGGATGGGCGAGCACGGCTGTCGGACATGGGTTCACTGTAACGGCGATTGAAGTAGAAGGACGAGCCTTGGACGCGCTGCTCGAAGACCTCAATCCCCAGCAGAAGGCGGCGGTGCTGCATGACCGCGGGCCGCTGCTGGTGCTCTCCGGCGCAGGGTCCGGGAAGACGCGCGTCATCACCCGCCGGGTGGCGTTCCTCGTTCAGGAGCGCGGTGTGCAGCCGTGGCGCATCCTCGCGGTGACCTTCACCAACAAGGCCGCGCGCGAGATGCGCGACCGGCTGTCGGCGCTTCTGGGCCCGCAGGCCAATGACGCGGTGGTGAGCACCTTCCACTCCGCCTCGGCCATGATCCTCCGCCGCGAGGCCGAGCGCGCCGGGCTCTCCCGCTCCTTCGTCATCTACGACGACGCAGACCAGCTCTCCCTGGCCAGGCGGGCCGCGCGCGAGGTGGGCCTGGACCCAACCGCCATGACGCCGCGCGAAGTGCTCTCCCGCATCGACCGGTGGAAGAACGCCGCCCTGATGCCGGAGGACGTGCGCGTCCCCTCGGACGACGTCAAGGGTGGGATGGCCCACCGGGTCTACCGCGCCTACCAGAAGATGCTCAGGGCCGCGAACGCGGTGGACTTCGGGGACCTGCTGCTCCTGCTGGTGGACCTGCTCAAGAAGAACCCGGACGTGGCCCACCATTACCAGCAGCGCTTCGAGTACGTCCTGGTGGACGAGTTCCAGGACACCAACCCCGTCCAGTACGAGCTGCTCCAGCTGCTCGCGCCGCCGCCCGCCGCGAACCTCTGCGTGGTCGGTGACGACGACCAGTCCATCTACCGCTGGCGCGGCGCAAACGTGGGCAACATCCTCAACTTCGCGGACGTCTACCGCGGCGCGCAGATCATCAAGCTCGAGCAGAACTACCGGAGCGACCAGACCATCCTCGACGCGGCGTACGCCGTCATCCGCCGGAACGCGCGGCGGATGGAGAAGAAGCTCTGGAGTGACCGCCCGCGCGGCGTGCCGCTCAGCCTGCTCATCCTCCGAGACGAACGCAGCGAGGCCCAGGAGGTGGCGCGCCGCATCCGCGAATTGCGCCAGGAGGGCATGACCGAGCCCGGGCAGATAGCGGTCTTCTACCGGACCCACGCGCAGAGCCGCGTGCTCGAAGAGGCGCTCCGGCTCGAGCGCGTCCCCTACACGCTGGTGAATGGCCGCAGCTTCTACGAGCGCGCGGAGGTGAAGGACGCCGCCAGCTACCTGCGGCTGATGGTGAACCCCCGCTCGGACGCGGACCTGCTCCGGGTCATCAACACGCCCGCGCGCGGCATTGGTGACACCACGGTGGAGCGGCTCGCGGACTTTGCGACCCACGCGGGGATGAGCCTGTTCGAAGCCACCGGCGTCGCCGCGGACATCACCACCCTGCAGCCGGCCGCGCGCCGCAGGCTGGCCGCCTTCCGGGAGCTCCTGGACCGCCTGGTGGAGGCGGGGGCGAAGGCGCCGGATGCGGCCACTGCCGTCCAGGACATGTTGGATGAGACCGGCCTGGTCCGCACCTTCGAGGCCGAAGGGAGCGACGAGAGCTACGGCCGCGCGGAGAACCTGCGCGAGTTCTACGGCGCCGCCCAGCAGTTCGACCTCGACAGGGCCGCGCTGCCGCCGCCGTCTGCAGAGGCGCTGGCGGTGGAGGTGCCACCGGTGCAGGCCTTCCTCGAGCAGATAAGCCTCGTGGGAGACGCGGACCAGGAGGTGGACGAGGGCCGCTGCGCGCTGATGACGCTGCACGCGGCCAAGGGGCTCGAGTTCGACGTGGTCTTCATGACCGGCATGGAGGAGAACGTCTTCCCGCACTCCCGCTCGTTGGCCCCCGGCGCGGACGAGGAGGAGATGGATGAGGAGCGGCGGCTCTGTTACGTGGGCTTCACCCGCGCGCGCCGCCGGCTGATCCTCTCCCTCGCGCAGGCCCGCGCCCTCTTCGGGGAGCTGCGCTTCAACCCGCCGTCGCGCTTTCTGCGCGAGGTCCCGCGCGAGCTCTTCGACTTCGACCGCGAGGACGAATTGGGCGGGGGTGGCCGTCCTCAATACGTGCCGCCCATGAAGAAGCGTCCCCGCGCGGAGGACGAAGGCCCGGTGGTGGACCGCTCCTACGACCAGAGCGCGGAGTACCAGGACTCGGACCGTCCGCTCATCGGCCTTCGGGTCCGGCACGAGCAGTTCGGCGAAGGCCAGGTGATGTCGGTGGACGGCTCGGGGCCCAACGCCAAGCTGACGGTGAAGTTCCCCACGGTGGGGCTCAAGCGCGTCATCGCCCGGTTCCTCACGCCCCTGGGCTGAGAGGGGCTTCGCGCGCTAACGCGTGGTCCGCTTGATGTCCCAGGCGAGCACGCGCCCGTCGGAGGCCTGCACCAGCACCCGCTCTCCGAAGACCTGCGGGGTTGCGCGCAGGGCGCTGTCTGCGCGCACGTCCACCACCGGGGAGTCGCGCCCGGGACGGAAGCCCAGAAGGCGCCCTTCACGGCCGCCGGTGGGGACCAACACCAGCTCCCGGTATTCGCCCACGTCCGCCTGCAGCGCGCCTGGCAGGTTCACCTGCCAGGTCTCCGCGCCATCTTGCGGATCCAGGGAGACGAGCCCCACGCCCGCGGTGGCCACCCACAACAGGCCTCGCGCCAGCGAAGGTCCTCCGCGCACCTCGCGGCCCAACGCCCGCTGCCACTCCACCGCCCCATCCCCCACGCGCAGCGCCGCCGCCTTGCCGTCGCGGGTGAGCAGGTAGATGCGCTCGCCTTCGGCCAGGAAGCCGAGAATGTCGAACCCGCCCTGGTGCCAGAGCACCTCGCCGAAGGCCGGGTCCAGGGCGAAGAGGCCCGCTGAGCCCAGCCCCACGAAGAGCCGCTCCCCGTGCACCACCGGCGGGGCCGACGGCGCGGGCGCCGCGGCGTAGCCGCGCGGCGGCACCCGCTTCCAGGCGGTGCCACCCGACTTCGGCGAGAACGCCAGCACGCTCCCATCCGGCGCCACGCCGAAGACCCGCTGGCCATCCTGCGCGAGCGGGAGGTGGAACACCGGCTTGTCGCCCACCCGCCACAGCTCCGCGCCGGTCTCGAGGTCTGCGCCCACCCATTCGCCGCCCACCGTCGCCGCCACCGCGGTGTCTCCCACCGCCGTCGGCTGCGCTGAGATCTCCCGGCCCAGGGGCGTGCTCCACTCCGCGCGCCCGTCGAGCGTGAGCCGGACCAGCGCGCCTGCTTCGTTGCCGAAGAGCACGCCGTCCGGGAGCCTGTGCAGGCCGCTGCGCGAGGGGCCGTTGCCAGACCAGGTCCAGGCGCGGGAGGCGGCGTCCTCACAGGCGGCGGCGCCCAGCAGCAACGGCGCGAGCAAGGCCGCTCGCAGGGCTGCCGGTGGTGGCCGCATGACGGTGGGAGGCTACGCGGGCCGGCCTTGTGCGCCAAGGGTGGTTAGGATGGCGCATGGCCTCCATCCGAGACGACGAGACGCCGAACACCAGGGGCATCCCCTCCACCGAACGCCGCGCGGACAGCGAGCCGCCTCCCACGCTGGAGGTGTCCGAGGAGCTGCTGCGCGCGCTGCCCAAGACCGACCTGCACTGCCACCTCGACGGGTCCATGCGCCTGTCCACCATCCTCTCGCTGGCCGAAGAGCAGGGCGTGAAGCTGCCTGCGGACACCGAAGACGGGCTGGCCAGGGCCATCCACAAGGGCGAGCAGTGCGCAAGCCTCGAGGACTACCTCACCGCGTTCGACGTGACGCTGTCGGTCCTGCAGACCGAGGCCTCCTTGTTCCGCGCCGCCTACGAGCTGGCGGTGGACTGCGCCGCCGAGAACGTGCGCTACCTCGAGGTCCGGTACGCGCCGGTGCTCCACCAGAAGCAGGGGTTGAAGCTGACCACCGTGGTGGACGCGGTGCTCGAAGGGCTGCGGGTGGCCAAGCGCGAGACCGGCATCAAGTGCGGCGTCATCCTCTGCGGCATCCGCCACATCAACCCGCAGAACTCCATCCGGCTGGCGGAGCTGTGCGTGGCCTACAAGAACCGAGGCGTCATCGGCTTCGACCTCGCCGGCGCCGAAGACGACTTCCCGGCGAAGGACCACAAGGACGCGTTTCAGCTCATCCTCAAGAACAACGTGAACTGCACCGCCCACGCCGGCGAGGCCTATGGCCCGGAGTCCATCTCCCAGGCCATCCACTTCCTCGGCGCCCACCGGATTGGGCACGGCACCCGGCTGCGCGAGGACGGGGACCTGCTCAACTACGTCAACGACCACCGCATCCCGCTGGAGGTGTGCCTCTCCTCCAACGTGCAGACCGGCGCGGTGGACGCGCTGACCTCGCACCCGCTCAAGTTCTATTTCGACTACGGCCTGCGGGTGACCATCAACACCGACAACCGGCTCATCACCGACACCACGCTCACCAAGGAGCTGTGGCTGGCGCACAAGGAGCTGGGGCTGTCGCTCGAGGACCTCGCCACCATCCTCGTCTCCGGCTTCAAGAGCGCCTTCCTCCCGTTCCGGGAGAAGCAGGACATGCTGCGCGCGGTGAACTCCGAGATCGAGAAGACGCTGGAGCACTTCCAGCGGCGGCCGCGCGCGGTGTCCCGCCCGGCCTGAGCCCGGGAGGCAGGCGCGCTACAAGGCGCGCTTCATCAGCTCATCCGCCCGCCGCTGCGAGTCCGCTTCGATTCCACACGGCGCCGAAGAGCACGCCCGCACCGAGCAGGACCGCGAGGCGCTCTCCCCTGGGGGGAGGAGTCTAGCCCCCTCAGGCGAGCTTCATCCCCTTGGGGATGACCACCACGCCGTTGGGGGTGACGTGGAAGCGCTTCTTGTCCTCCTCCGGGTCGAAGCCGATGGTGGTCCCGGCAGGCACCACCACGTTCTTGTCGATGATGGCCTTGCGGATCTTGCAGCGGCGGCCCACCTCCACGTTCTCGAAGAGGATGGAGTCCTCAATCTCGGTGAAGGAGTTCACCCGGACCTTCGGGGAGAGCACGCAGCGGTGCACGTGCCCGCCGGAGAGGATGCAGCCCTCCGACACCAGGGAGTCGGTGGCGTGGCCGACCCGGCCGGTGTCCTTGTCCGCGAAGACGAACTTGGCGGGCGGGAAGTTGTGCCGCGTGGTGAAGATGGGCCAGCGGTCGTTGTAGAGGTTGAAGGTCGGGTCTACCTGGGTCAGCTCCATGTTGGAGTCGTAGTAGACGTCGATGTTCCCCACGTCCTTCCAGTACCCGCGCTCCTTGTCGAGCATGCCCGGGTAGCTGTTGGTGGCGAAGTCGTACACGAACACGCGCGACTCCTTGAACATGTTCGAGATGATGTTCTTGCCGAAGTCGTGGGCGCTCTTGTCGTCCGCGGCGTCGCGCACCACCTCCCGCACCAGCGAGTCGGTCTTGAAGAGGTAGTTGCCCATGGAGGCCAGGCACATGTCCGGGTTGCCGGGCATGGGCGGTGGGTCCTTCGGCTTCTCGAGGAAGTCGATCATCCGGCCGTCTTCACCGACCTTGATGATGCCGAACTCGCGCCCTTCGGCGATGGGCACCGGGATGGCGGCGACGGTGCAGTCCGCCTCCTTCTCCATGTGGAAGTCCAACATCCGGCGGACGTCCATCTTGTAGACGTGGTCCGCCCCGAACACGAAGACCTGGTCCGGCTCTTCGTCGGTGATGATGTTGAGGTTCTGGTAGATGGCGTCTGCCGAGCCCTTGTACCAATTCTCCCCGGTCCGCATCTGCGCCGGCACCGCCTCGATGAAGTGCCCGAGGAACGCCGTCATCCGCCACGACCGCGACAGGTGGTTGTTCAGGGAGTCCGACTTGTATTGGGTCAGGACCTTGATCTTGAACAGCCCGGAGTTGACGAAGTTCGACAGGCAGAAGTCGATGATCCGGTAGCGGCCACCGAACGGCACCGCCGGCTTCGCCCGTTCCCGGGTGAGCGGTTCGAGACGGGTGCCGGCGCCACCGGCCAGCACCATGGTGAGCATTTTCTGGGGCATGGGTGCCGGTTTAGGCCCCGAACTCGAAGCGCGGCAAGCCTGGTGATGCGCGCTGGGTGTTCAGCGTTCAGCGGCGGTCATGGACTGTGGGTCCGGCAGCGCCGGCGCGCGGTCCACCCGGGTCTGCGGATAGGCCGCCGCGGCCTTGAGGTAGGTCTTCGCGTTGAGCCTGCGCCGCTCCCGCGCAGACAGGTCGCCGGGAGGGTCAAAGGTGGTGGCGCCGCCGGGCAACTCCGTCACCCGGGCCCCGTCGCAGAAGAGCCAGCGGGTCTCGCCGCCCTCCGTCTGCCACGCGTAATAGATGGGCGGTGGGCCCCGGCGCGGCGGGCGGGCGGGGCAGCCGGTGCGGGCCTGGGCTTCGCGCAGGTGGCGCTCACGCTTCCACAGGTCGCGCACGTCCCGGGCGGTGATGTAGGCCTGCAGCTTCGGTGCGAAGTCGATCCGCTCGCGCACCCGGACGATGAGCTCCAGCCCGCGCTCGCGCAGGTCCGGGTAGGCCCTTTCGTCTCCGAAGGAGCAGCGCGCCAGGTCCTCGAGGTTGCGGCCGTGGACCTCGAGCAGGGGCGGGAGCGTCCTGCTCCCTTCCTCGAGCAGCGAGAGCTCATCCGAGCTCCAGGTGTCCTCGTACCCCTTGCTCGTCTTGTCGAGCCAGCGGCTCATGATGCCGTTGACGCTGGAGAGCTGGTCCTGCAGCCAGCGGGGCTCGGCGCTGCAGATGCTGGTGGGGGAGTTGGCGTAGTCCCGGTAGGAGGCCCGCCAGATCCCCAGCGTGTAGTCCTGCATGGGAGGGGCGGGGGGAGGACGGCCGGTCGCACATGCGGATACAACCAGCGCGCAGAAGAGAAACCCGTGCGTGCGTGCCATGGAGAGGGACCCTAACACCCCCCTGTGTCCCGGCCGACCCCGGGCCGTGTAGAATCCGTCAGGCATGAGCGGAAACGAGACCCGGGTCACCAAGATCTCGAAGATCAATGATCGTGTCGGTCAGGTCACCGAGAGCTGCCTCGTGCAGATCCACGGCGCGGAGCTCGGCAAGCGCTACGTCCTGGACGAAGACGAATTGACCATTGGCCGTGATGTGAAGAACCACATCGTGGTGGACAAGGACAACGTGTCCCGCCGCCACGCGCGGATCTCCATCCGGGACGGGAAGTTCTTCGTGGAGGACCTGGGCTCCACCAACGGGACCTACCTCAACGAGGTGGAGGTGACAGAGCTCACGCCATTGCGGTCACAGGACATGGTCAAGGTGGGCAGCACCATCTTCAAGTTCCTGTCGGGCGGCAGCGCCTCGGCGGTGGAGAGCCTCTACCACGAGGAGATCTACCGGATGACCATCGTGGACGGGCTCACCCAGGTCCACAACAAGCGCTACTTCCTCGAGTACCTCGAGCGGGAGATGGGCCGCTGCCACCGGTACAGCCGGGCGCTCTCCCTGATGATGTTCGACATCGACCACTTCAAGGGCATC
>CAZQVZ010000059.1:0-19807 GCA_964596895.1 uncultured Myxococcaceae bacterium
GGGTGGTGGAGGTGCCGGTGGGGTTCAAGTGGTTCGTGGGCGGGCTGCTCGACGGCAGCCTCGGCTTCGGCGGAGAAGAGAGCGCCGGGGCGTCGTTCCTGCGCAAGGACGGCGCGGTGTGGACCACCGACAAGGACGGGATCATCCTGGACCTGCTCGCCGCGGAGATCCTCGCGGTGACCGGCAAGGACCCCGGTGAGCACTACGGGGCGCTCACGAAGACATACGGCGCGCCGCTGTACACCCGCATCGATCAACCGGCGACGAGCGCGCAGAAGGCGGCCCTGAAGAGGCTCTCACCCGAGGCGGTCACCGCCACCACGCTCGCGGGCGAGCCCATCTTGCAGAAGCTCACCCGCGCCCCGGGGAACGACGCGGCGCTTGGCGGGCTGAAGGTGGTGACCGAAAATGGCTGGTTCGCCGCGCGGCCCTCCGGCACCGAAGACGTCTACAAGATCTACGCGGAGAGCTTCCGGGACAAAGGCCACCTGGACCTGCTGGTGGAGGAGGCCCGCGGGATCGTCTCTGGGGCCTTCGAGGCCCCGCGCCGCTCCTCGAACGCCTCCTAGAACACCAGCCCGGCGGAGACGTAGGGCCCCATCAGGACGTCGGTGTTGTGCTCGCCGGTGACGCGGCCCTGGTCGTCCAGCACCAGCATCCGGGCGCCGCCGCGGACCTCCACCACCCCGAACCGCAGGCCGAGCCCGGCGCGGGTGTCGAGCCGGGTGTACGGCACCAGCGCGAGCTGCGCGGAGGCTTCGGTGGTGAGCGGCCCCAGGATCCGCGCGGTGGCGGAGACGCCGCCATAGGGCGCAAGGTAGGTCACGTCCCGCGAAAACCCGGAGGTGATGCCGAGGTGCGCGCGCAGCCGGCCGCGCTCACCGCCGAAGATCCTCCCCGTCATCCCCACGTCGAAGAGGTTCATCCCGTGGCCGCGCAGCCCGGGGATTTCGTCCGCGAAGACCAACCTTTCGGCCCGCAGGTCCAGGCCGAGGTTCTCCCCGTCGATGAGCAGGGCGAGGTTCATGCCCAGCCCGCCCAGGGTCGGCTGCACCATGCCCATGAACTCGGCGTGGGTGTTGGACGAGGGCGCAGGCTCCGACCGGGTGACCACGTGCGAGTGGGTCTGCACGTACGGGTCCGAGTACACGTGCACGTGCGAGTGGGAGTAGCTCGCCCAGTAGCGCGGGTAGTGGTCCGGGCAGCAGTTCGTGTACACGGCGTGGCCGCGCGGCGGGTACACCGGCGTGGCCGCGTGACCGGACGAGCCCCGGCTGGGCACCGGCGAGGCGGCGTGGCCGCGGACGGGCGCGGGCCTGGGCGCTGACGCCGCGTGGCCCCGTGAAGGCGCAGGGGGCGGACGGGCCGGCGCGGCGCGGGACGGAGGCGCCGGGCGCGAAGGCGGGCTCGTCCTCGAAGGGGCGGGGGCCGGCCGGGTCGCGCGGTTCGTCGGCGGCGTGGACCTCTGCGGCGCCGGCCGGGAGGCCTTCTGGCCCTTCTGGCCGCCCTTCTTGTTCGCGTTGTCACGGGCCACCGGAGAGGCGGGGCGCGCAGGCCGGGCTTCCGCCGGGACGGCGACGAGGAAGGCCAGGCCGAAGAGGGCGGCGGTCAGGAGGGCGCGGGAGCGAGCGGTCGCGGTCATGGGTCCTCGGGGGAGCGTGCGTCAACAACGCCCGGTGGGACGAATGCCCGGCAGCATTATTCATCACGCGGCGCGTCAGGAGGCTGCCGGCTCCGCAGGCGGCCGGGCTGTCCGCTGGAGGAAACCCCGGATGATGGCATCCTCCACCTTCCCACTCTCCCGCACAGGGACCGGCACCCGGACCACCAGCTCCACGCGGCCGGGCTCGGGGATGCGGACGCTGACCCGGGGGATGGCCCGCACCGCCTTGAGCCCGTGCTTGCGGCGGACCCGCTCCAGGTGCAGCCGCGCCTGCTCGAGGAAGGGCGCGCATTCGGCCTCGGCCGCCTCGAGGATGTGCCGCTCTGCGCGCTGCCAGTCGTCCGTGGCCGCGAGCGGGATGGTGAAGACGTGGAAGCCGTACTCCTCGGTGTAGGTCTCCGAGAGGATGGGCTGCGACAACAAGAGCGAGTTCGGCAGGATGACGGCGCGGCCGGTGTAGCGGTGGCTGGTGTGCCCGGGGCCCACCTCGAGCAGGGTGGTGCTCATCAGGCTCTGGTCCACCACGTCTCCGCGCACCCCGCCCACCTCGATGCGATCTCCAATGCCGAAGGTGCGGCCGGTGGCGCGGTAGATGGCCCCGGTCAGGTTGGTGATGAGCTCCTTGGAGGCGATGACCAGCGCCACCGCGAACGCCGCCAGGGACAGCGCAAAGGCCCGCAACTCCGGCCCCCAGATGAGCACCAGCCCGAAGGCGATGAGCACCAGCATCACGTTGCGCGAGTTGACGATCCACCGGCGCGCCAGCTCCGCCCGCTGCTCGCTGCGCCGGGCAATGGAGCGGACCACCAGCTGCCGCGCCACCAGCAGCAGGACGATGACGAGCAGCGAAGAGGCGATGTTGCGCGCCACCACGCTCGCGAACAGCTCGGACCACGACTGGGACGTCATGGCGGCTGCATACAGCCCCTAATGCGCGTGCGGAAGCTCTGGCATGAACGCGTGTCGGGCGGCGTCCCGGCGCAGCTCTTCAATCATCGCCCGCTGCCGCTCCGCCCGCTGCGACAGCCTGGCGAACTCGAAGGTCCGCAGCCGCGCGTCGTTGGGCGCAAGCACCCGGAGCGCCTGCCACAGGGCCCCCTTCCCTTCGATGCCGACGGCGATCTCCTCCAGCGCGAGGAAGTTGCTCGCCGGGGTGAAGCGCACGAGCCGCTCGTTCACCCCCAGCCGCCCGAGCCTGCCGCCGATGCGCCCGGCCAGAAGCTTCAGAAGCCGCGTCCGGAAGCCGAGCGCGCGCTGCACCGCCAACAGCTCGAGGCGGTCCTCGCGCAGCTCTTCGAGGAACCGCTCGAGGGTTTCCCGGTGGCGCTCGAAGCCGCGTGAGAGGCACTGCTGCACCAGCTCCTCCGCGGCGAAGGCGCCCAGAAGGTGGTCGTCGATGTACGTCGCAAGTCGGGGTCGCACGCGCCTCACGTTGTGCACGCCGAAGGCGCCCTGCCCGCGCTCGCCTCGCCGCCCGCTCTGCGGGCCGGCGACATGGCCTCACCGCACGCTGCGGCTCAACGCGACCTGCGCCGGCGCAGCACGCCCGCTGCGAGCACGAGCGCGGGGAAGAAGAGCGCCCCCGCGCCCCCGCCGGCGCAGCCGCAGCCTGCGACCTCGCCCACGGTGAAGGCCACGTCTGCCCGGCCTTCGTTCCCCGCGTCGTCCACCGCGGTGACCGTGAGCAGGTGCTCGCCGTCCGCGAGCGTCGAGGCGTCGAACGAGGCGCCATAGGGGGGCGTGGTGTCGGTGTCGAAGGTGACGCCGTCCACGGCGAAGTGCACGCGGGCCACGCCGCGGTCATCCGAGGCCTCGGCGCTGACGAGCACCAGCCCGGACAGGGGCCCCGGCGCAGGCGAGTTCACGGTGACCTGCGGCGGCGTGGTGTCCGGCGCGCCGTTGGTGAGGGTGACCGGCACCTCAGGGGACCAGACGGTCTCGCCGGCGCCGTTGACCACGCCCGCCCGCAGGCGGCGGTCGCCGTCCGCGTGGGTGGTGGTGTCCCAGAGCAGCTCATAGGGCCCGACCTGGGCCTCGCCCACGTCCACGTCGTCCACGGTGAAGCGGACGCGCGCCACCCGCGGCGCGTCATTGACCTGGGCGACGAGCTTCACCTTGCCCACCAGGCGCGCGCCGGGGGCCGGCTGCGACAGCGCGACGGCCAGCGCCAGCGCGTCCTGCGGCGTCACCACCACCTGCGCCGTCCCGCCGAGCCCGCCCGCGGTGGCGGTGACCGTGTGCGGCCCGCCCGAGGCGCCACCGGCGGTGTAGACGCCTTCGTCGTCGATGCTGCCGCCACCGGAGACGCTCCACGTGTAGTCCGGCGGGGGCACCACCAGCCGGTCGAACTGATCGCGCGCGCGCGCCACGAAGTAGACCTCGTTGTTCGGCCGCACCGTGGCCTGCAGCGGCGTCACCCGGAGGTCCACGGGCGCCTGCACCACCTCCACCGTCACCTCGCTGGGCGTGGCCAGCCCGTTGGCGTCCTGCGCGGCGACGGTGAAGGCGTAGGTCCCCGCCTGGGTGAAGGTGGCGGTGGTGGTCTTCGCGCGGTCGTTGCCGTTTTCGGAGAAGGTCACCGGCGCAGGGCCGCTGACGCTCCAGGCGTACCTGATGAGCTCATCTCCGTTGTCGTCGGTGGCGAGCACCGACAGCACGGTGGTGGTGCCGGTGACGGGGTTGGGCGTGGCCCTGGCGGCCTCGGTGATGAGCGGGGGCTGCCCCTGCCCCACCAGCACCTGCGCGGTGCCCGAGACGCTGCCTGCGGCGGCGGTGAGCGTGTGCGGTCCACCGGTCACCTCCCCGGCGGTGAACAGGCCAGACGCGTTCACGCTGCCACCGCCGGTGACGGTCCAGGTGAAGGAAGGCGGCGGCATCAAGGGCTGGCCAAACTGGTCGATGGCGAGCGCGCTGAACTGCCGCGTGGTGCCGGTGGCGACGGCGGCGGTGGCGGGGGTGACCGTCACCTGCGACGGCGTCTGGGTGACCGTGACGGAGGTGCTGGACGTCACCGCCTGGTTGGACCCGTCCCGGATGCTGACGGTGAGTGAGTAGGTGCCCGCGCGCCCGAAGGTGGCGGTGGTGCTCTTCGCGGCGTTGATGCCGTTGGGGGTGAAGCTCACCGGTACGGGTCCGGTGGAGCTCCAGGTGTAGGTGAGGTTGCCCTCGCCGTTGTCGTCCGCGCCCAGCGCCGACAGGGAGGTCTCGTCGCCTCCGGTGGTGGCGGGGTTCGCGCTCGCGGCGGTGGCCACGGTGGGGAACTTGTCCAGCGGCCCGCAGCCCTGCGGGGTCCCCGGCTCCCAGTCCGGGCAGGTGGCCACCGAGCCGCCCACGCCATAGCTGCCGGTCTCGGGCAGGTAGACGGTGTTGCCGGCGGGGTCCGCGAACACGAAGAAGTAGCGGCGGCAGGCGGTGCCGGAGAGCGGCTGGGTGTGCAGCCAGGTGCCGTTCGTCTGGGTCCCGCGCTCGAGCGTCATCGTGGAGCAGGTGCCGTCCACGTTGATCTGCGCGCCCTGCGGTCCGCCGGCGGTGTTGTAGTAGTTCACGCGGAACTCGACCGGCGTGCCCCCGGTGAACTGCGGCGAGTGCGCCCCGGCGATCAAGGTCCCGGTGGGCGAGCCGCCGCCGAAGTTCTGCGTCCAGTAGTTGCTGAACCAGCCCACGCCCACCGACCCATGGCCGGCGAGGATGTTGGAGCAGTGGCCGGAGCTCATCATCCACCCTGCGTGCACCGCCTCGGGCGAGGGGTAACCCGCGGCGATGTTCTCCCCGGACCCGGGGGTGCCGAACATGGCGATGCGGGTGAAGGTCTTCGTCCCCAGCCCTTCACCGAGCACCTGCCCGTTCACGCACGCGCAGGAAGGCGCGCCATCACAGGCGCCGTTCGGCAGGTAGAGGTCGCTCAGGTTGGAGACGAGGTTGCACGGCGAGTCGTGCGCGAAGGTCTGCGTCTTCTGGAGGTTGGCGCTCTGGAAGCGGGCGGCGCGGTTGAGGTTGTAGCTCCAGACCACCGGCGGCCGGACGGCGGTCTCCGAACAGGTCTTCATCTCCGCGGTGGGCTCGGCCCGGGCGCGGTTGATGAGCACGTGGTTCACGCGCTCCTGCCACAGGGGGAAGCCGCTCTGCGGCACCCCGCGCTGCGCGAGTACGGGCAGGGCGTAGAGGACGGCGAGGACGAGGACTGCAGACGAAGGCCACCGCGGGAACATGGCCGCGGACCCTAGCCCCGATGCGCAGCGGGGCTCAACGAAGCGTCGCGCCCACGAAGCGGCCGGGTATTCCCGCGCTCCCGACCCTTCGGTCCCCGAGGGGCGCGGCGGGCGAGCCTCCCTTGCCGCCCCGTTGCTGCGTGCGCTTCATGAACCATGAGGAGGTGTGCGATGCGCCGGCGGATGCGGCTCCCCAGCTTCGTGGTTGCGGCGAGCGCGGCGGCGCTGCTCGTCACCTGCGTCACCGACGAGGTCCGGCGCCGTCCGGCTGAACCCCGCCCCGACCGGCCCACCCCCTCCATGATGGAGTCGCCGCCCTTCGCGGCCAGCGCCTCGGAGAACCAGGAGGCCGCACGGCCTTCGCAAGCCGGCTCGCAGCCGCTGCTCGAGGGGCAGATAGTCCAGTCGAGCCCCTCCTCCATCACCGTGCTCGACGACGGCGGCAACCGCTTCGAGCTGAAGGTCACCCCCCAGACCGTAGTGCGAGCGCCGCTCGAGCAGGGCGAGCGCGTGCGCGCCTCCTGGGCCATGGACGCCGACGAAGGTCTGTCCGCCACCGCCATCGTCCCGGCGGAGGGCGGCGCCCCTGCGCCCCAGGTGAACCCCCAGGTGAACCCCTAGGTCAGCCCGGAGGTTGGCCCGAACCGGTAGGCGTCGGAGTTGCCGAAGTGCGCGTCCGGGAAGTCGAAGAGCTGCAGGAGCGCGGCGTACACGTTGTGCAGCGACTCCTGGGTGGCGTACCCGAGCGTGTGGGGGTCCACCTGCGCGAGCGCATTGAAGTTGAGGTGGCGTCCGCCGCGCAGCCTGCCGTTGGGTCCGGACGCGAGGAGCAGGGGCACGTCCGCCGCGCTGTGGGCGCCGCCGTTGGAGAACTCGCTGGTCCACAGGGCCACCGTGGCGTCCAGGAGCGAGCCTGCGCCCTCCGGTACGGCCGCGAGCCCATCCAGGAAGCGGCCCAGCAGGGTCAGGCGCCACTGGCGGTTCTGGATCATCGCCGCGACCCAGGCGTTCCGGTCTGCCTTGGCCGCGCCGGCCTGGCCCACCGCCATGGACAGGTGGTGGAACGCGTGCGCGTTCCCCTCCGGGGACACCAGGGGCGGCGCCAGCCACAGGGTTTCGATGTCACCCAGCTCCAGGCAGACCACGTTGGTGAGGCCGCAGCGCAGCGCCGCCACCAGGATGTCCACGTGCGCCTTCGCCACGTCGTCCGGGGTGGCGAAGGGGCCGGTCACGGAAGGCTTGATGCAGCCTTGTTCGGCGGGCACCGAGATCTGCGCCACCCGCAGCTCCAGCTCCCTGAGGCTGTCGAGGTGGGCCTCGAGCGTGTGCTGGTCCCGCGCGCCCAGCCGCTTGCGGAAGGCGGACAACAGGTCCTTCGTCCCATCCAGCACGCTGCGCCGCAGGGCGCGGGCCCGGGCGGTGGCGTCCGCGTCTTCGCCGGGCGCGTCGCTCACGCCGGAGAAGAGGGCGGCGAAGGCGGCCACCGGATCCTTCTGGGGCGCCACCTGCTGGTGCGCCGCCCGGTAGAACGGCGAGCCGTAGTGGTAGCCGTCCACCATCAGGTGGGCGGCGGTGAAGGGGACCGGATGACGGACCGCCAGCCGCTCCGCCAGCACCCGGTCGATGCTCGGGCCCGCCGCGGACTTCTCGTGCTCGAGGCCGCCGCCCACCACAGACGCGTCCGCGCACGTCAGCGCGGTGGCGTTGTTGTAGCCGTGATCTCCATCCAGGTACGTCTGCTGGCGGCCGGCCGCGTTGTCCACCCCGCGCAGGAGCAGGAGCGAGGAGAGGTGGCCCGAGACGGGCTGGAGGATGGGCCCCGGCACCAGGGCCTCGCCGCCATCCAGAGGCGCCCAGCCATCCGCGCCGGACTCGGCCCCGCTGCCGTCGTAGCGCACACCGGTCTTGGACACCGGGCTCAAGGTGCCGCCGTGCTCGAAGAAGACCGCGAAGTGGCGCGGCGGCGGCCTGCCCGTGTCTGCCCGCGCGGTCTTGTGCGTGTACTCCAGCAGCGGCAGCCCAATCAGCGCGCCGCCGAAGCCCTGCAGGAAGATGCGCCGCCCCAGGCGCCTCATGGCCGCACCCTCCGCACCGTCTCACCGGTGGCCACCGACAGCCACAGCTCCCGGAGCGAGCCGCCTTCGCGGAAGCGGGCCTGCAGCGTCTGCAATTCGCACGCGTCCGCCGCCGTGAGCCGCCTGCCCAGCGCGTGCTCCATCACCGTCTGCACGTGGCAGTCCTTCGCGGTGGGGCTCTTCGAGAGCATCTGGCTCAAGGTGATGGGCCCGTTGGCCTCACCGCGCACGTCCGCGAAGGTGAGCACCGCCGCCGCGTCGATGGGCGCCTGCACGGGGCCGCCGGGCGCTTCGGCCCACTCCACCGTCCGGTAGCGCCCGAGCGCGTCGTAGCGCTCCAGCGTGAAGCCCGGCGGGTTCACCAGCCGGTGACAAGCCTGGCAAGAGGGCGCGCGGGTCTTGCCTTCGGCGATGCGCCTCGTGGTGAGCGGCAGGCCTTCGTCCGGGTTGGGCTGCTCCTCGCTGGCCTCCGGCGGCGGATCTCCCAGCGGCTGGCACATCAGGTGCCGGTACAGGTGCACGCCGCGGCGGATGGGGCTCGAGCGCTCGGGGCCGGCGTGGGCGGTGAGGAAGGCCGCGCGGGTGATGAGGCCCGCGCGCTCATGCGCCGGCAGATACACCCAGCCCTCCTCCAGGAACGCAGGCGGGGAGACGCCGTAGTGCGCCGCCAACTCCCCGTTCACCCAGGCGCGGGTGTCGGTGAGCAGGGCTTCGAAGTCCTCGCCTTCGGCGACGAAGGCCGCGTAGCCGCGCTCCACCTCCCGGCGCATCGCCCCGCGGAGGGTGGGCGAGTCCGGCGGCGCCAACGCCTCCACCTTGTGGAGGTCTTCGAGCGCCACCTGCTTGTGGGTCTTGTCGAGCCCCAGCCACGCAGAGGCGAACCGGCCGAGCCGCGCCTGCCCCAGGGGAGAATCCAGAAGCCGCTCCGCATGCGCGCGCAGGACCGCGTCGTCGAGCAGCGCGCCGGTGTCCGCGGCGGCGGACAGGGCCTCGTCCGGCGGCGCGTCGGTGAGCAGGAAGGCCAGGCGCTCGGCGCGCTCGTGGGCGGTCGTGGGCCGGGTGCCGTCTGGGCCTGCCGGAAGCTGCGCGTCGGCCGTGCGGTACCACAGTTGCGGCGCCTGCAAGATGGCCTCGGCCACCCGGTCCAGCGCCTCGGCGAAGCGGGGCTCCGGCAGGACGTCCGCGTCGCGCACCTGCGCGTAGAGCTTCAGGAGCGCGGAGGTTTCGTCCGGGTGCAGGGGCCTTCGGAAGGCGCGCTGGCCGAAGGCGTGGATGAAGGATTCGGCGCAGGCGTCATCGAAGGCGCTGCCTTCCACGTCACACGGCGCGTATTGCCGGTGCGCGGCGTGCTCGCCGAGACCGGAGACGAGGGCGGACGCCGCGGTGGACAGGGCCTCTACCTCCAGGAGCGACGGCACCTCGCCTGTGGGCTCCGGGAGCCTTGGCACCTCCCCTTCACCGAGCAGCGCCTCGATGACGCGGGTGTATTGGACCGGCGAGAGGCGGGTGAGCCGCTCGGGCGGGACATCCGGGGTGCACGCCACCTCCTTCTGGGGTGGCTCGACGGCCGGCTGCTCTTCGGGCGGGGGCGCTTCGGGCGGCGGCGCCTGCGGAGGACGCGGGCACGCCATGAGAGCGAGCGCCGCCAGCAAGGGCAGCAGCCGGGCTGTTGGCTCCAGAAGACGCATCGAACCGGCATGGTGCCACGACCCGCGCGCGACGACCATGCGTCCGGCGCTTGCCCGGAAGGCTGGAAGGGTGATGAATGTTCGGCCGTCATGGTCAAGGTCACCGCCGCCGCCGCCCTCATCGTCTCCTGCGCCGCCCTGGCGCTGGTGGCCATCCGTCCCTCCGCCCGCCCCCTCCCGCCTCCGCCCCCTGCACCGATGGTGGATGCAGCGGGCTTCGGGGTGGACGCCGAGGAGCTGGAGTGGCGGCTTCGGGCCATGGAGGACAACCTCTCGCACCTCGGGCGCCGGCTGACGCAGCTGGAGCGGGCCCAGCGAGACGGGTCAGGCGTGCAGCCCTCCTCCGGCGGGGTGGCCGCGGTGACGGCCGGCGGCGTGGACGTGGCGTCCGAGCTCCAGTCCCTTCGGCAGGACCTTCACGCGGTGGCCACGACCGAAGCGCTGTCCTCGGACCGCGGCCGGGAGGTCTTGAAGACCGCGCTGCGAGATTTGCAGGGCGAGCTGCAGGCGGAGCGGGTCCGCGAGTTCCGCGAGCGGCAGACCCAGCAGCGCGAAGCGCAGGTCTCGCGGTTCGTGCAGGAGGCGCGGCTCACCGGCACCCAGGAGCGGGACGTCCGGGCGCTGCTCGACGCGGAGGCGGCCAGGCAGACGGAGCTGACCGAGCGGATGCGGCAGGGGGAGCGGGACCGGTCCTTGTTCACCGAGCTTCGGGCCTTGCGCGAGCAGAACGACGCCCAGGCCCGCCAGGTGCTCTCCGCGGACCAGTACGAAGCCTGGTCCCAGCTTCGGGCGAGCGAGCGAGGCCCTGGCCGCGGCGGCGGCGGTGGTGGGCGGCCAGGCGGCGGACGCCGGGCCGAGCCGCGCTAGCAGGGCTTGACTCGCCGGGGCCCGTCCCGAACGATGGGTCGGTTCTTTCCCTGGAGGTCTCCATGCGCAACGCGCGCACCCTGATTCCGCTCGTTCTCTCCCTCTTCGCCGGCGCCGCGTACGCGCAGGCGGACATCGAGATGCAGAGCGCAGACCTCATCCACACCCAGATCGACGGCTCGGTTCGCGTCGGTGACGTGGGTGAACCGGCGCGGTTCCGGCTGCAGATCAAGAACCATGGCAACCAGCCCACCGGTCCCTTCCACGTGGCGATGGTGCTGTCGAAGAACTCGCAGCTCAACCTCAACGTGGACCAGATGTTCGCCACCTCGCCGGTGGCGAGCATCCCCGCCAACGGCACGAGCACGGTCGTCTTCACCGCCCCCCTGCCCACGCAGCTGCGGGGGGAGCCGGTGACCACCGGCGACTACTACCTCATTGGCATCGCCGACTGGTTCAACGTCATCCCCATGGGCGTGGGCTACCCGCGGGACGCGCTGGTCAAGGGCGCGGTGCTCATGCGCGAACCTGCGCCGGACTACCGCTTCACGAGGCTGAAGACGCCCCCCAACGCGGCGGGCGGAGAGCAGCTCCAGGTGGAGTTGGGGCTGCGCAACGCCGGCACCCAGGATGGCAAGGAGGTGGCGTACGCGTGCTTCGCCTCCATCAACGACATCATCACCCCGGGTGACTTCGCGCTGCCGTTCGTCACCGACAGCGGCGAGTTGGCCCCCACGAAGGTGGTGACGCTGGCCCGCGGCGAGATGATGGAGCGGGTGGAGGCGGTGCAGGTGCCTGGCAACATCCCCGCCGGCAACTACTACGTGGGCTGCGTCGTGGATCCGCACAACACCGTGCTGGAGCTCGAAGAGGGCAACAACGCGCGCGCCACCGTGTCGCCCATCCCGTTCACCGGTCAGTCCTTCCAGCTCATGGAGCAGACCCTGCCGGACGCCACGGTGGGGCTCGCCTACGGGGTGCAGCTCTCCACGGTCTCCGCCCCCGGGCCGGTCACCTTCGAAACCCAGGCCGTGGCCCCCGGGCTCGCGCTGGGCGCAGACGGGCGGGTGACGGGCAACCCCACCGCGCTCGGGCAGTTCACCTTCACCGCGCGCGCCCGCAGCGGTGCGTTCGCCGCGGAGCGGGTGTTCTCGGTCCGCGTGGCCGAGCCGTCGGGTGAATTGACCATCGTCACCAGCGGGCTGCCCACGGTGCTCAACAGCACCCAGATGCCCTACTCCACGCAGCTTGCGGCCACCGGCGGCGCGAAGCCGTACACCTGGTCGCTGCTCTCCGGAACGCTGCCCAACGGCCTCACGCTGTCGGCCGCGGGCCTGCTCTCCGGCACGCCCAAGCCGGGAGTCGCCAACGGCGAATACCCCCTCACCGTGCAGGTGCGCGGACCCTTTGGCTCCCCGGTGAGCCGCCAGCTCCGGCTCCGGGTGACGCCGCCGGGCGCGCTGGTGGTGGAGTCGCACAGCCTCTCGTCGGCGCTGGTAGGCCACTCCTACCTGGAGAGCCTCTCCGCGAGCATGACCCTGAACATGCAGATCGCCGGGCCGCTGCAGTGGCGGCTGGGCTCCGGGGCCCTGCCTCCGGGGCTCTCGCTCAGCTCGCACCAGAACGGCACCCACGGCGTGCTCAGCGGCACGCCCACCCAGTCCGGCGCCTTCACCTTCGGCGTGGAGGCGGTGGACAACATCGGCCGCATTGGCAAGCGGGACTTCGTGATGCTCGTCCACCCGAGCCTGGTGACCGTGAACTTCGCGCAGGCGCCCGGGCCGCTCTCGCATGGGGACGAAGTGGATCTGCCGCTCGCCGTGAGCACCGGCGCCGCGGCCACCTGGCGCCTGCACTCGGGCGCGCTGCCTGAAGGCCTGTCCTTGACCGCCGACGGACGCATCACCGGCACCGTGGCGGAGGAGGCGCGCAGCGGGCTGTGGTCCTTCACCGTGCGCGCGCAGACCGCCTCTGGACAGGCGGGCGTCGGCTCATTGGCCCTCGAGGTGCTCGAGCCGCCGGTGACCGACGTCGGCTGCAGCGCTTCTGGCGCGGGCGCCTCGGGCGGCACGTTGGGCCTGGTGCTGCTCGGCGGCACCCTGGGGCTGGGGCTCCTCCGCCGGCGCCGCAGCGCGTAGGGGCAAGGACGCAACCTGCCGGGGCCCGAGCCCGATAACGCCTCATAGGAGCACGCCATGACCGTCATCCGCCCCCTGCACGCCCCCCTCACCCAGGCTCCGTCGGCCCAGCCGGCGGCGCGGGCGACGGGTTCGTCCTTCGCTCAGCGGTTGCAGGGTTCGCAGACCACCGGCCAATCCGCGCAGGCCTCCCAGACCGTGGGCCACTCCCTGGATGACGGTTCGCGGCCGCTTTCGCCCCAGGAGCTCCAGGAGGAGCTGCGGAGCGTGTCCTTGCAGCAGGGCCTGATGATGGGCCAGAGGCTGCTCGCCATGAACAACGGCGGCCCCGCCCTGGAGCGCGAGTAGCGCCCGCCTACCGGCCGGCGCGTTTGCCGGCGGCCAAAGACAGTCCCCGCGCCTCCAGCGCTTCTCGCAGCACCCGGGCGGCCTTCGGTCCCACGCCGTGAATGGCCAGAAGCTCCGCCTCCGACTTCTCCGCGAGCTGCTCCAGGTGGGTGATGCCGAGGTTCGCCAGCGCCCGCTGCGCGGGTCTTCCGGCGGCGCGCGGCCAGTCCTTCACCAGGGGCTCTTCGTTCACCTTGCGGTTCCCGCTCATGCCTTCGACCTGAGCGCATCCAGCGCCCGGGCGCCATCCCGGAGCGCGGTGGCGACCTCCCCCTTGCCGGCCGCCTCGTAGACCTTCGCCGCGTCCAACCGGTCCGCCACCTCCCGGGCGATGAGCGCGGCCACCTCCTCCGGGGACAGCTGCTTGCGCGGGACGTCTCCTCGCCCCAGGCCCGCCACCCCCAGGGCGATGGGGCCTTGTTCGACCGGGGGCGCCGAAGAGAGGTCCGCGGCCTCCGCGTTGTCCAGCGCGGCCAGGGTCTCGCGCAGCGCGGAGACGGCGTGCGGCTGGCGGGCGCGCAGCGCGTCCTTGAGCGCGTCACGCAGGCGCAGCTTCCACTCCTTCACCGTCGGCATGGCCCAGAGCTTCTACCCGGTTTCAGAACCGGGAGCTCAGGACGAAGGTGGCGCCCTCGCGGTTTGGCACCAGCGCCACGCCCCGGCCGGCCTCGAGCTCGGGGTTGCCGTCGGGGACCAGCGCGTACGTCAGGAGCGACAGGAGGAGCCCTGCGCCCAGGAGGCCGGCGCCGGCGCGGGTCAGGGTGGGCTTTGGGCCGCGGGCGGGGACGGTGAAGTGCCGGGTGCAGGTGAAGTCCGGCTGGCCGGTGACCGGGTTGGGGCAATCATAGAACTCGAAGTCCTGCCGTTCGGCGCGGCTGTGGGCGAGCCCGGCGATGAGCAGCCCTGCGCCCGTTGCCAACGAAGCGCCCGAGAGCCCGTAGCCCACCCCCTTCAGCCGGCTGGACGCGGTGGGGGAGATGCCCTGCACCTCGAACTTCTTTCGCAGCTCCTTCTCTTCAGCCCAGCGCACCACGCCGGTGCGCAGGTCGGAGGCCAGAAGCGACATCCGGTAGTACCGGAGCCTGTCGCTCCCCTGCTGCTGCGAGAGGCCGGCCATGCTCCCGGTGAGGATGTAGTCCGCGGCGTATTGCTGCCCGGGGCCGTGCGCGCCGTCCGCGGAGACGTAGCCGGACTGCTGGTATTCGTACTCCTTCGCGATGGCGCGGCGCGCCCGGGCGTCGAGCAGCTCGAACCGGCCGCTCCGGAAGAGCTCGAGCTGGATCTTGTCCGCCAAAGCGTCGGTGTCGATGGGCTCGCCCGTGCCGTTGGTGATGCGCCCCACCACCACCCGGGGCGGCTCTTGCAGCGCAAGGAAGTGCGGAGCCTCCGTCAGCGAGGCCGCCATCTTCCTGGCGATGAGCTGCAGGTCGTTCTCGCTGAACCGGTCGGAGAGGAGCTCAATCACCTCCGGGTCGGCGTATTCGCCGCGCAGCCCCTGCGAGCGGCCCGTCGCGCACCCCAGCGAGACCGCAAAGACCACCACGACGAGTGCCCACGGAGCGTTTGACATGCGCTCGGGGGATACGGACTTCCCCGGGGCGGTATTCAACCGGCCAGGCGCCCGGCTCCTTTGCGCGCGGCACAATCGCGAAGGCCCCGGCGTTCGTCCGCGGGTATCCTCCCCGGCCCATGTCTCCGCCCCGCGCCGCCTTTCTCCCCGTCAACCAGGACGACCTGCGCGCCCGCTCGTGGGACGAGGTGGACATCGTCATCGTCTCTGGTGACGCGTACGTGGATCACCCGGCCTTCGGACCGCCGCTCATCGCCCGGTTCCTCGAAGGGCGCGGCTTCCGGGTGGGGCTCATCTCGCAGCCGGACTGGCAGTCGGCGGAGCCGTTCCGGGCGCTCGGCAAGCCGCGGCTGTTCTTCGGGGTGGCAGCCGGGAACATGGACTCGATGCTGAACCGGCTCACCGCCCAGAAGAAGAACCGGAGCGAGGACCAGTACAGCCCCGGCGGGCGCACGGGCATGCGGCCGGACCGCGCGAGCATCGTCTACGCGCAGAGGTGCCGGGAGGCGTACCCGGACGTGCCCATCGTGCTGGGCGGCATCGAGGCGTCCTTGCGCCGCATTGCCCACTACGACTACTGGAGCGACAAGCTGCGCCGCTCCATCCTCATGGACGCGAAGGCGGACCTGCTGGTCTTCGGCATGGGCGAGCGGCCCATCTGGGAGGTCGCAGACCGGATGCGCCGCGGCCAGGCGATGTCGGAGCTGACGGATGTCCGCGGCACCGCGTACATCGTCAACGACGCGCGGATGCGCGAATTGGAGGCGGACCCGGCGCGGATGGCGGCGGACAAGAAGTGCGTGGTGCTGCCGTCCTTCGAGGAGGTGAGCGCGGACAAGCTCGCCTTCGCCCGCATGTCCGGCGCGCTGCAGCGGGAGACCAACCCGGGCAACGGGCGTCCACTGGCGCAGCGCCACGGCGACCGGGGCGTCTACTTCAACCCGCCCGCGTTCCCCCTGGATGACGGCGACGGCGAAGGCCGCGGCACGGACGCGGTGCCCATGGACGAGCTGTATGACCTGCCGTTCACCCGGGTGCCGCACCCCATGTACGCGCCGGAGAAGATCCCCGCGTACGAGACAGTGAAGCACTCGGTGGTGCTGATGCGCGGCTGCTTCGGGGGCTGCTCGTTCTGCTCCATCACCGAACACGAAGGCCGCGTCATCCAGAGCCGGTCCTCCGAGAGCGTGCTCCGGGAGATCCGCGCGCTGCGGCGGATGGACGACTTTCGCGGGACGGTGACCGACCTCGGCGGGCCCACCGCCAACATGTACAAGATGAAGTGCCGGTCCGAGCAGGTTGAGAAGAGCTGCCGCAAGCTCTCCTGCGTGCATCCGGGCGTCTGCGACAACCTCGTCACCGACCACGCCCCGCTCATCGACCTGATGCGCAAGACGCGGGACGAGCCGGGGGTGAAGCACATCTTCATCGCCTCCGGCGTCCGCTACGACCTGGCCGAGCGGTCACCGGAGTACGTGAAGGAACTGGCCGAACACCACGTGGGCGGGCAGCTCTCGGTGGCGCCGGAGCACGTGTCGCCTCGCGTTCTGCAGAAGATGAAGAAGCCGGGCATCGCCTCCTTCGAGCGCTTCCAGTCCATGTTCGCCTGCGCGAGCGAGGACGCGGGCAAGGAGCAGTACGACATCCCCTACTTCATCAGCGGCCACCCCGGCTCGGAGCTGGGGGACATGGTGGAGACCGCGCTGTGGCTGAAGCAGAACGGGAAGAGGCCCCGGCAGGTGCAGGACTTCATCCCCACGCCCATGAGCATGAGCACCGCCATGTACTACTCCGGCCATGACCCGATGACGCTGGAGCCGGTCTACACGGCGAAGGGGCTGCGCGAGAAGAAGCTGCAGAAGGCGCTGCTTCTGTACTGGAACCCGGAGCACTGGCCGCTGGCGCGCGAGGCGCTTCAATTGGCCGGACGCACAGAGCTCATTGGCCGAGGGCCTTCGTGCCTGGTCCCTCCGGAGTCCCCGCAGGAGCGCGCGCGGCTGGCGCAGCAGCAGGTGCCAAAGTCCGGTCCACGGGGCCGGCGCCCGCGTCCGTCGCGCTGAGCTTCGCGCGACGCCGGACGGTCTTGTCGTTGTCGTGAGACACGAAGCGGTGTCGCCTCATCGAGGTGGAGGGATCCTGATGAGCGTGTGGCGATCGAAGGGCAGCTCGTTCCTGGTGGCTCTGATGTTCTGCGCCGCTGTGACGATGGGGTGTGGCGAAAAGGAGTCCCGGGTCTACTGCACGAAGCAGGTGGCCGACTCGACGTGCGAGGCCTACGAGATCACGCAGTGTCCGGACACGGCCTGCCAGTGGTTCTTCGAGAAGACGGAGGATCGGCGTAGCTGCCGTCTGCTCACAGCAGTGCAGCTGTCCACTGAATACGGTGAGGGCAGTACCGCCTGCGTCGACTGATACCGACCATCGCCCATATGGAACGGCGGAGGCGGCTGCGCAGGCCAGCGTCGCCTCGAGGCGACAGAAACGGCGGGGCCGCGCGCACCTTCTCAGAAGACGAGAAGAAAATAGGGGCATGCCTACTCGCGTGCACACGACAGCGGCCCGGGACACTGTTCGCAACTCCCTGATTTCACAGAAGGTTGTCGACGCTCCACTGCGCACCATGCGGCAGGGGGACCAGGGCGCTCCGGTGGAGAAGCTGCAGCGGGCGCTCCTGGCGCTCGGCTACGACGTGGGGACGCCCAACGGGAAGTTCAACGCGAAGACGAAGGCCGCCGTCGAGGCCTTCCAGGCCACGCTGCCCGACGTCGCGGACAGCGGCGTCTATGGCCCGAAGACGCGGGACGCCCTGGCCGTTGCGCTGCGGAAGCGGGACGCGCAGCGGGGCCCCACGCTCCAGCAGAACTTCCGGGGCGCGGCGGTGAAGAGGCTCGAGCAGAAGCTCGCCGCGGCCGGCCTCTTCAAGGGCAAGGCGGACGGCTTCTACGACGCGCAGACCGCGAAGGCGGTGCGCCAGCTGGAGAAGCAGCAGGGCCTGAAGGTGGACGGCGTAGCGGACGCGCGCGTGTGGCAGGCGCTCGGCGGCGCGGGCGCGGGCTCTGGCCGGAAGCTGCAGCTGGGCGCGAAGGGCCTGGCGGTGGAGGCGCTGCAGACGCGGCTCGCGGAGCTGGGGCTGTACAAGGGCAAGGTCAGCGGGACCTTTGATGCCGCCACCCGGACCGCGGTGCGCGCGTTCGAGAAGCGCGAAGGCGTGGCGCAGGACGGCGTGGTGGATGGCAACCTCTGGAACCGGCTGCGCGTGCACGTGCGCGCGAAGGAGATCGTCGGTGGGCCGAAGCTGAAGGAGGGCTACCGCGGCCAGGCGGTGCGGATCCTCGAGACCCGGCTGAAGGAGCTGGGGATCTTCAAGGGCAAGGTGGACGGCGTCTTCGACAAGGCGACGAAGGCGGCGGTGCAGACCTTCGAGCGGCGCCGGGGTGTGAAGGCGGATGGCGTCGTCGGCAACGCGCTGTGGGAGAAGCTGGGCGGCGCGGGGCTGGGCAGCGGGCCCACGCTCGAGAACGGCGCTTCAGGGGATGCGGTGAAGGTGCTGCAGAGGAACCTCAAGGCGAAGGGGCTGTACGCAGGCCCCATCGACGGGCAGTTCGGCGCGCAGACTGGCGCCGCCGTCCGGAAGCTCGAGAAGCGCGAGGGCCTGAAGGTGGACGGCGTGGTCAACGGGCAGGTGTGGCGCGCGCTGGGCCGGCACGTGGTGTCGCAGAGGATCCCCGAGACCTGGAAGGACGCGAAGGCGCCCGCGCACAACTACAGCCGCGTCTGGCGCAACGGCGAGCAGATGAACGCGCGCACCCTGCAGATGCTGCAGCGGGCGGAGAAGTACGCGAAGCAGATGGGCGTGCGCGTGCCCTTCTTCGTCGTCCAGGGCAGCTACAGCAACGACGTCTCGGCGAGCGGCGGCACCCACGACCACGGCGGCGCCCTGGACCTCCGCACCTGGGACCGGCCCCGCTCCGAAGTGGTGAAGATGGTGAAGGCGCTCCGGATGGCGGGCTTCGCGGCGTGGAAGCGCGGCTATGGCGGTGACACGTTCGACCCGCATATCCACGTCATCGCCATTGGCGACAAGCAGCTGTCCTCGTCCGCGCGCAACCAGGTCCGCGAGTACTTCGCGGGCGGCGACGGGCTCATCGGCTCGGCGCCGGACGGCGACCGGCATGAGGCGGGGCGGCCCATCCCGAAGTGGGCGCTGAAGTTCCGCTAGGACCCCTACCGGAGGAGCGTCTGCGCGTGGTGACGCAGGTGGTCTCCCACGAAGGTGGCGATGAAGTAGTAGCTGTGGTCGTAGCCTTCGTGCAGGCGCAGCTGCAGCGGCTGCCCTGCCTTCTGGCACGCGTCTCGGAAGAGCTCCGGCCGCAGCTCGCGCTCCAGGAACCCGTCCGCCAGCCCCTGGTCGATGAGCACGGTGCCGTCGAAGGGCTTCGTCTTCACCAGCTCGGTGGCGTCGTGGGCGGCCCACGCGGCCTTGTCTTCGCCCAGATATCCCGCGAAGGCCTTCTGCCCCCACGGCACCTGCGAGGGCGCCACGATGGGCGCGAAAGCGGAGACGCTGGCGTACTCACCCGGCGAGCTCAGGGCGATGGTCAAGGCGCCGTGCCCGCCCATGGAGTGGCCGAAGAGGCCGCGGCGTTCGTCTGCGACAGGGAAGTTCGCTTCGACCGCCGCGCGCAGCTCGTCGGTGACGTACGTCCGCATCCGGTAGGACTGGGACCAGGGCGCTGCCGTGGCGTCCAGATAGAAGCCCGCGCCCTGGCCGAAGTCCCACGCCGCGTCGTCACCCGGGTACCGCGCCGCGCGCGGGCTGGTGTCACAGGTCACCAGCGCCAGCCCCAGCTCGGCCGCCACCCGCTGCGCGCCGGCCTTCACCATGAAGGTCTCTTCGGTGCAGGTGAGCCCGGCCAAAAAATACAGCGCCGGGACCTTGCCGCCCCTCGCCTGGGGCGGCAGGTACACCGAGAAGCGCATGGGGCCTTTGCAGGCCGCGCTCTCGTGTTCGTAGAAGCCCTGGACTCCGTCGAAGGCCTTCTGCTCGGACCGCGTCGTCAAAGGCGTGGCCATGGCGTCAGTACTCCACGACCGCGCGGATGGACTTGCCTTCGTGCATCAGGTCGAAGGCTTCGTTGATCCGCTCCAGCGGCAGCTTGTGGGTGATGAGCGGGTCGATGGCGATCTTCCCGTCCATGTACCAGTCCACGA
>CAZQVZ010000060.1:0-19758 GCA_964596895.1 uncultured Myxococcaceae bacterium
CGTCGATGTTCTTGTTGGGGTCGAGCGCCTCGGCGAACTTCTCCTCGAGGTACTTCCGGGCCTTGCTGCGGAAGAGCATCCCCGGGTCGGAGGCCTCGCCGTCCACCTTCTTGTCGGTGATGGTCATGTGGGCCTGCAGCGTGATGCCCATCACCTTGCCGTCCATGTGCGCGGTGTCCCCCTCCCAGCGCGTCTGGATGCCGTACTTGCTGCCCCAGTACTCGAGCAGGCGCTTCGCCCGGTGCAGCGCCTCGTCCTTCGACAACTGGTGGCCAACTTCAAACTTGAGCATGCCCATTCGACGTCTTCTCCCGTAGGTTCCGCGCCACTTACCACTGGAGATTGTGCATGCGCATCCTGGTTGCGGATGAGTTTTCGAGGCGTCACCTGGAGTCCTTGCGCGGGCTGGGGCTGACGGTGGATTTCCGGCCGGAGCTCAAGGCGGATGACCTCCCGGAGGCGGCGAAGGACGTCTCCATCCTGGTGGTCCGCTCCACCGAGGTGAAGGCGCCGGTCTTCGAGAACGCGCGCGCCCTCTCCCTGGTGGTCCGCGCCGGCGCGGGCGTGAACACCATCGACGTCGCGGCGGCGAGCGCCCGCGGCGTCTACGTGGCCAACTGCCCGGGCCAGAACGCGGTGGCGGTGGCGGAGTTGGCCCTGGGGCTCATCCTCGCCAGTGACCGGCGCATCCCCGACAACGTGGCCGCGCTGCGAAACGGCCGCTGGCTGAAGAAGGAGTTCTCGAAGGCGAAGGGCCTCCTCGGCCGGACCCTGGCGCTGGTGGGGGTGGGCTCCATTGGCAACGCGGTGGGGCAGCGGGCGCTGGCGTTCGGGATGAAGGTGGTCGCCACCTCGCGGACCCTGGACGCGCACAAGGCGCGCCGGCTCGGCTACGAGTACGCGGAGTCTCCCCTGGCCGCCGCGCGCGAGGCGGATGTGCTGAGCGTGCACGTGCCGGCCAACGCGCAGAGCAAGGGGCTCATCTCCGCGCAGGTGCTCGCCGCGCTGCCGGAGGGGGCCCTGTTCGTGAATACGTCGCGCGCGGACGTGGTGGATCAGGCGGCGCTCCTGGAGGAGGCGAAGAGCGGGCGAATTCGGGTGGCGCTGGACGTGTACGCCGGCGAGCCGAAGGGCGGGGAGGCCGCCTTCGATCACGAGCTGGCGAAGCTGCCCAACGTCTACGGGACCCACCACATTGGCGCGTCCACGGAGCAGGCGCAGGACGCCATCGCCGTCGAGACGGTCCGCATCGTGGACAGCTTCCTCAACCGGGGCGAGGTCCCCAACTGCGTGAACGTGGCGCAGAAGACCCCGGCCCGGTACCAGCTCATCGTCCGGCACCATGACCGGGTGGGCGTGCTCGCCAACGTGCTGGATGTGATCCGGCACGCGGGCATCAACGCGCAGGAGATCGAGAACACGGTGTTCGAAGGGGCCTCCAGCGCGTGCTGCAAGATCCAGCTCGACTCGGAGCTGCCCGCGGCCGCCCTGGAGCAGATCCGCAACCGGGGCGAAGAGGTGATCTTCGCCGACCTGGTCGAGCTTCGGGCATAGACTGGGCGGCCTATGACCGACCGCCCGACCCGCCTCTTCGCCGTCGCGCTGTTCCTCGTCGCCTCCGCCGCCTTCGCCCAGACCCCGGCGGATGAGGCGGCAGGCGAAGACATCCCCCTGGGCGAGGCCTATCCCGCGGACGAGCCTCCTTCGCTGGAACCTGCGCCCGAAGCAGCGCCGGAGGAGGACCCCAGCGCGCGGGCCATGCTGGACGGGGAGCGGCGCCACGGGGCCTTCCTCGCGGGGCCCGGCAGCCTCACCTTCATCCTGCACCACACGCTGATGGGCGCCGCAGGCGGGCTGGTGACCCAGGGCATCGCCAACAAGTTCAGCGTGGATGACCTGGGGACGCGGCAGCGGATGCTGGCGGGCACCCTCATTGGCGCGGGGCTGGGCTTCGGCGTCTCCGCGTGGTGGCAGTTCAACCACTGGATTGACCACCCCATGGCCAACTTCGGGATCGTCAACTCGGTGCTGGCGGGGATGCTGACGGTGGGCGTGATGGACCTCTTCAGCGATGACCCGCTGGCGCTGTCCTGGACCGCGCTGGTGGGCGCAGAGGTGGGGGCGTGGCTCACCGCGACGCTGGCGGGCGGGAAGATGCCGCTCAACCAGGGCCTGCTCATCTCCTCTGGCGGCTTGTGGGGCGCCATCTATTCGGGGCTCATCCTCGCCACCCTGGGCAGCAGCGGGAACAAGGTGAGCGCGGAGCGCGCGTTCGACACCCTGTTCATCACCGCCGGCTTGTCGGGCGCGGCGTTGGCGCTGGCCTCCACGCAGTTCACGCCCACCAGCGCGCAGATCCTCCGGGCCAACGCGTTCGGGCTCGGCGTGGGCGCGGCGGTGTGGGTCCTCTCCTCGCTGGTCGTCGGCTTCCGGTTCGACGTGGCCACCCCGCACGTGCTCGCGGCCGTCTCCTCCGGCGTCGCCATCGCGACCGTCAGCCTGCTCTGGGAGGAGGCCGCGGAGCGGCCGAAGGACCGCGCCCTGGATGAGCGCGGCAGCGCCGAGTTCTTCTACCGGAGCCCGGACCGCCACAAGCCGTACGCCACCGTCTGGTGGTAGCCGCGCGGTTTCAACGGATTGACCCAGGCCACCTCCTCGCTCGCCCGGCGGGGGAGAGGGGCGGTCATTGGGGCGAAGGGTGAAGGGCGTGCCCACCTTGCGCCCATGGCCCGCGTCCTGCCCTTTCGAGCCCTGCGCTACGCCTCCCTCGAGGATGCGCGCACGAGGCTCCACCCAGACCTGCCGCACCTGAGTGACACCGAGAGAAGGCGGCTCTCCCAGACGGACCCGTTGCACGTGGTCCGCCTCTACGACGCGCCGGATCCGTGGGCGCAGCTGCGGCGGTGGGAGAAGGACGGCCACCTCGTCGCCGAGCCCCCGGCGATGTACCTCGTGGAGACCCAGGCCGCGGACAAGCTCCTGCGCCAGCCGCCGGTGCGCTTCCTGCTCGCCGCCATGCGCGCCGAAGGGGACACCTCCGAGATGGAGCGCTCCGGGGACCGGATCCTCACCGCGCCGCTGGGGCCGGTGCCGGTCCTGGCCGCGGACGACCAGCAGGTCCTGCGCACGCTCTTCGCCGAGGTGGCGGCGGACAACTTCCCGGTGTGGGAGGCGCGAATGGACGAAGCCTTCGTGCGGCTGTGGCGAATCGGCGCAGGGGGGATGCAGCGGCGCATCCGCGCCACCCTGGACGAGATGCCGTCGAGGCCGCATGGCCCCATCCCCGCGTCGGGCCCGTTCCTCTCGGCGGTGGTGCCGCTGGCGGATCCGGGGCTGCGGATGGTGCCCTTCCACCGCGGCCTGCGCGGGCTCACCACGTTCTCGCCGGACACCTTCCTGCGGCTGGTGGCGGACTACGCGCGGCTCTACGAGCTGGACGCGCCGCTGGACTCTCCCCGCGGCCTCGCCTCTGCGCGCGAGCGGCTGGCGCAGCTCTCGGTGGGACAGCACGCGGTCTTGCTGGTCCTGCCGGAGGGGCAGGGCCGGCTTCTGCGTTTCCGGATGGGGCTGGAGTTGGACCACATCCCCGCCGCGCCAAAGAGCCCGACCCTGCGCAGCCTCGACCTCGCGCTGCTCAACGCGCTGGTCCTCCGCACCGTGCTGGGGATCAAGGACCCGGAGTCGCCCGCGCATCCGAACGTGTTCCCGGTGGCCGGGCTCGAGGCGCTGGTGACGCAGGTGGGGCAGGGCGTGTTCCAGGCGGGCTTCGCGCTCAATCCGCCGCCGGTGTGGGAGGTGCGCGCGGTGATGGAGGCCGCCCAGGCGCTGCCGCCGCGGACCATGCGGCTGTGGCCCACGCCGCCCACGGGGCTGCTGTTTCTGGACCCGGCGAGCGCGGTGTAGCCGTGACGGCCCCCCTCGCGACCGCGCGCCTGGAGGCGGGCCCGGCGGCAGCGGGCGCGCGGGGGCCACACACCCTGGATGCGCTCTACGGCGGCGCGGTGCGGTTGCTGCAGCCTGCGCGCGGCTACCGCTTCACGCTGGATCCGGTGCTGCTGGCGGCCTTCGCAGCGGAGGGCGCCCGGGCCTGGCGCGCACCGGGTGGGCCCGCCATCGACCTCGGCACTGGCGGCGGCATCATCCCGTTGCTGCTCGCGCGGCGGTTTGGCTGGTCCAGGCTGCTGGGGCTCGAACTGCAGAGGTCCCTGTACGACCTGGCGGCGCGCAACGTGCGGCTGAACGGCTGCGACGAGCAGATCTCGCTCGTGCACGGAGACCTGCGGCGGGTCCGGGCGCTCTTCCCGCGCGCCTCGTTCGGGCACGTGCTGGCCAACCCGCCCTTCTTCCGCGCCACAGCCGGGGCCTCGCGGACCTGCCCGGATCCGCAGCGGGCCCTGGCCCGCCACGAGCTGGCCTGCCGGCTGGAGGACGTCGTGGCCGCGGCGGCCTTTCTGCTCGCGCCCCGCGGGCTCTTCCACGCGGTGTTTCCTGCCAGCCGGCTGGACGAGCTGCTCTCGGCGCTGCGCGGGGCGGGGTTGTCCCCGAAGAGGCTGCGGCTGGTGCACCCGCGCGGTGCGCTGCCTGCCCGCAGGGCGCTGGTGACGGCGGCCCAGAGCGGCGGCACGAAGGGCGGCGCGGCGCTGGAGGTCCTGCCTCCGTTGATCCTCCACCTCGACGACGGACCGGGCTTCTCTCCGGAGGTGCGCGGCATCCTCTCATAGGTCGCGGGCACGTACTGGGCGCTCGCCTGGGCGGCCCTCCCCGCTCCCTGGGGGAGGGGCCCGGTGCGCAGGGTTTGCGTTCCGTGAAGTGGTCTTGCGGAACGCGCGTGGCCGCGCTTTGTACGGGGCCATGAGCTTCCCCGTGCACCGCCCCCGCCGCCTCCGCCGCAACGAGACGCTCCGCCGCATGGTCCGCGAGACCACCCTTCTGCCGGACGACCTCATCTACCCGATGTTCGTCGTCGAAGGGCGGGGCGTGAAGAAGCCCATCGGCTCGATGCCGGGGATCTTCAACCTCTCGGTGGAGCTGGCGGTGGAGGAGGCGAAGCGCGCCTTTGGCCTGGGCGTGCCGAGCGTCATCCTCTTCGGCATCCCCGGTCACAAGGACCCGCGCGGCACCGGCGCCTGGGCGAAGGACGGCATCGTCCAGAGGGCGCTGCGGGCCATCAAGGACGCCGTCCCCGACCTGCAGCTTCTGGCCGACGTCTGCCTGTGCGAATACACCGACCACGGCCACTGCGGCGTCATCCACGAAGGCGACGTCCACAATGATCAGACGCTGCCGTTGCTCGCCCAGATGGCGGTGAGCTGCGCGGAGGCGGGCGCGGACATCATCGCCCCCTCGGACATGATGGACGGGCGGGTGGCAGCGCTGCGCAGCGCGCTGGATGAGGCCGGGTACGCCAACCACCCGATCATGAGCTACGCGGCGAAGTACGCGTCCGGCTTCTACGGACCGTTCCGGGACGCGGCGCAGAGCGTGCCGCAGTTCGGAGACCGGCGCGGCTACCAGATGGATCCGGGCAACCTTCGGGAGGCACTCAAGGAGGTGCAGTTGGATCTCGCCGAGGGCGCGGACATGGTGATGGTGAAGCCGGCCCTGTCGTACCTGGACGTCATCCGCGCGGTGCGCGAGACCTGCGATGTGCCGGTGGCCGCCTACAACGTGTCCGGCGAGTACGCCATCCTCAAGGCCGCGGCGCAGAACGGGTGGATCGACTACGACCGGGTGATGATGGAGGTCCTCACCTCCATCCGGCGTGCCGGCGCGGACATGATCCTCACCTACCATGCACTGGAGGCCGCAGAGCTTCTGGGTGGTTGACACCGGCCAGCGTGCGCTTCGAAATGCGGCGCGACATGCGAAAGCCGGGGGCGCTCCTCCAGTACAAGGTCGTGGAGCTCTCGACGGTGGACGAGGGCACGCTCGAGTTCACGGTGAACCACTGGGTCGAGCAGGGCTGGAACCTCGACGGCGTGCAGTTCGCCATGCGCGAGTCCTCCAAGCGCCCCTCCATGGCCTTCGTCTTCTTCACCCGGGACGAGGACGCGCAGGCGGCGGAGGAGGACGACGGGCCGGTGGAGCTGATCCCCAGGCCCTGGCTGCCGGGCAGGCCGCGCCCGGATCCCCACGGTGAGGGCGCGAAGGTGACGCCCCTGCACCCTGATCCAGACCCCGGGCCCGACCCGGACGCGCGGACGTGGGGCCCCGCAAAGGAGCGGGAGGCAGATCCCTGGGCGCGGCTTCGTCGGCTCGCGGAAGAGGACCAGGAAGACGACGGCGGCGGCGGCGAAGGCGGCGAGAAGTGAGCGCCGCGGCCACGCGGGTGAAGACGCTCAGAGACGTGGAGGCGGAGAAGAAGCACGGCTCGCCGTATCCGCGCTGCACGCTTTGGATGCGGCTGGGCGCGCGCGCGTTCGATCTGGCGGCGGCCTATGCCATCTGGCTCGCGGGGATGCGGGCGGGCGCGGTGCTCGCCATCTTCTATGTGCTGCTCGCGGACGGGATGTTCGAGGGCCAGAGCATCGGCAAGCGGATCTTCGGCATCAAGGTGGTGCACCTGCCCACGCGCTCCTCGGGCAGAAAGCGCGACAGCACCCTGCGCAACGCGCCGTTGGCCCTGCCCATCCTGCTGGGGATGATGCCGGAGGTGGGGCCCGTGGCCTTCGTCGCCGGGGCGGTGGTCATCGGCAGCGTGGAGACGTGGCGGGTGATCCGGGAGCCATTGGGCCTGCGCTTCGGGGACATCTGGGCGCAGACGCAGGTGGTGGACGGCAAGGTGGTGGCGGGCACCATGGCCACGCAGGCGACGCGCGAGGATGCGGCCACCGGCCGCGTCACCGGCAAGTTCATGATGGCCACGGCCGCGAGGCGGCGCGGGCCATCGTTCAGGAAGAGGAGAGGGCAGTGCGGATAGCGCTCACGTACAACCTGCGGCTCTCGGATGCGGAGGATGAGGCGGAGTTCGACACCGAGGAGACGGTGAACGCGCTCGCCGCGGCCATCGAGAGGCTCGGGCACCGGCTGGAGCGCTTCGAGGTGTCGGGGCCCGCGTCGAGGCTGGTCTCCCGGCTGGAGGCCTACAACCCGGAGCTGATCTTCAACACCGCCGAAGGCAAGCGAGGCCGCTTCCGGGAGGCCTTCTACCCCGCGCTCTTCGCGGAGTTGGGCTTCGCGTACACCGGCTCGGACGCGTACGCGCTGGCGGTCACCCTGGACAAGCAGCTGTGCAAGCTGATCCTCGAGGAGAAGGGGATCCGCACGCCGGGCTGGCAGTTCGTGGAGACGGCTGCCGCCTTCCGGCCCCAGGAGTTGCGCTTCCCGGTGATCATCAAGCCCAACTTCGAGGGCTCGTCCAAGGGCATCACCCAGGACTCGGTGGCCCAGAGCGTGGCCGAGGCGAAGGCGAAGGTGGCGCAGGCGCTCGCGGCGTACCCCGCGGGCGTGCTGGTGGAGGAGTACGTCGAAGGCCGCGACCTGGCGGTGCCGTTCCTGGAGGCGGTGAAGACCGACTACGGCGGCGTGCTCTGCCCCGTGGAGTACGAGCTGCAGGCAGACGCGTCCGCAGGGCGCCGCTACCGGATCTACGACTACCAGCTCAAGGCGGAGGGCAAGGTGGCGGTGCGGGCGCCGGCAGACTTGCCCAAGGAGATCTCCGAAGAGGTGCGCGCCTCCGCGCAGAAGATCTTCAACGCCATGGACTGCCGGGACCTGGGGCGCATCGACTTCCGGCTCTCGGATGCAGGGGTGCCGTACTTCCTGGAGATCAACGCGCTGCCCTCCCTGGAGACGGGCGCCGGGATCTACGCCGCCGCCGAGCTCGAGGGGCTGCACTACGACAAGGTGATCTACTCGGTCATCGAGAGCGCGGCGAAGCGCTTCGGGCTGAAGGATTCGGCGCGAAGGCAGGGCAAGCCCACGCGGAAGTCCGGGCCCCTCAAGGTCGGCTTCACCTTCAACGTGAAGCGGGTGAAGCCCACCTGGGACGCCAGCGAGGACTCGGAAGCCGAATACGATTCGCCCACCACGCTGCAGGCCATCCGGGAGGCCATCGCCTCGTGGGGGCACGAGGTCATCGACCTCGAGGCCAACCAGGAGCTGCCGGTCATCCTGCAGAACACGCCGGTGGACCTCGTCTTCAACATCGCCGAAGGCTTCAAGGGCCGAAACCGCGAGAGCCAGGTGCCCGCGCTGCTGGAGCTGTTGGACATCCCCTACACCGGGTCCGACCCGGCGACCCTCGCGCTCACCCTGGACAAGGCGCTGGCCAAGAAGATCGTCCGCCAGGCGGGGATCCTCACGCCGCTCTTCCAGCTGATGCACACCGGCAAGGAGCGGCTGCTCAAGGAGTTCACCTACCCGCTGATCGTGAAGCCGGTGGCGGAGGGCTCCTCCAAGGGCGTCGTCTCCAAGAGCGTCTGCAACAACGAGACGGAGCTGCGCGAGGTGGTCCGCGAGCTGATCGAGAAGTACCAGCAGCCGGCGCTGGTGGAGGAGTACATCTCCGGCCGCGAGTTCACGGTGGGCCTGCTCGGCGAGCGACGGCCGAGGGTGCTGGCGCCCATGGAGATCGTCTTCCTCGACCCGTCGGAGAAGACGCCGGTCTACAGCTTCCAGCACAAGCTCGAGTCCAATGATCGCATCCGCTACGACGTGCCCGCGCACGTGGACGGGGCGCTGGCGGAGCGGCTCAAGTCCGCGGCGCGCGGCGCGTTCATGGCGCTCGGGTGCAGGGACGTGGGGCGCATCGACTTCCGGTTGGACGACAAGGGGCGGCCGCACTTCATCGAGTGCAACCCCCTGCCGGGGCTCACGCCCGGGTGGAGTGACCTGGTGCTGATCGCCCAGGGTTCGGGCATGGACTACCGGACCCTGATTGGGGAGATCATGGCCGGCGCCATCCGCCGCTACAAAGAGCGCGAGGCCTCCCGCCGCGCGGCGGAGCGGCCACCGGCTTCGCTGTCCGGGCCGGGCGCGGGCGGGTCTCCCGGAGCCGGCGCGGCGCCGCCGTCTGCTGCGGAGCCTGCCGGGACCTCGGGCGGCGGCACCGGCAAGGCGCCGGCGTAGGCGCCGCCAGGGAGACGGTCGTGGCCGACAAGCGCCGGTTCGAGCTCTTCGCGCGCTTCATCCAGGCGCGCTTCCCGGAGGCGCGCCGCGTCTTCGACGTGGCCGGCGGCATGGGCAAGCTCAACGAGGCCCTCACCGCCCGCGGGCTTGCGTGCACCACCTTCGACCTGCGTCACAAGCGGCTGGAGGTGCCCTACGCCGAGCGCATCTTCACGCTGGAGGAGCCGTGCCTCGCGGACGTGGTGGTGGGCATGCACCCGGACGGGGCCACGCGGGTGATCGTGGAGTACGCGGCGCGGCACCGGCTGGGCTTCGCCATCGTCCCGTGCTGTTCGGACAACGGGATGCCGTACAAGCCGTGGATGCGGCACCTGGCGGAGCTGGGGCGGAGCGTGGGCATGGAAGTGGAGGAGGAGGTGCTCCCCATGGACGGACGCGCCCGGGTGATCGTGGGGCGTCCGCCGCGCGCCTCCTGAAGCCAGCTGGGGGCCTTCTGAGGCCCGTTCTGGGGCCGCTGCTATAGATGCGGCGGCACCCTCGCGCGGCTCTGGGGCCAACCCTGGGCCCCAGGCGCGATCGCGACCTCGAAAAGGGTCCCGTCCCGGCGTCGCGGCCGGTCCCGCCCGGCGAATGGGTCATCAAGGATTGACCCTGTGGGTGAGCGTCGCCGGATGTGGTCAGGCAACCCTGACCCACTCGCCAGGCGGGCTAGACGAGCTCACCGCGTGCTGGCGGGCAGCACCGACGGCACGTTCTCGCCTCGGAGCCACCGGCGAACCCACTGGGGCGTGAACAGCGCGCCCACCACGTGGTAGCCGGACTGCATCGCCAAGGCGGTCTCGGCGTCTTCGCAGACGGCGTGGCCCGGCGGCAGATGGCTCGCGTGGCAGAAGCGCACCTCGCCGTCGTCCAGGCGCAGAAGCAGCCCCACGTGAAGGTCCAGGCCCACGACGAACCACCGCGCCTTCTGCGCGCGCACCCTGTGCAAGACCGCCTTCACGCTCCCCGTCCGAAACCGCCAGACCTGCGAAGGCGGCGCCAATGAACGCACGATGTACTCCGAGGCCTGCTGCGCCAGGCGCACGCGCTCGAGCCGGAGCCCCGCGTCCCGGAGCAAGGTGGTGACGAAGTACCCGCAGGCGATCTGCCCCTGGCCCGGCGTCTGGGTGGTGCCGTAGAAGTCCCACGCCGTCCCCAGCCACGGGTTCGACAGCGCCACCAGCGCGCGCTCCAGGACGTCCGCCGCCTCGGCCTCCACCGCCTCCCGATCCGAGCGTGACTTCGCCGCCGTCCACCTCTCCGCCAGCTCCCTCCGCGATGCCTCCAGCTGCGTCCTCGCCGCGTCGTACTCGGCGACGCGCGCTTCGCTGCCGACGTCCGAATAGGGCGCCTCCCGCGGTGCGGGGAACGCACGCTGTGGCTCGGAGGCCGCGGCAGCGGGCGACAAGAGCAGCGACAGCGGCAACACGGCCGCAAGGACCCGGAGCGAGGCGCGCATTCGCCCGCACCGACGCAAGACCCACGCCACACCCGCCACGCCTCTGGGAGCCGTCCTCAGCCCGCTCGCCGGGCGCTTCGCCGAAGCCGGTGACCACGCACGAGGTCAGTTCATCAACGAGGTGCGGGCACCCGATCGAAGTCGCCCCTCCCCGATGGCGAAGGCGATTGGACCGGCCATCACCGCTGTCAGCGCAGGGGGCCTCCTCGGATGACGCCGCGGTCTTCGGCACACGCCTGCCACCGCTAAGTCCTTGAACCGAAGTCCACCTGTCGTACCGTCCGCGCGCACATGGCGACGAACGACGGTCAGCAGGGGAAGCGCGTGCGGGCGCGGGAGCTGGGGTTGCCGCTCGGGCGGTTCAAGCCGGGGAAGCACAACGCCATCACCGACGTGGAGGGGGTGCTCGTCGGCCACTCCACCATCATCCGGGGCGAAGGCGGCCCGCTCAAGGTGGGCGAAGGCCCCGTCCGCACCGGCGTCACCGCCATCCTCCCCAACCGCGGCAACATCTTCATGGAGCGGATGGTGGGCGGCGGCTTCGTCCTCAACGGCGCCGGCGAGGTCTCGGGGCTCACCCAGGTGATGGAGTGGGGCCTCATCGAGACGCCCATCCTGCTCACCAACACCATGAGCGTGGGCGCGGTGAGCGACGCGGTGGTCCGCTACATGGTGGATCGCTATCCGGGCATCGGCGACGAGCACGACGTCATCATCCCCATCGTCGGCGAGTGCGACGACTCCTGGCTCAACGACATCTCCGGGCGCCACGTGAAGGCGCCGAACGTGCTGGACGCCATCCACAACGCCGCGTCGGGACCTGTGGCCGAAGGGTCAGTGGGCGGCGGCACCGGGATGATCACCTGCGACTTCAAGGCGGGCATCGGCACTTCCTCCCGGAAGCTGCCCGAGGCCATGGGCGGGTACACGCTCGGCGTCCTGGTGATGAGCAACTTCGGCAAGATGCACAACCTCCGGGTGGGAGGCCTGCCCTTGGGCGAGGTGCTCGCGGAGCGGTTCCGGGAGATGCCCCGGCGCACGCAGTCCTATGGCTCCATCATCGCCGTGGTCGCCACCAACGCGCCCTTGCTCTCCCACCAGCTCAACCGCCTCTGCAAGCGGGTGGGGCTGGGCATTGGCCGGGTGGGAAGCTACGCCGCGCACGGCTCGGGGGAGATCGTCGTCGGGTTCTCCACCGCCAACGTGATCCCCCGGCGCACCCAGAAGATGGTCGCCAAGCTGAAGATCCTGCTCGACCAGCGCCTGGACCCTCTCTACGAGGCGGTGATGGAGGCCACCGAAGAGGCCATCTTGAACTCCATGTGCATGGCCTCACCCATGGACGGGGTGAACGGCAACCAGGTGCCGGCCCTGCCGCTGGAGGACGTGCGCCGCTTCGTGGACGCCTGCCGGCCCATCTTCGCCACCGTGAAGAAGAAGCCGCACGAGGCCGCCCACCCGGCGTCGAAGGAGAAGCCGAAGGACATCGACAGGGAGGGCGCGGTGAACGTGGCCCAGGCGCTCCCCACCGAGGTCGGCAGCGCGGAGGGCATGCCGGTCCCGCTCCGGAAGGACGAGGGATGACCGCGCCGGGGCAGTTCTGGTAGATGCAGCCTCCCTTTCTGAAAGGAAGACACCGATGGCCCGCAGCAAGAGCAAGCACGTCCGCGTCAAGAACCGCATCCGCCGCGCCTGGAAGGCCCGCCGGGACCGCAAGAAGGCCCAGGCCGCCGCCGAAACGAAGAAGAAGTAGTCAGGGCGCCCGCGTGGCGGTGTAGCCCCGGTTGATGATGCAGGCGCCGTCGCCGGGGTACGTCGCCGTGTAGGTCCCCAACAGCCGGTCTCCGGTCTCCAGCGCGGGCTGGCCCTGCGCGAACTGGCCGCCCAGGGTGTGGGTGGCGAGCGCCCCCGAGGTCTCGTCCGCCTGCGTCGCCCGGAGGCTGAAGTCCCGGCTCTCGTACAAGGTCCCCGTCACCGCCAGCTCCCCCAGGGTGCCGGAGAGGCTGCTGCCCACCTGCGTCAGCACCAGGGGCGCGTCCGGAAGGACCTGTGTCTCGGTGCAGCCCGCGGGCACCTCCCCCGAGTCGAACGCCAGCGTCCAGGTGCCGGACACCTCCGGGCATTCGTTGCAGGGGCGCTCGTCTCCGCAGCCCGCAAGGACCGCGGCGGCGAACAGCGACAGGAGGGCTGGGGCGAGCTTTTTGGGCAGGGGCATGGCGTTCAGTTCCTGAAAGCTACCCCACGTTGTTCCGGCGGGTGCCTTCCGTGGGGGGTGGCGGGTGGCCACCGTTGGGGCTGCCGGCCGTTCTTTCGGGGGCCGGGTGGGGGATGGCGTGGAGCGGGTCGAGACACAGAAGCGGTGGTCCAACGTGGTCTTCGGGCTGCTGTTCTTCGTCTCGCTGCTCCTGTTCGGGCGGATCATGGCGCCGTTCGTGATGCCCGTGTTGCTGGGGGCGTTCCTGACGGTGCTCTTTCTGCCCCTGCACGACAAGCTCTGCCGGCTCACCGGACAGCGGCGCGCCCTCTCCGCGGGCCTGGCCACCCTGGCGGTGCTGGCGTTGATCGTGGTGCCCCTGGGGTTCATCACCTTCTTCGTGGCCAAAGAGCTCCTCACGCTCGCGGACGCGCTGCGCGGGGCGCTGGCGGATCCGGTGGCGCGGCAGAAGATGGCGCAGGCCCTGCCCGAGGCCCTGGGGCGCTGGGTGGCCCAGGCCCGCCCGCCCACCGAAGGCGGCGCCTTGATGGCGGCCATCACCGGCTCGGCGGCGTTCGTGCGGGACCTGCTGGGGCGGGGGACGCAGTTGGCCATCGACGTCTTCTTGATGTCGGTGTCGCTCTACTACTTCTTCATCGACGGGCGCAGGCTCTTCGCCGAGTCCTCCCGGCTGTTGCCTCTGGAGCAGCGCTACACCCAGGCCTTCGCCAAGGAGTTCCAGGACGTGGCCTACGCCATGGTCTACGGCAACACGCTCACCGCCCTGGTGCAGGGCGCGGTGGGGCTCTTGGGCCTGTGGATCGCCGGGGTGCCGCACCCGCTGGTGTGGGCTTTGGCCATGGCGGTGGTGGCGCTGGTGCCGCTCGGCGGGACGGCGCTGGTCTGGGTGCCCCTGTCCATTGGGCTCGCGGTGACCGGCAAGGTCTGGGAGGGCGTCTTCCTCTTCGCCTGGGGCGCGCTCCTGGTGGGCACGGTGGACAACTTCGTGCGGCCGAGGCTCTGCGGCAGCCGGATGCAGCTTCACCCCCTGCTGGTCTTCCTCTCCATGTTCGGAGGCCTGGCGGTGTTCGGGATGATGGGCCTTCTGGTGGGGCCGCTCATCGCCTCCCTGTTCATGGCCATGGTGCGGATCTACCGGCGAGACTTCCTGGGCCCTGCCACCGCGGCGGTGCAGAAGCTCACAGGGACCCTGCCGCCCCGGACGCAGCCGGCCTCGGAGGATGCGCCCCCGCCCCATGCTTCGCCGGGGGCGCCGCAGCCGCAGCAGTTGTAGAGTCCGGCGCTCCATGCGCCTTCCGGACGACGTGCGCCGCCAGCTCCAGTGGCTGGAGGAGGCGGCCCCCCACCCCGACGCCCAGGCCGCCGCCGTCGCCTTCGACGCGGACGGGACGTTGTGGCGCGGGGACATTGGCGAAGACCTCCTGCGCTACCTCGCGGCCGAAGACCTCCTGCCTCGGCACCGGGGGAGGTCCGGCGTGTACGCGGAGTACGAGCGCAAGGTGGCCCACGACCCGGCGGACGCCTACGCGTATGCGGTGGCGGTGATGGCGGAGGTCGAGGAGGCGGCGCTCGAAGGGTGGTGCCAGGACTTCTACGCGCGCCGCTTCGAAGGCCGGCTCTTCCCGTGGGTCCGGCCCCTCTTCGAGCACCTGCAGGGCAGGGGGCATCCCGTGTGGATCGTCTCCGCCAGCCCGTTGTGGCCGGTGCGCGCGGGCGCAAAGGCCCTGGGGGTGCCGCCGTCGCAGGTCATTGGCGTCTGCTGCCCGGTGGTGGAGGGGCGGCTGACGGGGAAGGTGGAAGAGCCCGTGCCCTGTGGGGACGGAAAAGTGCACTGGCTGCGGGCGCGTGGGGTGCGCCCACACCTGGCCTTCGGCAATGGGGATCTCGACCTGCCGATGCTCTCGTACGCGGAGCGCGCGGTGGTGGTGGCGCCGCACGGCGAAGACAACGCCCTGTGCGCAGCGGCGGCGGAGAAGTCCTGGCCCATCTTGAGATGCTGACGCGCGCTTCTTTTGCAGCCCCCGGGGTGCTGCTAAACACGGGCGGTCTTCACGAAGGGGAGGGGAGGCTGTCCGCGTGAACATCCGTCAGAGCGCTGCCTGGCTGTTGGGCCTGGTGGTGCTGAACCTCGCTGGCGCGGCATGGGCCCAGCGGGTGGTGGTCTTCGACTTCGGCAACGACCGGCGGAATCGCGTCCGCCTTCAGGTGGTGCGGCAGCTTCAGGCCAACGGCGAGGTGGAGCTCGTCGCGCTCAAGGACTACCAGCGAATCGCTGCGCAGAAGGGCTTCCGCGGCGCCCGGGCCTACAGCCCAGAGGCCATCGCCCAGGTTTCGAAGGAGCTGCCCTTCGCCGCGGCGGTGACCGGCACGGTGGGCCGGCAGTTCGTGGTGAAGATCTACGACCACCAGGGCGCGCAGCTGTGGTCCCGCCCCATCCCCCTGCGAAAGCGGGTGCTGACGTCCCAGAACGTCAAGCGGCTCGCCAACGCCATCACCACCGCCGCGAAGGTGAGCCCGCCGCCCCCGGCCGCCGCGCCGCCGCCACCACCACCTCCTCCGGAGCCCGAGCCGGAGCCGGTGCCCGAACCCCAGGTCCAGCCAGATCCGGAGGACGACCGGCCGACCCTGCCCGGCGTCACTCAGACCCAGCCCCAGGAGACCGCGGAGGCGCGCGAGCGGCGGCTTCGGCAGGAGGCGAGGGAGAGCCACACCTTCGTGACGCCGCCCTCCCCGGAAGACGATCTGAAGGACCGCCCCCGAAAGGCGACGGGCGCGCGGGTGGGGCCCAGGCACCTGACGGTGATGTTGGGCGGCACCACCATCTGGCGGTCTTACTGCTCGAGGCCGGGGGTCGAGTCCTGCAAGGACTACGACAACCGCCCCGAAGAGGACCGGCCGCCGGGGGACACGGTGAACTTCTCGCCGCAGAAGCCGTACGCCGGCATGGGCGCGGAGGTGCACTTCTTCCCCCTGGCGTCCCTGGACAACCCGGCCAACGGCATCGGCCTCACCGGCAGCTTCGCGCGCGGCTTCTCGCGGACGGTGGTCCGCAGGCTCACCCAGGACGGCGAGGAGACCCCGCAGGAGGTGCACGCGGTGGACGGCGCCTGGCACCTCGCGGGGACCTACCGGTACCACTTCGGCATGGGCGGCGGGATGCGGCCTCTGGTGGGCTGGGTGGGCGCCACCGGCGGCATGGCGGACCGCTCGTTCGAGCTGGACGCGGCCGCGCAGTCTCCTCTGCCCGGCTCGCACCGGCGCTTCTGGTTTGCGGGGCTCGAGGTGGCGGTGCCCATCGTCCCCCTGGTGCGCATCGAGGCCGGCGGCCAGTGGTTCTTCAGCCCGAAGGCGGGCCCGGATGAGCTGGCGGGCTACGGCGCAGAGGTGCAGAGCACGGGCTTCGGCGCCGAGGTGGGCCTGGGCGGAGAGCTCTGGGGCCCTGTGGGCTACAGCCTCAAGCTGCGGCTGCAGCGCTTCTCGGACGACTTCGATGGGCAGGGCAACAAGTGGGTGGACGGCGGCGCCGCGGAGGAGACCTATACGGGGATCTTCTGGGGCGTCACCGCGTCCTTCTAGGGGCGGGCATGTCTCGTTGACTGCAGTGCGCGCGCCCCCTACATTCCGCGCCCTTTCCAGGCCGGCCTCATCCATCTTCGTTCTGTAGGAAGCCTTCATGCACATCCGAATCGCCGCGCTCTGCGGAGCGCTGCTGCTGGTCCTGACCGCCTGTCCCGATGACCCCACGCCCCAGCCTGACGGGGGCGACCTCGATGCCGGGATCATCCCGCCCCCCGGCGGCTGCACGGGCGGCTGCGGCCCGCACCAGATCTGTGATGAGGAGTTGCGCCGCTGCGTCTCCGCCTGCCAGCCCGACTGCGGCCCCGACGAGATCTGCGTCGAGCAGGGCGGCGCGCACGTCTGCGAGCAGAAGGTCACTTCCTGTGGCGGCAACACCTGTGGCGAAGGGCAGGCTGCGTGCGTGGGGGATGCGTGCACGTGTCTGACGTTCGAAGAGGTCGCCGTGGACACCTGCTTCGCGCAGGGACGGCTTTGCAGCCAGCCGTTCAACCCGGTGACCCTCACCGGCGGTAGCTGCGAGGCGCCCCGGGTGCACCAGGCCTGCAACCTCGACTGCACCGGTCCAGAGTGCGCCTGCGAGAACGGCGGAGAGTGCTACGACCTGGTCGGCATCCCGACCTGCTGGCGGCGCTGCTCGGACGATATCGGCGGGCCCACCTGCCACCCGGAGGAGATCTGCGCGGCGCTGACCCAGACCCGGTCCGTCTGCTTCCCCAAGTCCGTCTTCACCGTGACCGGCACCCCCCCGGCAGGCGTCCTGCGCCCGCCGGGGCGTCAGTGCTACGTCCCCGCCAGCGTCCTTCCGGACGGCGGCGTGGTGGACTGGGACCGCACCGCGGCGTCGGACCCCTGCGTCATCACCAATTCGAGCAACGACATCATCGAGGCAGACGTGGCCAACCCGACCGGCACCTGCTCGTGGCTGATCCTGCAGGGGCCTTCGGGCCGCGAAGTGCTCACCTACTGCCGCAACCCTGGCAGCATCCCTGAAGGCGGCGCCTGCCCCGCCGGAGCGTTCCCCAGCAGCATCGCCAACTCCTGTGCCGCAGGGCTGGAGTGCGTGCCGCAGGGGCGTGACGGACAGGGCGTCTGCGCACAGATCTGCAACGCGCGGCCCACGGCATCGGGCGGGCCCGGCTCTCCCGGCTGCGACGAGGGCGAGGCCTGCGTGAACGTCCACCGCATGGATGACCCGGCGAAGGTGCCGGGCGCGTGCATGCAGACCTGCGACGTCTTCAGCACCACCCACTCCGCTCAGGACAACTACGGCTGCGCGGATCTGGGCGGCGTGGCCACGGCCTGCGTTCCCACCGGACCGCTCGGCAACCTCCGGGTGACCCCCAACGGCGAAGGCCTCTGCCTGCCGCGCATGCCCACCGTCGCTTCCGTGGGGCAGCCCTGCGCGGAGACGGACGCCTTCCGCGGCGCCGCGTGTGACTCGGGCCTCGTCTGCCTGCAGGTGGACGGCGCGTCCATCCCCACCTGCCAGCAGCCGTGTGACCTCGAGTGCGCTTCGGCCACGCCGCCGGCGCGCTGCGCCACGCAGGCCAACGCCACCTGCAGCGGCACCCAGACCTGCACGGCGGTGGGTACCGCCAGCGCCCGCCTGGGGTTCTGCCTGTAGCAGTTCGCGGCGTTCGCGGTTCGCACGGAAGTCTCCGAGAGCGCCTCGCCTACCCGGCGAGGCGCTCTTTTCGTGTGCCCCTCCCCCGCGGGATCGACCGCTCGGCTCCCTGCCTGCTCACGGGGGCCCGCGCCGTTGCGTCCGCCTCTTTGCATCCAAAGCCTTCCGGGGAGGGGGACGTGACCTGTGGGAAGGAGACCAAACATGAAGGCAGCACTGTTGGGAGGAGCTTTGGCGTTTGCGCTGTGGGGCGCCCCGGCGCTGGCCGGGGGCGACGCGCACAAGGATCAGGTCGGGCAGCGGGAGTGCCCGCCCGAGCTGATCGGCACCGCGGAGTGCCCTGAAGGCGTGTACAGCGATGACGTGGGCCTCGGCGGCTCTGGCGAAGAAGGCCAGATGCAGGACGAGAGCCTGAACGATGAGAGCCTGAACGAGGGCTTCGGGAGCGAGAGCGAGGGGCTTGGCGGGTCCGGTGACACCGGCACCTGGCAGGACGACTCGATGAGCGACCCGAACCTGGGCACCGACCCGAGCCTGCAGGACGACGGCTTCAGCGAGGAGCCTGTGGGTGGGGCTGCGGACGAGGGCCAGCCGGCCCCGGCGCAGCCGGACATGGAGCCGCGGAGCGACATGTGGGTGGATGACCGTGACACCACGATCACCACCGTGACGCCGAGCGAGGAGAGGCGCGAGAGCTACGACGCGCGTGGCCTGACCGTCCTGCTGGGCGGTGGTGTCGAGGGCTACACCGGCGCGCTGGCCCCGGAGATCAACCCGGGTCCGCAGTGGGGCGTGGGCGCGGCGTTCAAGCCGACGAAGAACTTCGGCCTCGAGCTCGGCTACTCCGGCGCGGTGAACAACCTGACCGGTGAGGGGAGCATCCTGGAGGGCAGCGGCGCGAACATCACCCGGCACGGTGGTTCCGCGGTGGCGACGCTCGGGCTGACCTCGGCTGCGGTGCAGCCGTACCTGCTGGGCGGCGTGGGCGTGGACCGCTACATCGTGGATGAGGCGGAGGCGTTCGGCTACCAGACCAGCACCATCGGCAACGTGCCGGTGGGCGTGGGCCTGAGGACGCACGTGGGCAACTTCACCGCGGACCTCCGCGGGAACTACGGCATCCTCTTCGAGCAGGACTTCGCTCCGGGCGTGGGTGGCACCGACCTCGGTGACATCGGCGACAGCACGCCGTCCGGCCGCTACGGCGCGACCCTGCGGCTCGGCGCCACGTTCTAGGTGACCGGAGAATAGAAGGCCCCCTCCCCCTGGGAGTGGGCAAGGTGAGGGAGCCGGGGATCCAGGAAGGGTCCCCGGCTTCCGCCGTTCTTCAGACCGAGATCAGCCCCTTGCGGATGCCTTCGGTCACCGCCTCCACGCGGTTGGTGACCTCGAGCTTCTGGTAGATGTGCTCGAGGTGGGTGCGGATGGTGGCCTTGGACAGGGACAACATCCTCGCCGCCTCGCTGTTGGAGACCCCCTTGGCGATGAGTTGGAGGATCTCGGTCTCGCGCTCGGAGAGGGGGCGCAGGCGGGGCTCTTCGGCGGGCTGGGGCTGGCCCGGGGGCAGCGCTTCGGGGGTGCCGTCTGCGGACTCCGGGGCCACGCGGAAGTGGCGGAGCAGCCTTCGGGCGAGGTTGGGCTGGATGACGGTGCCGCCCGCCTTCACCTCCTTGATTGCCTCGACGATCTTGTCCGCGGTGGCGCCCTTGAGCAGGTAGCCCGAGGCGCCGGCCTTCACCGCCTCGAGGACTTTGTCCTCCTCGTCGAAGATGG
>CAZQVZ010000061.1:0-19621 GCA_964596895.1 uncultured Myxococcaceae bacterium
GCCGCTACGTGCGGAAGCTGCTCGAGTACGAGTTCAACCCGCCGTTCTCGGTGGTGAGCTACCAGGAGCTGTCGCCGGATCTGAACATCCAGCCGGTGGCGCGGATCAGCACCCGCTGAAGCCCCCGCTGCCGCAGGCAGCGCGGAATCAGGCGCCGGCGACCACGGCGATCAGCAGCGCCAACACGCCGATGATCACCAGGCCCATCAAGGCCAGCGGGACCAGCCGGCGGACGTCCTTCACCACCAGCACGATGTTCCCCATGGCGTTCCCGGCCGCCTGCACGGGGACGTCCCGGCCTTCGTCCTCATCCCCCGCCGAGGCCGCCCAGGGCGCAGGCGCCTCGTCCGCGTCTTCGACCCCGGAGACCTCGCCCAGTCCTTCGTCTTCGGCGGAAGGGGCTTCGTCCGAAGTCCCGTCCAGCGCGTGCTCTTCGGACGGCGCGAGGTCCGGCTCCGGTTCCGGTTCGGGCTCTGGTTCCGGCTCCGGCGCGGCCGCCACCTTCTGGTCGTGGTTGGAGGGGACGGTGCCCTCTTCGGGGGCCGCTTCGTCCGCCAGCACCAGCGGGGTCTCCCGGACCTCAGACGGGTCCAGGTAGAGCAGGCGGATGCCGCCCACCTCCAATTCGTCCCGGTCCTGGAGGGTCTTGCGCGTGGTGCGCTTCTTGTTGACCTTGATCCCGTTGCGGCTGCCGAGATCCTCGACGTGCGTCCCGGACCAGTCGCGCCGCACCTTGGCGTGCCGCCTCGAGACGAGGTCATCATGGAGCACCACGTCCACGCCGTCCTCGCGGCCAATGATGAGCTCCTGCGCGTCGGCTATTTCAATGCGCTGCCCTTCGCGGGGGCCGTTCATGACCCGGAAGTAGGGGCCCTCACCGGTGCCCAGTCCGCGCATCACGTCCTTCACCAGCCCACGGGCGATGAAGGAGGTCTTCTCCGGGTTGCCCGGCTGCGGCGCGTCCGCCACCCGGTCGAAGGTCACGTCGAACTGGGCGATGGCGATGGTGTCCCCGTTGCGCAGCAGCCGCTTCTCGCCCCTGGGGAGGGGCTTGCCGTTGACGGTGGTGCCGTAGGCGCTGCCGAGGTCTTCGACGAAGAACAGGGAGCCGTCGCGGGTCAGCTTCGCGTGCGAGCGCGAGACCGCCATCTGGTTCAGCACCACCTGGCAGGACTTGTCCCGGCCAAGGGTGATCACGTCCTCGTCGAGGAGGACCTCGGTGCCCTTCTGGGCGCCCCCTTCTTCGGAGCGCTGCTTGACGGTGAGGCGGACGGCCATGGGTAGGGAGCGGGCGAAGCCTAGAACGTGTCCTGCGCGAGGTAGCGCTCGCACGTCCCGACCTGCTGGGGCAGCTCCTCCATGGAGCTGAACTTGAGGACGTTCTTGCAGGCGATGGACGCCTTGTCCCGCTGGTGGGTGGACACGTAGTACTCGTGCAGGGCGAAGTGGCAGTTCACGTCACGGCCGTCCAGCTGCACGCACTTGTGCAGCGCGCGCTCGTGCTCCTTCTGCAGCCCCTTCTCCCGCAGCTCCAGGGCGAGCTGGTACTGCGCCTGCGGCGTCTGCTCGGCGGTGAGGGTGTCCCGCTGCTCCTTCATGGCCGCGTCCGCCAGGCCGCATTTGTGCTGGGCGATGGGGAGCTGGTTGGAGCAGAACGGGTCATTGGGCGCAGCGCGCAGGCACTCCGCATAGGCAGAGCGGGATTCGCAGTGGCGGCCCAGCTCCGCGTAGCAGGCGCCGAGATCATGCCAGGCCGAGGCGTGCTCGGGGGCGAGGGTGACCGCCTTCTGGATGTGCTCCGTCGCCGCTTCGAAGTTGCCGGTCTTGGCGTCGATGATGCCCAGGCTGTGGTGCGCGTCCGCGATGTTGGGGTTGATGGCGAGGATGGTCCGCAGCTCCTTCTTCGCGTCGTCCCAGCGCTCCAGGTAGATGAACGTGAGGCCCAGGTTGTAGCGCGCCTCGAGGTAGTCCGGGTTCACCTTCAGGGCGCGGCGGAAGTTGTCCGCCGCCTTCCCGTACTCCTTCTCGTTCAGGTAGATGGTGCCGAGGTTGTGGTACGCCTGCGCCTGCTCCTGGTTGTGGCGCAGCGCCTTGATGAAGTGCTCCTTGGCGGTCCTGTTGTCGCCCCGCTTGAGCGCGATGAGCCCCTTGTTCACCCACAGGTCTGCATAGTGCGGGGAGAAATCCAGGCCGAGGTCGCAGTAGACCTCCGCGCGGACGAGATCCTCCGCGTGGAGCATCTGCGCGCAGAGCTCCGCGTTGATCAGCGCGCGGTCATGGACGGGTGGGGTGGTGACGCAGCCGGCGAGGAGGAGACCCGGCAGCACGAGGCCCGGGAGCACGAGGCGAAGGCGAGGCGGCATGACCTGGGGACTCTAGCACCGATTCCCCGCTGTTTCCGTGGACTTACAGGGCGCTCGCGCGGCTAGGATGCCAGGCCGATGAGACGGTCCGCCAAGCTGTGGTGTCTGTCCCTCCTGTTCCTCGGGGTCCTCGCGGCGCCGCTGTCCGCGCACGCGCAGTTCGCGAACCGCAGCGTGAACCTGAGCGTGGGATACCTGGACCTGAACTACGCCGCGGTGAGCGACGGCTTCCCCATCGGCATCGGCTACTCGGGCTACATCGAGGCGGGCTTCGAGTGGACCGTCGCGGCGCAGTTCATGATCCTGCGCAACGCGGTCGCCAACCGGCAGATGGTGGGCGCCGCCGGCGGGCCGGGCATCCGCTACCTGTTCCTCGAGGAGTCCCTGCGGCCGTACGTGGGCGGAGAGCTCACCTACCTGCATGTGTTCGATCCGGAGGTGAACTTCCAGCGGGTCGGCATCGGGCCGTATGTGGGCGTGGACTACTTCCTCACCGACTCGTTCAGCCTCGGGGCGCGCGGGCAGGTGAACCTGTACCTGATGCTCAATGAGCCGGTGAACCGCTCGGTGGGGTTGAACGTCATTGCCAGCGCGTGGTTCTGAGGCGCCTCGCTCAGGCGGACCGGCGAAGCAGCGGCGCGCGGGGCACGGTGCGGCCGCGGGCCTTGCGGCGCTCGTTGACGATGGCAGCCGCGGTGAGCAGCACCAGCTTCTCGTCGGAGAGGTGATCCGGCTTGTGGAAGCCGTGCTCCTCCTGAAGACGACGGGAGAGCGCCGCGAAGAGCTTGAGGCGGGCCTCCATGGCCAACTCCTCGCGGCGGATGGCGGCGTTGAAGAGCACCTCCTGATCATCCGGCGGAAGCTTCAGCGCGCGGGCGATGAAGGATGCGTCCTTGAGCAGGTTGGTCTCGCCTTCGGGATGCTCGACGGAGGAGGGGATCTTCAACTTGCGCTCGCGGACCACGATGGTGCCCGCCATCAGATCTCCGAGCCGCTGGTGCGACTTCGAGAAGAGCGCCACCGTCCCGCCCACCAGGTAGAGCACCGGGAACCGGTCGAACGGGCGGGCGAGGTTCCGCAGCGCGGCCTGCCAGAAGCCGATGCGGACGCCGCTCTCCTGGATGACCCGGAGGCCCATCATCCGCTTGCCCACCGTCTGGCCGGACCAGAGCGTCTCCAGGGAGATGGCGTAGCCCCACTCGATGAGGAACCAGACGACGAAGCCGGCGGCGGACGCCATGCCGGGCACCGGGAAGAGCAGCATGTTGGTGAGCGCGAGCCCGATCCAGGCGATGACGAGGACGAGCACCCCATCCACCAGCCACGCGAGGAAGCGGCTGTAGAGCCCGGCGAGCACGAAGTCGAACTCCACGTATTCGGGCGTGAGGACGGAGTGGGCGCCGTCGAGCGTGCCAGCCTGCGTCGCGTGCATGGCGGAAACTGTACTCCGCTTCTGCGCTACAGTTCCTCGCCGGATGGAGATCGCGGAGTTCATCGAGCAGCGGCGGGGACGGTGGGCGGCGCTGGAGCGCGTGCTCGACAAGGCGCAGACGGACGGGCTCAAGAAGCTGTCCCTGGAGGATGCCCGGCTGCTCTCCCGGCTTTACCGGGGCGCGTCCTCAGACCTCTTGTGGATCCGCGCCCGAGGCGGCTCCGCCGAGGTCAGCGACTACCTCAACGACCTGGTCGGTCGCGCCTATGCGGTGACCTACCCGGGCAAGCGGCCGCGGCTCTCGGACGCGCTGCGCTTCGTGGGGCGCGGGTTTCCGGCGCTGTTGCGGCAGGAGTGGCGGCCCTTCGTGGCTGCCTGGCTGCTCTTTCTCGGCGGCGCGAGCTTCGGGTACCTGGGGATGGTGTTCGACCCGCATGCAGCGCACTACCTCGTGCCGGCCGAGCACCTGAAGCTCGACCCGGTGGAGCGCGCGAAGGAGGAGGCCGCGGGCGAAGTGGCGGACGTGGAGGCGCAGGCCCAGTTCAGCGCGTTCTTGTTCACGCACAACATCCAGGTGGCGTTCTTCGCGTTCGCGCTCGGCATCACCGCGGGGATTGGCACCGCGATGCTGCTCTTCTGGAACGGGATCTTCCTGGGCGCGCTGGCGCAGGTCTACACGGCAAAGGGAATGGCGGACTGGTTCTGGGCGTGGATCCTCCCGCACGGCATCCCGGAGATCACCGCGATCGCGGTGGCTGGCGCTGCCGGGTTCGTGATGGCGCGTGGGCTCCTCGCGCCCAGGGGACTGCCTCGCCCCGTTGCGCTGCGCCGGGAGTCTCTGACGGCGGTGAAGCTGCTCCTGGGCACGCTGCTCATCTTCGTGGTGGCCGGGATCATCGAAGGCACCATCTCGCAGATCCACCCCCCCAAGCTCCCGGCGTGGTTCAAGATCGGGTTCGCGGTGCTGTTCGGGCTCGGCGTGTACGGGTATCTGTTGTCGGCCTGGTTCCGGCGGGACGCCGCGGCGAAGACCGCTGCGCTGGACGCGCCACGCTGACGGCGAGCGACCTGTGAACGAGCCCGCGTCGAGCGCGCCGGTGCCCACTGGACGAGCGTGAGCGCAGTCGCGAAGGTGGCCAGCGCGAAACGGGCGACGAAGGGCCTCACGCGCGGGGACGCTACCGCCGGCCCGCCTCGGTCACCTCGCCCGCCCCCGCGAAGGCCACCAGCGCCGCGGCGGTGGCGTGCGTCCGCTGCCTCGCGTCGCCGCCCGCCGGGTCAACGACGGTGCCGTCCGCGCGCTGGGACCGCGAGAGCAGGCGGAGCAGCGAGGCCAATTCGGCGGCGTCCCGCTCACCTGCCGCGAGCAGACAGAAGGCGACCTCGGCGGCCAGATCCACCTGGCGCGTCTCGCACAGCCAGTTCGCCGCGAGCAGCAGCTCCTCTCGCTCCGGGATCAGCGCCGACGGGGGCAGCGGCTTCGAGAAGTACCCGGTCTGCAGGAGGAACAGGTGGGTCACCCAGTACAAATCGTCACTGCGTCGGGTCTGGCGCAGCACCCGAGGCGTGTGCGGCGGCGCCGGCAACACGCCTGCGCGCGCGGCCAGCTCACCCATCAGCCAGCCCCACAGCCGACCCGCGGTGAAGCCCCCGAACATCAGGTGGTCGCGCAGGCCCGCGACATCGACCTCCGGCTGCGGCAGCCCGTGCAGCCGCTCGAGATAGAGCGCGTCCAGCCGCGCCATCCCGGCGAACGGATCCAGCCCGGCGCCGAACGTCGCCGGCATCCCGGTCAGCGCCTGCAGCGAGCGCTCCAGGACGGGCTCCAGCGCATGACCCGCGAAGAACGCCGGCGAGAGCCCCTTCAGCATGTGCAGCGTGATGGCGCGATCCGCGCGCTGCCAGTCCTCCTCCCCGCGCGTCCCCTCGAGGAACACGGAAAGCGCACGGGCCGCCCGCGAGGACAGGTCTGGCGAACGAACCGGGCGCAGCGGCCGCGCGACGAGGGCGGTGGCATCCTCCTCGAAGGCGCCAATTCCGGGCATCCCGCGGATGACCTCGCCGAGCCGCGCGCTCGAGGCCCCGCAGGCCCGCCTCGCGGCGTCGTACCGGGCCCGGAACGAAGCTCCATCTACCTCCACCGTCCGCGCGTCGGTGCGCCGTGCTCCCTGCGCTGCGGCCAGGTCTGCCTGCCAACGGCTCTTGAACGCCAGCCGCAACGGCCGCTGCCCGAGCGGTCTCAGCTCCACCGGCGTGCCCCGCGCCGCCTGCCGCAGCGCGCGGGTGACCTCGTCCGGCGGGCGTGATTCGGACAGCCGGTTGCCCTGCGCCCGCTTGGTGACCACGAACGCCGCGCGCCCGCGCTTCAAGGACGCCTGCAGCACGTCGTCTCCAGAGGAGAAGAGCGCCGGCACCCCGCGCTCCGCGGCCAGCGCGTAGACGATGTCCGTCTCCGAGAGCCGCCTTCCCCCCGCGCTCCACCCGCAGTGCACGTCCATGGTGTGCGCGGCGAAGCCCGTGGTCCCGGCGGCGGCGTGCATGCCGAGGCAGGCCACCGCGTCCACGCCTTCGAACAGCGCCTCCGAGTACGCGTCCTCCTCCCAGAAGACCAAGGTGCCTTCTGGCAGCGCGTCCGCGTCCACGTTGAGGCGCGTGGCGCCGGCCCGGTGGCTGTCGCTGACCCGCACCTCGTCGAACCCGGCGTCGAGCAGGCCTTGCACCGCCGCCAGGGTCTCCTGCGTCAGCGCGGCGCACGCGGCGGGGTAGGTGAGCGAACCGGCCACCAGCGCGCCGAGCGTGTCCACGCCCGCCACGCCCTCGAGGTCGATGACCAGGAGCGCGCGGCGCATGTCTACAGGAGCCCCCGCGCCTTGATCTCCAGGTAGCGGTTCACCGCCGCCAGGGACAGCTCCTCCGGGTGCACGTCCAGAAGCTGCACCCCGTCCCGGGCGATGCGGTGCTTCATCTGCTCCCGGTCACCCAAGAGCTCGCTCGCCACCGCGTGGCCAAACGCGTCGTCCACGCCGGCAGGTTCGGTGCGGAGCAACTCCACCAGCCCGGTGTCCTTCACGGTCAGGCACAACGGCACGTGCCGCCGCGCCAGCCTGCGGATGGGGAAGACGAGGCTCGACGCCTGCTCTTCGTCCAGCAGGTCCGTGAACAGGCACAACAAGGTGCGCCGCCGCAGCCGGACGTTCAGCTCCTTGAAGAGCCCGAGGTAATCCACATAGGTGAGCGCTGGCTTCGCCGAATAGAGCGTGTCCACGATCTTCCGGTACTGCTTCCGGCCCGCCTCCGGCGCCAGGTACGCCTTCACGCCGTCCGCGAACACCGCCAGCCCCACCCGGTCGCCGTTGCGCACCGCCACGAAGGCGAGGAACAGCGCCGCGTTCACCGCGTGGTCCAGCTTGGTGAGGCCGTCCACCTTCGCGGCCATGGAGCGGCCGGCGTCCACGCAGATGAGGATGGACTGCGAGCGCTCTGCCTCCATCACCCGCGTCACCGGGCGGTTCCGGCGCGCGGTGGCCTTCCAGTCCACGTCGCGCACCGAGTCTCCCTGCGCGTAGTCACGCAGCCGCGCGAACTCGGTGCCGCGGCCGTCGCGTCGAAGCTGCCGCAGCCCCAGGTTCACCAGGTCCAACGCCGCGCCGGAGAGGAGCAGCCGGCTGGCGCCGCGCATGTCGGGGTACACGGGCGCCTCTGCTTCCGCCGGTACCCGCCTTTCGTGCCAGAGCAGGCCATAGGGGCCGCGGACCCGGAGGTGCAGGTCTCCGAAGCCGAACCGGCCCCGCTGCTGCGGCGTGGCCCGGTACGCCACCTTCGCGCGGCTGTTGCCTGACAGCAGCAGCTGCAGCTCCGAAGGCGCCACGTCGAAGGCCTCCGGCGCGTCGTCCTTCACCTTCACCCACGCCGCGCGTCCGCCCTTGTTGACGAGGTGCACCTGCACCCGGTTGGGCACGCCCACCGACAGCCGCGCGGGCAGCTCCCGCCACGCCTCCAACGAAAGCCGCCTCGCCAGCATCCCGTCCGCCACCGCGGCGAGGATGAACATCACGTCCAACAGCAGCACCGCGCTCCACAGCCCCGGCACGAAGCCGGCGGCCATGGCAGGCGCGGAGAGCACGCACAGGCCCACCCAGAGTCGGGTGGTGGGGATCAACGAGGGACCTCCACCGAATGCACGACCTCCCGCAGGACATCCGCCGGCGTCGCCCCGTCCAGCTCCGCGTCCGGCGAGAGCAGGAGGCGGTGCCGGAGCACCGGCGCGGCGAGGTAGCGCACGTCGTCCGGCGTCACGAAGGGCCGGCCCCGCAGCGCCGCCAGCGCCTTGGAGGCGAGCAGGAGGTGCACCCCCGCGCGCGGTCCTGCCCCCAGCCGGATCCGCGGGGAGGCCCGCGTGGCGGAGAGCAGCTTGCGGATGTACGAGAGCACCTGCGCCTCGATGTTGACCTGCTGCAGGGCGCCGCGGGCCGCCATCAATTGCTCGCGGGTCACCGCCTGCTGCACCCCCGCCCGGTCGATGTTCCCGGCGTCGAAGCCCTTGTGCACCTGGTCGAGGATGGAGTCCTCCTCTTCTTCGGTGGGGTAGCCCACGTCGATCTTGAGCAGGAACCGGTCGAGCTGCGCTTCGGGCAACGGGTAGGTGCCCTCCTGCTCCACCGGGTTCTGGGTGGCGAACACCGTGAAGATGGGCGCGAGCTGGATGTGGCGGCCCTCCAAAGACACCGCCCGCTCCTGCATCGCCTCCAGCAGCGCGGACTGGGTCTTGGCGGGGGCGCGGTTGATCTCGTCGGCCAGCAGCAGGTCGGTGAAGATGGGCCCGCGCACCAGCACGAAGCCCTGGGTCTTCAGGTCGAAGACGCTGGTGCCGAGGATGTCCGCGGGCATCAGGTCCGGGGTGAACTGGATCCGCTTGAACTCGGCGCCCATCGACCGGGAGAGCGCCTTGGCCATCAGCGTCTTGGCCACCCCGGGCACGCCCTCCAGCAGCATGTGCCCGCCGGCGACGAGCCCCACCAGCATCAACTCCAGGACGTCGTCCTGGCCGACCACTGCCTTGCGCACCTGCCCGAGCGCGGCCTCACGCAGCGCCGCGGCGGTCCGGATGGCCTCGTCGCCGCCCGGACCTGCGCGCAGCCCCGGATCTGCAGAGAGGGGAGGAGGGAGAACTGTGCTCATGTCTTCAGGTCCTGGGGTGAGGTGGATGCGGCGCCAGCGGGCTTCTGGTGCCGGCGCTGGTAGACGAGCTGCCTTGCTTGCGCGGCCTTCGCCGCCGCGTGTTCGACGTCCCGCTCGCCCGAGGCGTGGGCGGCGTGCCGCTCCACGTCCCGCGCCAGATGCGCGAGCGCGGTCTCGTTGCGCGCCTGCAGCCCGCGGGAGACCTCCGGCAGGGTGCTGCGCTCCGGGAGCCCCGCCACGGGCGCGAGGTCCCGTGCCAGCGTCCGGGCGATCTGCTCTGCCGCGTGCGCGTGGTGACGGCCCGCGCGGTACAGGCGGCTGGCGGCGCTGAGCGCGTCGGTGGCGCCCACGCGCTCTTCTTCGGGCGGCACCCGCGGACGGCCGAAGCGCCGCAGCGCCACCGCCCACAGGCACAGGCCGAACACGAGCTGCAGCGCGGCGAAGTGCAGGCCGTAGCGCGCCGCGAACTGCGCCACCGAGCGGTCATCCGAGAACCCGTGGTGGTACTCGTCGAAGAGGACGTCGCCGTATTCGCCCGCGGCCGCCAGCGTGGAGAGCCACAGCTGCGCGTTGTCCGCGTCCGCCAGCCGGCGGTTCATCGCCAATTCGGGTGCGGAGAAGACCACCACCTCGCCCTCACCCCACGGCACCACGCCCATCACCGCGCCCCCGAGCTGCTCGTCCTGCAGCAGGGGGAGGCCAGAAGCGGGCAGCCCCAGGTGGGTGTGCGTCGTCGCCTGCGCGCGCTGCACGCCCAGGGTCCACGGGCTCGGCTGCGGCGGGACGAAGTGGCGCACCCCCGTGGCCCCCTCCACCGTCACCGGCACCAGCGTGACCGCGAGCCGCGCGAGCAGCGGATCATTCGGGTCCCCCACCGGGACGTAGACCAGCGTGTGCCCGTTGGAGATGTGCTCGAGCAGGTTGTCGAGCTCGTCCTGGGTCACCTCCGGCGCGTGCCAGCGGTTCGAACCGCGCTCCCGGCGGAGCAGCGCGTCTTCGTCCACCTCGCCGTCTTTGGCCTCGGCGCGGTGCAGGTCGCTCTCACTGAGCTGGCTTCCGGGGTGGAAGACCGAGAGCAGGACGAGGTTCTGCCCTTCCTCCAGCACCTCCAGATCCGTCTGCAGGCGGTCCACCGGCAGCCCCGCCTCTTCCGCGAGGAGGAACAGCCCCCGCGCACCGGTGGGTTCGCTGCGCCAGGTGGAGAGGACGTCCGCGAAGCCGCCGCGCGCAGCCCCCTTGTAGAGGAAGGTGCCGGCCACCGCGGTGAGCAGCAGGCCGCCCACCACCACCAGCGGGAAGCGGTCGTTCACGAGCGCGCCTCCGGACCCGACGGCGGCCTGACCGTCAGCGGCACCGTCCCCGCCTGCGGCGCAGGCTCCTGCCGCAGCAAGGGCTCGCTCAGCTTGCGGAAGGTGAGGTACGCCGGCTGGTCGAGCTCGGCCACGCCGTACCACGCGAAGTCGAAGCGCAAGGTGAGGTCCCGGAAGGTGGGCAGGTGCGCCCGGTTGCCCCGGAACCTCCGGCAGTAGTCCCAGTTGCTCTGCGTGGGGTCGTAGTCGATGGCGCCTGCGCGGTGCAGCTTCGACAGCAGCGCCAGGTACAAGGACCGCACCGCCTCCCGGTAGCGGCCCTGCAGCGCCAGCTCGTCCGCCAGGGACGCCCAGCCCTCCGGCGCCCGCGACAGCGCGTTGTCGGGGTCCGCCGCCGCCAGCGCCAGCGCCCCCTGTTCGACCTCCACGTCCCCGCGCTCGCGCTCCCGGTTCCGGAAGGCCAGCACCACGAGCACGCCGGCGAGGATGATCACCGCCGCCAGCAGCACCAGCGCCACCGCGTTGGCCACCGCCATCCCGCCGCCCACGGCGGGACCTGAGCGCGGGGAGCGCGGCTCCCTGTCGAAGAGGCGGCGGAAGAGCTCATCCAGCCAGCGGCCGAAGCGGGCCCACAGAGAATCGGGGTCCGGCTCCTCCTCGGGCGCCTGTTCGGCGACTGGCTCCGGCGGCGGCTCGAACTCGGGACGCGCGAGGATGGCCTTCGCCCGCTCGTGCGCGGAAGCGCCGTCCACCGCCGCGGCCTCGCTCGTCCGCCACAGCACCGGCAGCGCCCGCTCCAGTCGAGCCTCGGCTTCGTCGCAGTCCTGCCAGGTGAAGGCGAAGTGCTCGACGTCGTCCGCGAGCCGCCGAAGGGCCGCCTGCTCCGGCGGACCGAGCCGCTCGAGCCCTCCCAGGCCTTCGCGCCATTGTTCCGGCAGCTCGCACGCCTGCGCCACGTGCACAAGCCGCTGTGAGGCCGTACCGCTCGAAGCTGGCTGCCCTTGCGCGAGCGCCGCCTGGGGCGTGCCCAGGGCGATGAGCCCCACCGCCGCTGCCAGCAGCGCGCCCGCCGCTGCGCTCCGCCGGCCGGTGCGCTGGGGCAACTGCTCCACCGCCGCCATCAGGTCCAGGCCCTCCTGCCGCACCCGGCCATCGATGACGAGCAGCGTGGCCACCGCCGCGCGCAAGGGCTCGAAGAGGACGAAGGTGAGCGCCAGCACCACCGCAATCCAGGCGCCGTTGTCCGCGGCGACGAAGCGCTGCACGTAGGTGAGGTCGAGCCCGATGAGCTTTCTGCCCAGGTACACCAGCACCGTTGCCGCGATGTGGACGTTGAGCGCCACCAGCGCGCCAGACATGAACAGCATCCGCACCGTCGCGGTGTTGCTGCGCGCAGGACCCAGGAGCTTCGCGCAGGTGCCGTAGAGCGCCAGCGGGTGCCCTTTGCCCTTCATCACCACCGCCCACGCCGCGAGGTGCGAAGCGAGCAGGAAGTAGCCAACGCCCACGGTGATGGTCAAAGACAGCAGGTTGAAAACCGGCAGGTAGGCGGCGGTGATGACCACGCTCGGCAGCCTGCGCGCGGCGGCGGTGAACGACTGCCAGGGCGTGGTGGGCTTCTCCCCGACGATGAGCGCATCCAGGTGATGACAGGTGGCCGCCTGGCACAGCCCACGGAACAGCCACGCCACCGTGAACAGCAGGGACGGCCACAGCAGCGGGCGCGCGCGGCTCACCGCTTCCACCACCTCGAGGATTGCGAAGGTCACCGCCGCGCCGCCGGGCAGGGTCAGCGCCCATGCACCGGAGGCGCGCGCGCACAGCCTGATCGCCGCGTCGAACAGCGCCACCGGGCCGCGCGGCCGCAGCTCTGTCGCGGAGACGGCCATCCGCTAGCCGTCGCTTCCCAGGGCCGTGGTGGTCAGGAGCACCAGCCCGAAGAGGACCCCGAAGGAGGCGAGCGCCAGGAGCACGTTGCCCACGCTCCATTCCCGGCGCTCCCGTACCTGCGAGGACTGGGAGAGGCGCCTGGTGAGGCAGGCCGCGCACCGGTTGATGCCTTCGAACTGGGTGGTGCACTCGCGGCAGACGACCTCGCGGCACTCCACGCAGATGCCGAGCCCTGGCCGCTCCGGGTGGTAGTGACACCGCCCTGACCCCTGAATCATGGGCGCATCGTAGGCCAGATGGCCCGTCCGCCTATAGCGGTACCTGCCAGACGGGGGAGCCAGACCGGACCCGGGCCGCCTTCGTCCCCATCTTCTCCTCACTTCCACCTCGAGGAGGACGGCAATGAAGAGACTGACAGGAGCACTGGCAGCGGGCGCTTTCGGTGTCGCGCTGGCGCTGGGTGGCTGTGAGCAGAGGCGCGAGGCCTCTGGCGGTTCGGGCAACGAGCCGCACGCGGTCATCGACAAGGCGCAGGAGAAGAGCGAGCAGGCGCTCGAGCGGGCGCGCCAGGCGCAGGAGGAGGCGAGCTCGCTGCAGGCAGAGGCGCAGTCCGCCCGCGAGGACGCCGAGGCAGAGCGGCAGGACTTCCAGCAGGCCGAGCAGCAGGCGCAGCAGGCCCACCAGGAGGCGGTGCAGGCCCAGCAGTCGGCAGAGCAGCAGGCCCAGCAGGCGCAGCAGACCGCCCAGCAGTCCCAGCAGGAGGCGCTTTCGGCCCAGCAGCAGGCGCAGCAGAACGCCCAGCAGGAGCAGGCGCAGCTTGCCCAGCAGCAACAGGCCCAGGCCCAGGCCCAGCAGCAGGAGACCCAGCAGCAGCAGCGGGCGCAGGTCGAGCAGCAGCAGGCCGAGCAGCAGCAGGCCCAGGTGACGCCCGCTCCGCTTCCTCAGGGTCAGCAGGGGCAGGAGCAGGTCGTGGACGGCGCCATCATCCGCGCAGGGCAGGACCAGCTCGAGGTGCGGTCCACCGACGGCGGCCAGGACCTGACCCTGTTCGTGGACGACCAGACCCGCATCACCCTCGACGGCCAGCAGGTGAGCGCGGAGCAGCTCCCGCACGGCGCGGAGATCCGCGCCTCGTACACGATGGAGAACCAGCGCGCGGTGGCCGAAGAGATAGACGCGCGCGAGACGCACTAGGGCCGGCGCACGACTCGAGGCTTCGCGCGCTATGACCTTGGTGTCGCAACGCGCGCCCACGCTGCGCCACTTCGGTACAGCGGCGTCCGAAATCTCGCGCAGTTGGAGGCGGCATGGAGGTTGCTGACGGTCGGCAACACCATGCCGCCTCTGCTTTCCCGGTTCCTCCGCGGTCTGCTCCTGTGCGCGGGCGTGCTCGTCAGCGTCGCCACCTCTCGCGTGGGCCCCCCGGCGCCGACGTACCAGGTGGATCTGCTGACGCGCACCCAGGCCGTCTACGCGCTGCGCAGCGTGGGCGCGGCGGAGGGCGGCCAGGGCACGCTCCAGGTCCAGATCTCTGCCAGCGCGGCCGTCTTCACCGAGCCCGACGGCGGCGAACCTACCGGCGACGAAGCGCGCTCGGCGCAAGAGGTGGTGGTCTACCTCATGGACCGCCAGCCGACGTTGGAAGAGGTGTCCGCCCTGCGGTCGTTCGCCCCGGTCGAAGGCGCGCTGCAGGTGGGGCGCGCGCCGGCGCAGTCTCCCTTCATCTCCGGAGAGGTCGCCGCCAGCGAAGAGGCGCGCTGGATGATCTTCACGCGCACAGGCGCCGGCAGCGCCCTGACCGTGAGCTTCTTCCTGCCCTGCGATGAGGGTTGTGGAGACGTCCTGTTGGAGGACGTGACCGTCACACTCGAGTAGCGCTGGCGAATGGCCGCCGCCGCGCCCCATGGAGAGAAGACGATGACCCCCAGGATCTGTCTTGCAGGCTTCGCCGCGCTCGCGCTCGCGCTGGCGTGTGGCAGTGAGCTGTCCGCTCCATCACCCGGTGGCCCGGTGACGCCGCCTGAGCCCCCCACCACCGGAAACAAGTGGGTGGAGGACTCCCAGAACGGGGACGGCTCGCGCTGCTTCGTGCTGCAGGACGAGGAGTGTGGCGGCGTGGACGCAGCCGACTACCTCGACTACTTCGAGGCGCCCATCTTCCGCACCGGCCACGCCGCTGGGGACCACCTGTATGCGGTGGACGGGACCAACGTGTGGATCCTCGACGTCAAGGTCCCCACTGCGCCCGAGCGCATCGCGGTGCAGTCAGGGGTGGGGCGAGCGCTCGCCGTCACCGGACAGAACAGCGTGCTCTACGTCGCCGCGGCGGACTTCGGCGTGGCCACCTTCGAAGTCGATCCCGCAGATGCCACCCGGCTCCTGCGGGTGGGCGAGGTCCCCCTCCCGGGCCCGGCGCTGGACGTGGCCTTGCGGCCGGACGGCAAGGTGCTCTACGCGGCCATCGGCGGTGCGGGCCTCGCGGCGATCTCCCTGGACGACGAAGGCCACCCCGAAGGGACCCCCACGACGGTCCCTCTCCCCGGCTTCGCCTCCGGGGTCACCGCCCAGGGGCTCCAGGTCTTCGTCGCCGGCTGCAGCGGACTGACCGCGGTCAGCGCCGCGACGCTCCTGCCCCTGTCCACGCTGGCCATCGAAGTGGCCGAAGGAGGGGCGCCGGCGCCGGTGAAGGACGTGGCGGTGGCGGGGGAGGTGGCCGCTTTGGCCGCGGGCCGCTGGGGCATGATCTTCGTGGACGTCTCCAACCCTGCCGAGATGGTCCGGCTCGGCAACCAGACCGAAAGGGAAGACCTCCTCTATTACGGCAACGGCGTCACCGCCTCGCACGGGAGCTTCTACCTCGCCGCCGGGGACTGGGGCGTGGACCGGGTCTCCGTGCAGCAGGTCGCGGCCGGCGCGGTGGCCGAGACCACCCCCACCACCTTCCCGCGCTACTGCACCGAAGCCGAGAACCCGGACCGCAAGCCCGCCACCGAATACGTCACCGTCCTGCCGCCGCCGCGCATCCAGGATCCGCTGGACGTCATCCCGGTGGGGGACGTGCTCTTCGCGGCGGGTGACGCTTCCCGGCTCGGGCTGCGCGCCATCGACGTGTACGCGCTCGCCCCCAACGGCGTTCACGCCTACAGCGGCCGCTACGAGGAGCCGCGGAGGGTGCGCGCGGTGGCCGCGGGCGACGGCCAGGTGCTGGTCTCCGGCGTCATCTCCGGCGTCTACACGCCCACGGCGACGTCTTCGCTGCTCTCGCGTCAGGCGGAGTTGCCCACGCAGACCGCCCAGCCGCGCGCGCTCGCGGTGTGTGGGGATGGACGGGTGGCGTCCCTGGATGACGAAGGCACGCTCTTCCTCGAGGGGAGGGAGGCCCCGGTTCGCTCGGAGGTGGCCCCGGTGCTGGTCGCCAGCGGGCCGCACCTCGTCACCGTGGAGGCGCGGGGGCAACTGCAGCAGTACGCCCTGACCGACCACGGCGACGTCGACCACCTGCGCAGCCTGTCCACCGAACCCTTCACCTACGGCGCCGCGCACGCCTTCGTCGGAGACCACCTGTTCATCAGCTCCGGCGCCTGGGCGCACACGCAGCAGGTGGACCTCTCAGACCTCGAGGCCACGCCCACCTTGCTGCAGAGCCCGGCGCCCACCCGCGCCCAGCTCGGCGATCCTTCGGCATGGCGCAGCGGGCCGCCGCTTCGGGTGCTGGTCCCCACGCAGACCGCGCTGGTGGAGGTGACGTCCTTTGGCGGCAGGGCCACCGCGGTCCTGCATCCGCTGGACGGTGGGGGCGAGCCACGCACGCTCTCCCTGCCGCCCGGGCACTACGTGGGAGGCACCGCGGAGGGCTCCCGCCTGGTCCTCGTGCAGGGGGACCGCGCCCGCTACCGCACCACGCTGGTCGAGGTGGACCTCGACGACGAGACGCAAGAGCCCCTGACCCGGACGCAGGTGTTCCTCGGGAGCGCGGTGGGCACGGCGCGGCTGGGAGACGTGCTCTATGTCGCCGACTACGAGGCGGGCATCCGCGCCTTCTCCCTCTCCTCTGAAGAGGGCGTCACCCACCTAGGCGTGGCGGAGCTCGGCGCCGGAGGTGCGCCGTGAGCCGTCTCGTCTGGCTGGCCTGTGGGCTGGGCGCGCTTGGTGCGGGATGCCCGGGGCCTGCGCCGGACGGCGAGTTCAACGCGACCCGGATCGCCGAGCACAGCCTGACAGAGGGGGCCATCCTCAAGCGCGGGGACACCTTCACCGTCACCGCGGACGGCAGCGGGGTGGTGACCGCGAACTTCGGACCCCGGCAGATCGCCCGGCTGGTGACGGAGGACGCGCCCACGGCCACCTTCCGCGCCGAAGAGTTCCCCGAGGGGGGGGCGCGCCTGGTGTTCGCGCTGCGCGATGACGCCTTCGGCGGCGGCGCGCTCGACGTGGGCGAAGTGTGGATTGACCTCTCCCCGCCCTCGCTCGTCCGGGTGGACAACGCCGAAGCCGGGGCGGGTCAGGCCATCACCTTCTGGTTCTGGGACGCCATCGCGCTGGAGAAGGCGGACTTCGAGGTGCAGGACGTGAACCTCACCCGCTTTCTTCCGCGCGCCTTCGCCAGCACCTCCGCCCACGCCGCCGAGGTCCCGGCGGACGACCTCCCGGAGGGCGAGCTCACCCTGTCCATCACCGCGTGGGACTACGCCGGCAACTCCGTGCGGATGGAGCAGGAGGTGCGCGTGGACCGGACCCTGCCCACCGCCTCGTTCGTGGCGCCGGGGCAGGGGACGGCGGTGACGGGTACCCTGGAAGTGGAGCTGTGGTCCGAGGACAACCTGGGCGTGGACGGCGTGGAGCTGCGCGCCAACGGCTCGCTGGTGGCGGTGCTGGCCGGCGGCCGCACCACAGTGAGCTTGGACACCTCGCTGTTCCCGAAGGGCGCGCTGGAGCTCACCGCCACCGCGCGAGACCGGGTAGGCAACGTCGGGGAGCCGGCGGTGCTCTCGGTGTTGGTCGAATGAACGTGGCGGCGCGCCCAGCGCCCATGCCGCAGCCGCACGTGGGGCGCGCGCCGGTCGTCGCGCTGCGGCCTCGGCTCTTCACGCGCCCCTGGCCCGTCTTCGCCGCGGTGATCCTGGCGGTCAATGACCACCTCCTCAAGGGCGCGGGGCTGTTGCCAGGCTGGCTCACCGGCAAGCTCTCCGACTTCGCGGGGCTCTTCTTCGCGCCGCTGCTCCTGGCGGAGCTGTGGCTGCTGCTCTGGCCTGCGCGCACTGCCCATGGCGTCTGGCGCCGCGCGGCGTGGAGCGCAGGCGGCGTGGGAGCTGGCTTCTGCGCCATCAAGCTGTCCGCGGGTGCGAGCGCGCTCTGGGAGCGGGGGCTTGGGGGGCTGGGTGTCCCTTCGTCCAACGTGGTGGACCCCACGGACCTGCTGGCGCTCCCCATGCTGCTTTGGGCGCTGGTCACCGTCCGCCGTCTTCGCGCGGGCGTCTGAACGGCGCTGGCTGCCTGTCTGCCCTCCGCCCGGGCAATGGTCGGTGCCCATGCCGGAGGCTCGCTCCCTTCCTACGTTTCTGTACGCGCTACGGCGTCGGAGGGGACATGAACGAGCCGACGAAGGACGTGGGAGAGCACGACGAGACGACGCAGCGGCACTCCAGCCCGCCGCCGCCGCCGATGCAGCCGGATCAGCGGCCGGCCATCGAGCGGGGCGCGCACCTGCTCGCGCTGTCTGCGCTGCGAAACGCCGAGGTCCCCTTCGTGGTGGCGGGCGCGTACGCGCTGCACCTGTACACGGGCATCTACCGGGACACCAAGGACCTGGACCTCTTCCTCAAGCGGGCCGACGTGGAGCGCGCGCTCGAGGTCCTGCGCGACTCCGGGTTCCGGACCGAGATCACCGACCCGGTGTGGATTGGCAAGGCCTACGCGGGGGACGAGTACTTCGCGGACCTCATCTACAGCTCCGGCAACGGGGTCGCCGTGGTGGATGACCTGTGGATGGAGCGCGCCAACCCCGGCGTCATCCACGGGATGCCCATCCTGGTGGCGCCGCCGGAGGAGATCATCTGGTCCAAGGCCTTCGTCTGCGAGCGCGAGCGCTTCGACGGCGCGGACATCAACCACCTCATCCTCGCCCGCGGCAAGCAGATGGACTGGGAGCACATGCTCTGGCGCTTCGGAGACCACTGGGAGGTGCTGCACGCGCACCTGGTGTTCTACCGGTTCAGCTACCCCGGCCAGCGGGACCACGTGCCCCAGTGGGTGTGGGAGGAGCTTCTGTCCCGGTCCGCGAAGCTCGAGACGAAGCAGGCGCAGAAGAAGTACTGCCGCGGCATGCTCATAGCCAGGGGGCAGTACAACGTGGACGTGGACCACTGGGGCTACACCGACGCGCGGCTCGAAGAGGTCGAGGACTTCAAGCGCTACAGCACCCTGCCGCGCAAGCACCGGAACGACTAGCGCCTGCACCTGCACTGTGAAGGCGGGGCAGGGCTACTTCCGCTCGATGAGCTCCACCTTGTAGCCGTCCGGATCTTCGACGAAGGCGATGACGGTGGTGCCGTGCTTCATGGGCCCGGGTTCGCGGGTGATCTTCGCTCCGGCGGCGCGGAGCGCATCGCAGGTGGCGTAGATGTCCTCCACCCCCAGCGCGATGTGCCCGTACCCCTTCCCCAGCTCATAGGACGTGGTGTCCCAGTTGTGCGTGAACTCGATGGCCGGGTGCGTCTCCTCCGGCCCGTAGCCCACGAAGGCGAGGGTGAAGCGCCCGTCCGGGTATTCCTTCTTGCGCAGCAGCTGCATGCCCAGGACCCGCGTGTAGAAGTCCAGGGAGCGGTCCAGGTCCCCCACCCGCAGCATGGTGTGGAGGATCCTCACGGCGTCACCGCCGCAGGCCCTTCGAGAGCGGCATCGATGCGCGCCATCACGCTCCCATCCAGCTTCGCCAGGACGTCCAGCGCCTTCATGTTCTCCCGCACCTGATCAGCGGAGGACGCGCCTGTGATGACGGTGGAGACCCGCGGGTTGGCCGCGCACCAGGCGATGGCCAGCTGCGCCAGCGTGCAGCCCAGGTCGTCCGCCACCTGCTTCAGCCGCTTCACCTGGCCGTTTCGCACCGGGTCGGTGAGCTGCGCGCGCAGCCACTCGTAGCCGGGCAACTCCGCGCGGCTGCCCTTCGGGATCCCGTCGATGTACTTGCCGGTCAGCAGCCCCGAGGCGAGCGGACTCCACGTGGTGAGCCCCAGCCCGAGGTCTTCATACAGCCGCGCGTACTCCCGCTCCACGCGCTTGCGATCCAGCAGGTGGTACTGCGGTTGCTCCATCACCGGCTTGTGCAGGTGGTGCCGGTCAGCGACCTCCCAGGCCGCGCGGATCTCGTCCGCGGACCACTCCGAGGTGCCCCAGTACAGGGCCTTCCCGGAGGCGACCATGTCGTGCATGGCCCACACCGTCTCCTCGAT
>CAZQVZ010000062.1:0-19491 GCA_964596895.1 uncultured Myxococcaceae bacterium
CGACGGGCAGCGAGGTGACGGGCGTGGACGAGCGCGCCGACCACCCGGACCGCGCGGTGCTGCGGGTGATGCGGGAGGCGGGACTGGTCGCAGCACCGACGGACGGCGGAGGCTGGCGCGTCACCGGATCGCCAGTGCGCGGGGTCACCGCCAGCGCGCGGGAGTGCCCGGATCTCCTTCCCACCCTCGCAGCCCTGGCGTGCGTCTGCCCCCGACCCTCCTCCTTCGAGGACGTACACCTGCTCCGCGCGAAGGAGAGCGACCGGCTCGAGGGGATCCGCGCGCTGGTGGCAGCGGTCGGCGGTCACACCGAGCTGGACGCAGCCAACCATCACCTCACCGCTCATCCGCCCACGCGCGCGAAGGCGTTCAGCTTCCACAGCCGCGGCGATCACCGGATGGCGATGGCGGCGTCCGTGCTCGCCGTGCTCGCGCGGGTTGAGTTGGAGCTGGAGGCGCCGGACTGCGTGAGCAAGAGCTTCCCCGGCTTCTTCGGTCAGCTCGCGCGTGCTGGCGTGCCCTTTTCCCCCTCTCCACCGGGGAGAGGGTTGGGGTGAGGGCCCGCGAAGCGGAGGAAGTTCCCCAGCAGCCTCGTCCCTGAGTGCGTGCCCACCGACTCTGGGTGGAACTGCACGCTCAGCACAGGCCAGGTCCGGTGCGCGAGCGCCATCACCACGCCGTCCTCCGTCCAGGCCGTGACCTCCAACTCGGCCGGAACGGACGCGCGCTCCGCCACCAGCGAGTGGTAGCGCATCGCCTCGAAGGGCTGCGGCATGCCCTCAAAGAGCGCCGAGCCGTCGTGGTGGATGAGGCTGGTCTTCCCGTGCCGCACCTCCGGCGCGCGGACCACCCGGCCACCGAACGCCGCCGCGATTCCCTGATGCCCGAGGCACACACCCAGCACCGGCACCCGTGCGCCGAGCGTGCGAATCACCTCCATGCTGACACCGAACCGCGACGGCTCTTCGGGGTTGCCGGGCCCGGGCGAGAGCACCACGTGCGTGGGCTGGCACGCCTCCACCTCCGCCAGCGAGACGCGGTCATTGCGAAAGACGCGGGCCTCTTCGCCGGTGAGCTCGCCCAGCGCCTGGAACAGGTTGTAGGAGAACGAGTCGTAGTTATCGATGATGACGACCCGCGCCGCGGCCAGCTTCTCCATGAGCGCGCGGACCTTAACGCGGAGGCTGGAGCATGGCAGCGGGCGAGGGAGTCATCTGGGTGAACGGCGAACTCTCTTCGCCTGCGCAGGCGCGCGTGTCGGTGCTGGACGCGGGCTTCCTCTACGGCGACGGCGTCTTCGAGACCCTCCGCACCTACGGCGGCCGGCCCTTCCTGCTGCACGCGCACCTGGCTCGCCTGCTCGACGGCGCGCGCGCGCTGGCGCTGCCGTCACCGCCGTCACTCGAAACGCTGACGGACGCGGTGGGGCAGGCGCTGGAGGCAGCCGCGCTCCCCGAGGCGACGCTGCGCATCACCCTCACCCGCGGCGAGGGGACGCTGGGGCTGGAGCCAGACGGCTTCACGCGCGCCACCTGCGTCATCGCCGTCCTGCCGCTGCGGACCTGGCCGGAGGCGCTCTACACGCACGGGGCGACCCTCGTGACGCTGTGGCGACGGAGCGCGGAGGACAGGCCCGGGCCCGCCATCAAGTCACTGAGCTACCAGCGCGCGCTCCTGGGCCGGCAGAGCTTTCGTGCACGCGGCGCGGACGAAGGGCTGTACCTGGATGAAGGCGGAAACATCACCGAAGGCACCGTGAGCAACGTCTTCGCCGTTCGCGCGGGGAAGCTGGTGACGCCCCCCGCTGAGGTCTGCCTCCCCGGCATCACCCGCCGGGAGGTCCTGGACCTGGCGCGCGACCTGGAGCTCGACGTGCGCGAGGCGCCTTTGAAGCCGGAGGACCTCTCGCGGGCAGACGAGGTCTTCCTCACCGGCTCCCTGGCAGAGCTCGTCCCCTGCGTCCGGTTCGACCGCGCGCCCATTGGGAAGGAAACGCCCGGTCCCGTGTGGGAGCGGCTGCACGCCGCGTATCGGAGCTTCACGCAGGTCGAGCTGCCATGACGCGGCGCTCGCGCGGGCTGCGCCTGACGGAGCTCGTCCAGCCCCTGCAACCGATTGACGCGGTTTCTGCGCTCGAAGACCCCGAGCGCTTCGTCCTGCTCGACGCGGTGGCCAAAGAGCACCCGCGGGGGCGCTACGCCTTCCTCTGCGGGGACCCGTTCCTCGTCTTCAAGTGCCGGCGGCAGCAGGCCCTGGTGGGGCCGCCTGGTGAGGAGGCCGAGGTCGAAGGCGATCCGCTCGATGTCCTCGCAAACCTTCTGCAGGCACATCGCCCGGATGGCTCCGCGTGGCACGACGGCCTGCCGCCGCTGCTGTCGGGCGCGGTGGGCTACCTCGGCTACGAGCTGCTCTACCTCATCGAGGACACGGTCCCGGACACCGGGCGCGATGACGTGGCGGCGCCGGACGCAGACCTGCTCTTCTGCGGCACCATCGTCGCGCACGACGCCGTCGCCCAACGCTCCTGGCTCATCACGACCGCGTTCGCCCCCACTGCCACCGAAGCGGACGCCACCGCATACGCCCGCCACCAGCAGACGCTCGCGAAGCTGCAGGGACTCGCACCGCACCCGCACTCTCCCCGCCAGACGGCGCCGCGGGCCCGGCGACGGCTGGCGCTCGAAGATCTGCAGAAGGCCGGTTTCTCCCCCGTACAGTCGCGCGCGGAGTACCTGAACGTGGTCGCGGCGGCGCGCGAGCACATCTTCGCAGGTGACGTCTTCGAGCTGTGCACCACCCAGCGCTTCGACACCCGCTGGTCCGGAGACGGCCGCGCGCTTTACGAAGCCCTGCGCACGGTGAACCCCGCGCCCTTCGCCGCCTGGCTCAAGCTGCCAGAGGTGGAGGTCCTCTCCGCCTCACCGGAGCAGTTCCTCTCCCTGGACCGCACCGGCCGCGCGCAGACCCGCCCCATCAAGGGCACCCGGCCGCGCGGCGCCACGCCCGAAGAAGACGAGCGGCTCCGCGAAGAGCTGCGCACCTCCGAGAAGGACCGCGCAGAGAACGTGATGATCGTCGACCTCGCCCGCAATGACCTCGGCCGCGTCTGCCGCTTCGGGACGGTGAAGGTGCCGCAGCTCATGGAGGTGGAGTCCTTCGCGTTCACCCACCAGCTCGTCTCCACGGTCACCGGCGTGTTGCGCGAAGGGCTCGGCCCGGTGGACCTGCTGCGCGCGGCGTTCCCCGGCGGCTCCATGACCGGCGCGCCCAAGGTGGAGGCGATGCGGCTCATCGACTCCCTGGAGCCGGTGAAGCGCGGCGTCTTCTCCGGGAGCATTGGCTACTTCGACTTCGAGGGCGCTCTGGACCTGAGCATCGTCATCCGCACCTTCGTGCGGCGCGGGGACCTGCTCACCTTCCACGTGGGCGGCGCCATCGTCAGTGACTCGGTGCCAGAGGACGAATACCAGGAGACGCTGGACAAGGCGCACGGGCTCGTCGCTGCGTTCGAGCGGGTTCGCGGCGGCTGAGCCAGGGGGTCAGGCCGTCTCGTCCTCGGCTTTGCCCGCGCGCAGGGCCAGCGCGTCCACGTCCTGCACCACGATGCGGCCGCCGCTGGTGCGCACGAAGCCCGCCTTGGTCCACCGGCTGAGCACCCGGATGGCGCTCTCCACGGTGGTGCCCGCGAGGTCCGCGAGGTTCTGCCGCGTGAAGGACTGCGAGAAGACGAGCTCTCCACGGCGCGGCGCCCCGAACTTGTCCCCCAGGCGCAAGAGCGCGCGCGCCAGCCGCGCCTCCACCTCTTCGGTGGCCAACTCCAGCCGGCTGCGCCCCGCCTCCATCAACCGCCGCGACACGAGCTCCAACAGCCGCATCGGGACTTGAGGATGGCGCTCCATCAGCTGCATGAACGGCCCCGCCGGAATGCGCAGGCACGCCGCGTCATCCAACGCCAGCGCGCCCGCGGGCATCTTCTGCCGGCGCATCACAGCCACCGCGCCCACCAGGTCACCGGGCCCGAGCACCTCCAGGCACAGCTCCCGTCCGCCGGCCGCGCGCTTGAGGATGCTGATGCGGCCGGTGAGGATTCCCCACGCCGCGTCGCCGGGTGAGTCCTGCTCGAAGAAGTACTCCCCCGCCGCGCGCTCTACCCGCTCACACGGCAGCCCCGCCAACTCCTCCCACGGGACCGCGCGCAGGACCGGAAACGCGCGGACGAGCTCGTTTGGATCCGACATCGCCAGGGGAGCGTACTCCGCCATGCGGCTACCCGCCTTCCCACCGGAACCCCGACAGCCTGTCGAAGACCACCACCGCGCGCCTGCCGGGCTGCGCGTCCACCGTTCGCGAGGCTGCGTACGTCCATTCACCGGCCTCGCCGCTGTCTCCGAGCCGGACGCTGACCTGCCTCGGCCCGTCCTTCACCGGGATCCGCGCCACCGCCACACTGCTGCCGTCTTTGGACAGCCCCGTGGGTGGGTACGCGCGCTCGTGGACCACCTCGCCGTCCACCTCCACGCGCAGCCACACGTCCGCGCGACCGCGGTCGCACTCCTCCGGCCGGCGCATGTGCGGCGGCAGCTTCGCCAGCTCCTCGGGGCTCACGGTGCGGCAGCGCTGGTCGTTTCGTCCGGGGTGCTTGAAGGACACCACCAACTCCGGCGCCTGCACCGTCCCTCCGTGCGGCACGTGGCTGGGGGCCCAGATGAGGGCGAGGCTCGTCATCGCGACCGCCGCGCCGCCCACCACCGCCGGCAGCCGGCCGGGAGCACCCGACACGCCCTGGGCACCCACCTTTCGGAACGCCTCCGCCGCCTTCACCAGGGCGCGCAGGTTGGAGGCGTCCGCGCGCACCAGCTTCACCCGCGAGACGTCCACCTGGTCATGCCGGAGCTGTGGCGCCCGCTGCGCGTCGATGCGGGCCTGCATGAAGCCTGCGCCTTCGCGGTAGGTGCACTCGCCGGGGCCGCAGGCGGAGATGAGCACGCCCCCGGCGCCCTTCTTCAAGGCCCGCTCCGGGGTGAGCGCGTGGACCCAGCCCGCACACGGCACCTTCAACACCCGGTAGCCAGGCAGCGCCGCGCTCCGGCCCTCTTCGCCCACGTCGAGCGCGCCGCCTGCGGAGAGGCTGCACGCGTAGAGCACCCGCACGTCCTCTCCTCGCGCGGCGTCCTGGGCCACCCAGTCCTCCACGCTGCGCCGCGCCGAGCGGACCGGCAGGGGCTCGAGGCCGATGGCGCCCGGGTTACAGGCCCCCGCGCAGATTCCGCAGCCCACGCACTTGTCGAAGTCGATCTGCGCCTGAAGCTCGAAGTTCCGCCCGTCGGTGCGCGGCACCATCCGGATGGCGTCGTACGGGCAGTCCTGCACGCAGAGGGTGCACGCGTTGCAGCCGGACACGTCCACCTTCGCGGTCACCGGCCGCTTGCGCGCGAGCAGCCACGGCAGCGCGCCCAATAGCAGCGTCGTGGTCAGAAACAGCGCCCACAGCGCTCCGGGCCCGAGCCTGTCGGTCACCCACAACGGCAGCAGGTACCAGGCATCCAGCGTCATCTGTCCCGGCGCGCGCGTCATCTGCGCCGCGTCCGCCGCGGTGACCGGCAGCAGCAAGGAGAGCGCGACGAGCGACGCGGTGATCCACAGCCCCAAAGGCAGCCGGGTGAGGAACCGTGCGCGAGAGAGCCGGTTGATGTGCAGCCACAGGGGGATGCCCATCCCGAGCGGCAGGAGCATGTGGCAGAAGAAGACGACGAAGAAGAGCAGCGAGCTCACGCCCGCGTCGGTGAGGAACGCGCGGGACAAGGGGTCTGTGAAAACCGGCAGGACGTCCATCATCTTCGCCGTGCCCACCGCCACGGCCTGGCCCCGCGCGTCCCACACCAGCCAGTAGCCCAGCCACCCGGTGCCCCACAGGCAGACCAGCAGGATGATGCCGGTGACCCACGCCAGCTTGCGCGCGCCGCCGAAGCGCCTCGCCACGAAGAGCCTCGAGGCGTGCAGGAGCACGAACAACATGCACGCGTCCGAGCTGTAGCGGTGCAACGACCGCAGCATCCCCGCAAGCCAGGGCGAGCCCTCCATCCCGCGCACCGACGACCACGCGTAGGTGACGCTGGGGCTGTACCAGAAGAGCACCAGCACACCCGTCACGCAGGCGACGAGGAACGTCACCACCGACACCGCGCCGGTCTGCGCCACCGGGTTCAGCGCCGGCGGGACCGCCCTGTCCACCGCCCGCTCCAGCCACAGAAAGCCGCGCTCGGCCCGGCGCAGCAGGCCTTCGCCCAGCACCGGCGGCTCCCCGAACGAAGCCTCCCCTCCGGAGCCGGCCCCTTCGGGCCGCCCCGTCATCACGATCTGTGTCGCGCTCATAGGTCTTCAGCCCACCGGGTGGGCGCGCTCCTGCGCCAGGACCTCGAGCGCGCGGGTCAGCCAGTTCTCCTGCCGCTCGCCGAGGCTGAAGCGGTAGGCGATGCGCCCCTTCCGGTCCACCACCAGGAAGACGTTGGCGTGGTCGATGACGCCGGTGTTCTCGTTGCGCTTGCGAGCGATGCCGAGCCCATCGAGCAGCGCGTTCACCTGCCCGGAGTCTCCGCTGAGCAACCGGAAGCGCGGCGCCGCCACTCCCTGGCCGGCGGCCATCCGCGCCATCGCCGCCACGTCGTCCTTCTCGGGGTCCAGCGTGACCGCCAGCACCGTCACCTCGTCGCGCAGGTCCTCGGGCAGGGCCGCCAGCGCGCGGCGTGCCTGACCCATGATCATCGGGCAGGTGTAGCCGCAGGTGGCGTAGACGCCGGTGAGCACCACCACCTGGCCTTCGTGGTCCGCGAGGCTCGCCGGCTTGCCGTCGTGGTCCACCAGCAGGAAGGACGGCGCCTCATACGCTGTGCGCAGCCGGTCCGCGGGGAACGGCAATTCGCCGTCGGTGGTGTTCCCGCGCATCCCCCAGAAGGCGAAGGCGCCGGTGGCCATCAGCAGCGCGGCGAACACCGGATAGGGCAGCAGCCGCCGCGGCGTCTTCAGCACCTGCCGCAACGGCCGCCCCCAGATGAGGGCGATGATGCCGGAGAGCAACACCGGCTCGCTCAGCATCATCACCACGTACATCGGCTCCATGCTGCCGGTGGCCGGGTCGTAGCCGAAGCACCAGGTCTTGAACTCCTCGGCGAACTGGCCCAGCGCGGACGGGGACGCGGGCACCAGCAGCACGAAGAGCATCAGCAGCTTGTAGAAGACGAGCAGCGAGATGGTGGCCGCGGGGAACCGCCAGCTCGCGAAGATCCGGTGCAGGAGGGCCGACATCCGTGTCCCCTCCTGCGTCAGCGGACGTGCCAGACGTCCGCCAACGCCTTCCAGTTGGCGAAGTAGTAGATGGCGAAGGACACCAGCAGGACGATGACCAGCACCATCGTCCCTGGCGCGTGGTGGTCCCCCACCTCATGCCCGGTGTCCGCTGCCTCTGCCGCGTCGTTCTTGTGCGGGTCGTTCTTGTGCGGGTCGTTCATGTGCGCTCCTACCAGGCGGTCATGGCGCGGCCGTCGTTCTTCTTGCCGAAGAAGACCGCGTGGACGGTGAGGCCGATGAAGGCGAACAGGCCGGTGAAGGCGATGAGCCCACCGATGCCCATCACGCCGAGGAACAGGTGGGCGCCCGGGTCGAAGCCGGCGGAGAACAGCGCGCCGGAGAACTCCGCATCCCAGTGCCGCCGGGGCACGCCATACGAACCGGCGAAGCTCATCCCGAGGCTCAAGAGGACGATGCCCACCGCGAACAGATACGGCTGCAGCCGCGCCAGCTTCCGCCACGCGAACTCCCGCCGGAAGACCAGCGGCACCACGTAGTAGCAGAGCCCCATGAAGGCCAGCGACGTGCCGCCCACCACCGTGGCGTGGAAGTGGCCGGGGATGCGCAGCGTGTTGTGGGCGATGATGTTGATCTGCTGGGTGCCCAGGGTGACGCCAGTGATGCCGCCGATGAACCCGAAGATGGACAGCGACATGAAGAAGCTCGAGAAGCCCGGGTTCTTCCACGGGGCGTTCGCCAGCCAGCCGAAGAGCCCCTTGTTGAAGCCCTTCTTGCGCATCGCCACCTCCACCGACGCCGGCACCGTGAAGCCGTGGATCATCGACGCGAGCACCGCGAGGTACATGGCGTAGGAGGTGTTCCAGATCTTCCAGGAGGCGCCCACGCCCGGATCCACCAGCAAGTGGTGCGCGGAGGCGAGGTTGATGAAGAGGATGTAGAGGACGAAGGCGCCGCGGCACACCGCTTCGTTCAGCGGCTTCGCGCCGGTGGTGATGCCGCCGAGGAAGTACCAGACCGCCACCATGGCGCAGACGTTGATCTGCTGCGTCTGGTGCCCCAGGCCCCACCAGGCGATGCGGTACCACGCCGCGTCCGGCTGGGGGATGAGGTCCAGGGACCAGAGGAACGCCGGCACCAGGGCGATGGCGCCGTGGAGGATGGCGACCACCCCGATGATGGCCGCAGCGGTGGCCCCGAAGGTCACCAGCGGCACCGACCCTTCGTAGGTCCGGTCCCGCTTCGCGATGTAGAGGGTGCCGAAGAAGTTGAAGACGCCAATCAGCGCGCCCACCGCGAAGAGCAGCAGGCCCGCGTAGAAGCCCCAGTGGGCCTTCAGCGGGATGTAGGAGGTCATCATCACGTCCGCCTGGCCCGTGAAGAAGACGATGTAGTTGGTGAGCAGCGCCCCCGCCGCCATCATCCCGAACGCGACCCAGGCCATCCCCTTCGAGTAGAGCCGGGAGTTCAGCAGCGAGGTCGAGGTGAAGTAGAGGATCCCGATCTCCAGGAAGATGATCCAGAAGATCAGCATGTTGATCCCGTGGGCGGTGATGGTCCGGTAGTACCAGACGGGCCCGAGCAGATGGACGGCCTGCCAGCGCGTGAGCACCAGCAGCACCGCGGCCACCGCGCCCACGGTCAAAGACAGGACCGCGGCCACCGCGTTGAGCTTGATGAAGGTCTGCGCGCTCAGACAGACCTTCAGGCCGGTGGTGTCACAGGTGCGGACCTCGTTGGCGGCGTGGTTGCCGCCCACCGGACGAGGCGGCGCGGGGGAGGGAGAGGGAGAGGGAACCGGGAGGGGGACGGTGATCGTGCTCATGGCATCACTCCACGATGATGCGGCCGGTCATCAGGTGATGGCCGATTCCGCAGAACTCGTTGCAAACGACGGGGAACTCGCCCGTGGACGTGGGGGTGACCGTGAGGACGTGGTCGTACCCGGGCAGGATCTGGAAGTTCATGTTCATGGGCAGCAGCGCGAACCCGTGCTGCAGGTCGGTGCTGGAGACGTGCAGCCGGTAGGTCTGGCCCTGGCGCAGCTTCAGCACCGGGTACCAGCGCCACATCTGGGCCACCATGTACGCGTCACCACCGGGCGGCGGCTCCACCAGCGGCACGCCGTTGTGCTCGCCCACCTTGTACTGCTCGACGAAGCGCTCGGTGCGTTCGAAGAAGGCGGCGGGCGTCACCGCGTAGGACTCGCCGGTGCTGTTCTGCTTGCCCTTGAAGTGCCACCACGGCATCGCCACCGAGAGGACCACGCACCACAGGAGCGCGAGCCCAATCCACACCCGCTCGCCACCTTCAGGCGCGCGGAACCAACCTGGCTTCGGAGAGACGTAGGCGCTCATGGCAGCAGCGCCTCCTTCACCGACTGCACCTCGAACCAGCCCCACAACGTGTAGGAGAGGAACGGAACCGCCAGCCCCAGCACCAGCAGGAGCCAGGGGTTGTCCATCAGCCGCTGGATTGGGTGGATGCGCGCTACGGGTGGGTCTGCGTCCATGGGGCTCTCCCGCGGGGTAGGTGCGCCGCCGCCTCCGCTCCCCAGGAGCGGCGCCACGACGCGAAGAAGGCGAAGAGGAAGAGCAGGCCGCCCGCCACGGCGATGAGCCCGCCTGCGCCCATCACGCAGAGGCCGAAGACCTCCATCGGGACGCGGGTCACCTGCTCGGCGGCGTAGGCCTTGCGGTCCGCGCCGTGCGCTCCCGCGAGCCCGAAGCCCAGGGCGAACACCGCCTGGCCTACCCCGAACAGCACCGGTTGCACGCGCGTCCACCGGCGCAGCCGGGCGCTCTGCACCGGCATGCCCAAAGGCGCCATCAGGGTCCAGGTCATCCCCATGAAGGCGGCGGTCACCGCGCCGATGGCGGCGTGGTAGTGCGCGGGCACCATGGTGTTGCTGCCGCGGATGAGCGCGCCGAGGACGAAGCCCAGCAGCGTCAGGGACGCGCTGGTGAGGAACGCCCACACCCGCGGGTCCCGCCGCCAGCCGTCGAAGAGCCGCTTCGCCTTCGCGGCGCGGAGGAAGCCCCACACACACGCGCCGAAGGCGAGCCCGACCTGCGGGAAGATGCCCCACTGCATCAGCCGCATGAAGTCGAGCCGGTAGGGCGCGAGCAGCGGGTCCTGCAGCGCCAGCACCGGACCTGCGAGCGCGGGCAGCACCAGCAGTCCGAACACGACCACCGCCTGCGGACGCGACAGGGGCGAGGCGCCCTGCACGGGGGTGAGCAGCGCCATCCACACCGCCACCATGGCGGCGACGCTGGCGAACTGCAGGACGTGGCCGCCGCCCCAGAAGAGCAATTCGTAGTAGTCCGCGGACGCCAGGCTGCGCGGCAGCGCGAGCCAGGTGGCGAAGAAGGTGGCCAGCGCGGCGATGACCGCCAGCGCCGAAGCGCGAAGCCCGACCCGCGCCGCGTCCGGGAGCGTCACCGGGCCAGCGGGCGTCTCGTTCCCGGGCAGGAGCCGGGGGTCCAGAAGGCACAGGGCCAACGCCACTGCGAAGAGCACCAGCCCGGCGATGAAGAGCGGGTGGTCGATCACCGGGATGTAGTTGGAGAGGACCGGCTGCGCGCGCGGCACGCCCGCCGCCACCACCAGCAGCGCCACCGCCAGAGCCCCGAGCCACGGGGCGGCGCGGCCCAGAGGCGCCCGGGGAGCGCGGGAGGGCACCAGGGTGAAGAGCCCGGCGACGAAGGCGTAGAACCAGATGATCAGCGAGAGCACCACGTGGACGACCAGCGCCCGCTTGAAGACCAGCGGATCTCCGAGCAGCGCGCCGATGGCGGGCGTCCTCGCCACCACCAGCGCTAGCGCCAGGGAGCCCGCCAGCACCAGCGACGAGGCCGCGAGCACCAGCCACCGGCGCGCCACCGTCCGGTCGCTCTGGAGAATGTCGCCGCCGTTCGCGAAGTTCATGCGGCGACAGCAGTACGCCCGTCTCAAGGGACTGCCAAGTCCACTGACCTGTCGTGACTATGACGCGCGTCATACGCCCCGGTTCGCTCTCTGGGAGAGGGCCAGGGTGAGCGGCCTTCACGGCATCAGGTGGAGCATCCCCATCATCCCCAGGTCTGCGTGGTCCAGGATGTGGCAGTGGAACATCCACATCCCCGGCCGGTCATCGAACGGGATGGCGACGCGCAGGGTGCTGCCCGGCGGCACGTCGATGGTGTCCTTCCATTCGGAGAGCGCCGGCGCCTTGCCGTTCACGGTGAGCACGCGGAAGAAGAAGCCGTGAAGGTGGAAGGGGTGGTGGTAGTTCGTGGTGTTGCCCAGCTCCCAGACCTCCACCGTGTTCACGTGGGCCATGAAGGGCTCGGCCTGCTCCATGGTCTCCCCGTTGATGCCCAGCACCAGGGCGCCGTTGTCCGAGTGCTCGGTCAGCACCACCGGCCGCGACCTCGCCCCCGTCACGTCCACCTCCGGCTGGGCGCGGAGCGTGGCCGGCAGCGTGGGCGCGCCCGTACCCGGCGCCCCTTCGACCACGAGCCGCATGAACGGCACCGGCTCCGTCAGGTGAGGCAGGACGAAGCGGTTGGCGTCCTGCGCCAGCACCTCGTGTTCGCCCGGGGCCATGTCCTCTGGCGGCAACACGAACAGCTCCGCGCGCTCGCCCGGCACCAGGGTGACCGACTCCTGTCCCACCGGCCGCTCCAGCAGCCCCGCGTCTCCCCCGATTCGGATGACGGCGATGCCCGGCAGCGCGAACTTCCAGTACCGGGACCGGGACGCGTTCACCACGCGCCACCTTTGCGCCACTCCGGGCCGCACCTTGAGGGCGGGCAGGATGCGCCCGTTGACCAGCAGCGTGTTGCCCTCGCGGCCGAAGTAGTCCCCGAAGGATCCGCTGGAGTCCGCGGGGGTCAGCGTCCCATCCGCCTCGATGCCGATGTCGCTGAGCACCAGCGCCACGTCCGGCACCCGCACCTCTTCGGGCGCCTCCTGCACGTCCTCCACCACCAGGGCCCCGTACAGCCCGAACCCCACCTGCGCGCTGGACCGGATGTGCGGGTGGTACCAGTAGGTGCCCGCGTCCGGCACGTCGAACTCGTAGCGGAAGGTGCCGCCCGGCGGCGTGGGCGTCTGCGTGGACTCGCTGCCGTCCATGGCCGCCGGCACCCGGAGCCCGTGCCAGTGGACCGTGGTGTCTTCGGGCAGTGAGTTGGTGAAGCGCACCACCAGCCGCTGTCCCTTGCGCACGCGGATGAGCGGCCCCGGCAGGCTGCCGTTGTACGTCCACGCCTCAGTCAGGAGGCCCGGCTGCACCTCCAGGGTGGCCACCTTCGCCTCGAGCACCACCTCCACCACGTCAGGGTCGGGGTCGAGATCTTCGAGCGGCGCCATGCGAAGCGCGTCGTCCCAGGCCTCGGGCTGCGCCTGGTCCACTGGCGGCGGGGTGGGCGGCTCAGGCGTCTTCCCGCAGGACGCGCTCCACAGGAGCACCCCCGCCACACCGCAGATCTTCCAACTCAACCGATGCATGGGTCTGCATTGTGCAGCATCTTTGCCATCACCACGATGAGCGCCCTCTCCCTCCGCACCGCACCGACCTGGCGCAAAGAGCCCTGGCGGGTCTTCTTTCCGCTCGGTCTGTTGCTTGGCTTCTGGGGGACCCTGCCCTGGCTGGCGCATGCCTTCGGCGCCGGGCGGCAGTTCCCGGGCCTCTTTCACTCGGTTGTGCAGTTCGAGGCCTTCCTCACCTGCTTCGCCACGGGCTTCCTCTTCACCTTCGTGCCGCGCCGCACCGCCACCGCAGCGCCCTCCACCGTGGAGGCGGGGCTCGCGTTCGTCGCCCCTATCGCCTTGACCGTGCTCGCCTGGCGGCAGCAGTTCTTCGCCTCCACGGCCGTGTGGCTCTTGCTGGTGACGACGCTCGCGGTGTTTCTCCTGCGGCGGGTGCGCGCAGCGGACCGGGCCCACGCGGCGCCGGCGCCGTTCGCGCTGCTCGGGATGGGGTTGCTGTTCGCCTTCGCGGGCGGGGTGATGCTGCTGCTGTCCGGCTACGTCCGCGGTCAGTCGTGGTGGCTGCACGGGCTGGGGCTCTCCCTGGTCACCCAGGGCCTCTTCCTCAACCTGGTGATGGGTGTGGGGCAGGCGGTCCTGCCGGCCTTCCTCCACGCCCGGCCGCCGGTGAAGGGCTTCCTTCGCGGGCGAGCCCTCGCGGCGCAGGCGGCCTTCGGGACGGCGCTGCTGGCGTCGTTCCTGGTGGAGTGGTTCGTGGAACCGCGCGCGGGCTGGGCGCTCCGGGCGTGGGTGTTGACCTGGGTGCTCGGCCGCGCCGCGGGGCTGTGGCGGCCGCCTACCAACCCGGGCCTGCACTACCGGCTCCTGTGGGTCTCGGTCTGGCTGCTGCCCGTGGGCTGTGTGCTGGTGGCGTTGTGGCCGCACCATCGCGTGGCCTTCGCGCACGTGCTCTTCCTCGCGCTGGGCCTGATGGTGCTGGCCTTCTCCACGCACATGGTGGTGGGGCGGCCGGGCACCGCGCAGCGCCTGCTGGGCCGTCCGTGGCCGGTGGCGCTCTTCGGTGCGCTGATGCTGGGGACCACGGTGGCGCGGGTGCTGGTGAACCTGGACGCAGCCCGCTACTCGCTGTGGCTGGCCACCGCGGCGGCAGGCTTCGTCGCCGCGGGCGCGGTGTGGTTCCTGTGGCTTTCGCCGATGTTGTTGGAGCCTGCGACTACACCGGCTGGCGGCGGTCCTTCATCTCCTGGTGGATCTCCGCCCAGGTCTCCTGGGTGAAGCGCTCCCTCATCGCCGGGAAGAGGGAAGCCTCCTCCAGCGCGAGATGCCCGTGCATCAGTGCGGCGTAGGCGCGGGTTTGGGCCGCGGTCCCGTCCACGTCCGCGAGCGCGCCGGTCTCCGACAGGGTGCGCCAGGCAGGGACGAGCCCCGCGAGCTGCCGCTCCACCTCCACGTGCTCCGCCTCCATGGTGGAGAGCGCCGCCGTGACCTCCGGCAGGTTCAGCGCCCGGACCCGGGGAGCGAGCGAGAGGTCTTCGTCCTGCGCGTGCAGCGGCAGCGCGATGCCGAAGTAGCGGGCGAGCTGCGCGCCTGCGTCCTTGCGCGCCTCCAGCGTGCCGGACGGGTCGAGCACCCGCTCCGCCAACTGCAGATGGGAGCGGATGCGGACGTGGCACGCGCGCAAGAGCCCCATGGCCGGAGGCTCTTCGATGGCGCAGGTCTTCTGGGTCTCACCGACGTTCAGGGGGACGAGCATGTGGAGGTTCCTTGCAAGGTGAAGGCCCAAAGGCGGGCGGACGCGCTCACTCGTACTGCTTGAGCTTGCGCCACAGGGTGTTGCGGCCCACGTCGAGCACCCGCGCCGCGTCCGAGACAACACCGTTGCAGGCAGCGAGCACGCCGAGGATGTGCTCGCGCTCGATCTCCGCCAGGGAGGCCAGGCGGGCAGGCCCGGTGCCGGCCACGGTCGCTGTCGGGGTCCCGTTCGCAGACACGGTCAGCGCGCCCGTAGGCGAGGTCTCCTCGTCCGGAAGGTGCTCTGCCTCCACCACGTCTGCGGTGGCCAGCGCGCAGGCGTACTTCACCGCGTTCTGCAGTTCGCGCACGTTGCCCGGCCAGCCGTAGCCCCGCAGCGCCCGCTCGGCCGCAGAGGTGAACCGCTTCGCCTTCGTCTTCTCCTGCTGCAGGAACTGCCGGGCGAGCGGCATCACGTCCTCGGGGCGTTCGCGCAGGGACGGCACCGTCAGGGTCAGCACCTTGAGCCGGTAGTAGAGGTCTTCGCGAAAGAGGCCCGAGCGGACGCGCTCTGCGAGGTCCCGGTGGGTGGCGCAGACCACGCGGACGTCCACCTCCCTGGCGGCGGTCTCACCCACGCGGCGGATCTCCCCTTCTTGCAAGGCGCGCAGCAGCTTTGCCTGCAGGGCCAGCGGCATCTCGCCAATTTCGTCGAGAAAGAGGACCCCGCCGTCCGCTGACTCGAACAGCCCCTTGCGCGCCTGGTGGGCGCCCGTAAAGGCGCCTCGGGCATGGCCGAAGAGCTCGGACTCGAGCAGCTCCGCGGTCAGCGCGGCCACGTTCACCGCGACGAAGGGCTTGTCCCCCCGTGGGCTGTTGGCGTGGAGCGCCCGGGCGACGACCTCCTTGCCGGTGCCGCTCTCCCCGAAGACCACCACCGGCGCCTCGCTGGCCGCGAAGCGAGCGGCCTTGCGCAGGAGCGTCCGCATCAGCGGGCTCGCGCAGACCACCCGGCCCCGGTCCCTGGAGGAGACGACGTGGGGCATCAGCCCGCAGTGCTCACAGGTCTCGCGTTCCAAAGTTCGCTCCATGAGTTCCATTGTGGAACGGAACGGCTGGCGGTGCCCAGCGCTTCCCGGTTGGCACCCGCGGTGCAGTGAGCCCCGGCAAGGAGACCGCACATGCTCAACGTCCAGACCACCGTCGCCCAGATCGTCCTCGACCACTCGGCGGCAGCGCCGGTGTTCCAGAAGCACCGCATCGACTACTGCTGCCGGGGCCACCTGCCCTTCGCGGAGGCGTGCGCCGAGCGGGGCGTGGACCCGAGCTCGGTGATGAAGGAGCTGGAGGCGGCGGTCACCGCGCGCGGCGAAGACGACACCTTCGATCCCCGGACCCTGGCGACCCGCGCGCTCGTCGAGCACATCGTGGACACCCACCACCGGTACCTCCGGGACGTGCTCCCCTTCCTGGTCGCGCTCTCCACCAAGGTGGCCCGCGTCCACGGCGCCAGGCACCTGGAGCTCCAGGAGCTGCGGGAGGCGGTGCAGACCCTGAGCGACGCGCTCGAGCCGCACCTCGACCGGGAGGAGCAGGTGCTCTTCCCCGCGCTCATCGCCAACGTGCCCGGCGACCCCGTCATCCGCGAAGAGCTGACCGCCATGCACGTGGACCACCTGGAGGTGGCCGCGCTGCTCGAGCAGCTGCGGCAGCTCACCGGCGACTTCACCATCCCGACCGACGCGTGCACGAGCTACTCCACGCTCTTCCGCGAGCTGGAGGCGCTGGAGGGAGACCTCCTGCGGCACGTGCACCTCGAGAACCACGTGCTGATGCCCCGCTTCGCGCCCCTCCAGGAGGTGGCGTGATGGGCGCCGCGACGCAGCAGGGCGCAGCGCACGTGGAGGACCGCGGCCTCGCGGACCCCATCCGGCAAGTCGCCCTGGATGGTGAAGCGGACCGGATGTGGCGGCAGGTAGACAGGTCCGGCCTTCGCTACACCGCCACCTGCGTGGCCAAGCTGCCGGGGCTGCGGGTGGTGCTCATCACCCTGCGCGAAGGTGAGTGCATCCCCGAGCACCGGGCGGACGCGGACATCTCCCTGCTCGTGGTGCGCGGCGCGGTGGAGGTGGACGTGGCGGGCGCGGAGCTGACCCTGCGCGACAACCAGGTGGCCACCGTGGGCCGCGGGCTGCCGCACGACGTGTACGCGCTGGAGGACTCGGAGCTGCTGCTCACCCTCGGCGCGTCGGGGAGCTGACACGGCCACTGCCCTTCGGGTCCGAATTCTCGCCTGCCCGGTTGCCCCACCCTGCTGCCGCCCCAACGTTGCGCGGCAGGTCGCATCCCCCGCCTTCGCCTGAGGAGACTTTATGAAGAAGCTGTGGGTGGCCTTCGCCATCGTGATCATTGGCTCGTTCGCCGTTCTGGGCTGGGTGGGCGTGGAGATCTACCGGGAGAAGCCGCCGGTCCCGGAGCGGGTGGTCACCACCGACGGGCGGGAGCTTCTGGGTCCCGGAGAGATCTTCCGCGGCCAGAACGTGTGGCAGGCGATGGGCGGGATGGAGATGGGGTCCATCTGGGGCCACGGGTCGTATGTGGCGCCGGACTGGACCGCGGACTGGCTCCACCGCGAGGCGGTCTTCATCCTCGACAGGTGGAGCGACGACGTCCACGGACAGCCGTTCGACAGCCTGGACGAAGGGCAGCAGGCGCCGCTCTTGACCCGGCTGCAGAGGCTGATGCGGACGAACACCTACGATCCGCAGACCGACACGCTGACGCTCGACCCGGTGCGGGCCGAAGCGTTCGACGCGCTGAGGGCGCACTACACCTCCGTCTTCAGCGAAGGCCGCGACGAGTACGCCATTCAAAGGGGCGCGGTGACGGATCCGGAGAAGCTTCGCCTGCTGAGCGGGTTCATCTTCTGGAGCTCCTGGGCTGCCTCCACCAACCGCCCGGATGACGACCGGACGTACACCAGCAACTGGCCACCGGAGGAGCTGGTGGGGAACCGGCCCACGCCGGACACCATCGTCTGGACGGGCGTGAGCGTCATCCTCCTGCTCGCCGGCATCGGGGCGATGGCCGCCTGGTACGCCTCGCGCGAGCACGGGCCGCCGTCGGGGGAGATTCCGGATGCGGACCCGCTGCTCAACAGTGACCCCACCCCGAGCCAACGCGCGACGGTGAAGTACTTCTGGGTCGTCTCCGCCCTGCTGCTCCTGCAGATCCTCCTGGGCGTGGTGACCGCGCACTACGGCGTCGAAGGCAGCGGCTTCTACGGCTTCCCGTTGGCGGACTACCTGCCGTACGTGGTGACCCGCACCTGGCACCTGCAGTTGGGCATCTTCTGGATCGCCACCGCGTGGCTGGCGACGGGGCTGTACATCGGCCCGGCGGTGGGCGGCGAGGAGCCGAAGTTCCAGAAGCTCGGCGTCAACGTGCTCTTCGGGGCGCTGCTCTTCGTGGTGCTGGGCTCCATGGCGGGCCAGTGGTTCTCGGTGATGGGCTACCTGGAGGGAGACGCGTGGTTCTACCTGGGCCACAGCGGGTACGAGTACATCGACCTCGGGCGGCTCTTTCAGATCCTCCTGTTGATTGGCCTCTTCCTCTGGCTGTTCCTGGTGGTGCGCGCCATCCGGCCGGCCCTGCGGCGCAAGGACGAGCAGCGGCCGTTGCTCATCCTCTTCCTCATCGCGTCAGCGGCCATCGCCGGCTTCTATTTCGCGGCGCTCGGCTACGGGAAGTCCACGAACCTCGCGGTGGCGGAGTACTGGCGCTGGTGGGTGGTGCACCTGTGGGTGGAGGGCTTCTTCGAGGTCTTCGCCACGGTGGTCATCGCCTTCCTCTTCGTCCGGATGAAGCTCATCAAGGCGAAGTTGGCGGGCGAGGCCACGGTGCTGGCGGCCACGGTGTTCCTCTCCGGCGGCATCATCGGCACGCTGCACCACCTGTACTTCTCCGGGACGCCCATGGTGGTGCTGGCCCTGGGCTCGGTGTTCAGCGCACTGGAGGTGGTGCCGCTGCTCTTCGTCGGCTACGAGGCCTGGCACAACCTGAAGCTGTCGAAGGCCAAGCCGTGGGTGCGCGCCTACAAGTGGCCCATCCTCTTCTTCGTCTCGGTGGCGTTCTGGAACCTGGTGGGCGCGGGGCTCTTCGGGTTCATGATCAACCCACCCATCGCGCTGTATTACATGCAGGGGTTGAACACGACGCCGGTGCACGCCCACGCCGCGCTGTTCGGCGTGTACGGGATGCTGGGCATTGGGCTGATGCTGTTCTGCCTGCGGTCCATGGTTCCGGGGCTGGAGTGGAAGAACAAGCTCGTCTCCTTCGGGTTCTGGGGCATCAACATCGGCCTGTTCGCGATGGTGTGCTTCAGCCTCCTGCCGGTGGGGTTGATGCAGACCGCCGCGTCGGTGCGGGACGGGTACTGGTACGCGCGCAGCGCCGAATTCCTACAGACGCCGACCATGGACTTCCTGCGGTGGATGCGCGTACCCGGGGACACGCTCTTCGCGTTCGGCGCGATTGCGATCGTGTGGTTCGTGTTCCAGATCAACCCCACGCGGCTCAAGCGGATGGCGAAGCGCCGGGAAGAGGGGGACGCGCTGTCCACGCCAGACGCCGGCGTGCATGCCCCCGCGGGCGGGGCCTCGTCTTCAAAGATCTAGGAAGCGAGCACACGCAGCACCGGCACCTCTGGCAAACTCGCCATTCTGGAAGTTCCAGCCAGAGGATTCGTCCATGCTGCGTTCAGCTTCGCCGTGCCCTCGTCACTCGTGGGCCGTGCCGGTGGTGGTGCTCCTGTCGGCCCTGACGGCGACCGCGAATCCTCCCGCGGTGCAAGACCCGAAGCCGAACGCGTCGGATGCCCAGGCGCTCAGCCACGACGAGCTGCTGCGGCAGGCGAAGGTGCTGGATTTGATCGACGAGGGGCAGGAAGCCCTGATGAGCCGCAAGCTGACGCGAGCGCGG
>CAZQVZ010000063.1:0-19425 GCA_964596895.1 uncultured Myxococcaceae bacterium
CACGCCGATCGTGGCCTCCATCTCCTTCCTCGAGTCCGAGGAGCGCGACGAGGAGAAGCTCGAGGACCTGCGCCTCATGCGGGTCTCCGCCCGGCGCGGCGCGGACATGATCCGCCAGCTCCTGGCGTTTGCGCGTGGCCGCCGCGAAGGGACGTCCGTGCAGGTAGACGTGGTGCAGGTGGCGGAGGAGGTCCTGCAGATGGTGCGCGACACCTTCCCACGCAGCATCACCGCCACGCTCACCACCCGCCCGGCGGAGGACGGGATCTGGCCCGTGCGGGCAGACCCCACCCAGATCCACCAGCTGCTCACGAACCTCAGCGTCAACGCGCGCGATGCGATGCCACGCGGCGGGACGCTGACGGTGGCCATCGAGCCGGTGCAGCTCGACGAGTCGGCTTCGGCGCTCCCCGGAGACCTGGGGCCGGGGCCCTGGCTCCGCCTGCGCGTGGAGGACACCGGCACCGGCATGCCGCGGGAGGTCATGGACCGCGTGTTCGAGCCGTTCTTCACCACCAAGGAGGTGGGGAGGGGAACAGGGCTTGGGCTGTCCACCTGCCACACCATCGTCCGGAACCTGGGGGGCGCCATTCACCTGTATTCGGAGTTGGGGCGCGGCACCCGCTTCGAGATCTACCTCCCGGCGGACCGCGAACCCGGCGACGAGGTGACGGTGCAGGAAGGGTCCAGGGCTCCGCGCGGAAAAGGAGAGCTGGTGCTGCTTGCGGAGGACGAGGAGGCCGTGCGGCGAATTGCCGCGCGCACGCTGGAGCGGCACGGGTACGCCGTGCTGCCGGCGGAGAACGGTGAACAGGCGGTGGCGCTGTACCGCGCGCACATGCCCCGGGTGGCGCTGGTCCTCACGGACGTGTCCATGCCGGTGCTGGACGGGCCGGGCGCCATCACCCGCATCCGGGATCTGGACCCGGGCGCGCGCTTCGTGGCCGCCAGCGGGCTGAGCGCCAACGAGAAGCTCTCGGACGCGACGCAGGGCGCTGCCGCGGTGTTCCTGGAGAAGCCCTACACGGCGGAGGCGCTGCTCTGCGCCGTGCGCGAGGCGCTCGCCGCGCGTCCCGGCGACGCGGCCTGAGGGCACCGCTCACCCGGGGCGCGCGCAGCCGGCGAGTGGGACCTCGCGCGCAGCTCTATCTGCTGCGCTTCTCCGTCGCGTAGGCTCGCGCGCGCCCGGGCTCTCCGGGTCCGCGCAGCCCCATGGAGAAGGCATGAACGCCGAAGAGCGCCGTCAGAAGATCGCCGACTTTCTCGAAGAGGTGGACTGGGACAGCTACGACTACACCGCGCATGCCGGCGCCGACATGGCGTTCCCGGACTTCAGTCCGGAGCAGATGGCAGAGGCGATGATCTGGCCCAGCAAGCACTACAACACCACCAGCGAGTGGAACTGCGTGCACGTGGCAGACCTCAACCAGATCGGCGACGGGCAGGAGCGGCGGTTCCTCGCAATGTACGGCATCCCGGTGAGCTGGCCGTCCAGGACCGAGGACGAGGATGGGCTGAACGATCTGCTCGACGAGCTGGACTCCGCCCGCGAGGACGGCGGGGACACCTGGGCAGAGGCCATGGACTCCCACGGACTTCTGGGCGACGAGCACTACGAGTGGCTCCGCAACCGCAGCCTCGGCATCCCGGAGGCGCTGGGCGAATACGGACGGGCGAAGCGGGCGGTGGCCGCGATCGACGCGGCGCTCGAGGCAGACGACGCGGACGACCTGTTGAGCGAGCACGGCTTCCGCGACGCGGCGCACTTCACCTGGTTCAAGCGGCGCGTGGAGCGTGCCGGCGCCGAGGCCTGGGCGGCGATGGGCCAGGTCCTCAGTGAGACGCACAAGCAGCTCGACGAGCGCTTCGAGAAGAACAAGGAGGCGCTCGAGGACGAGCTGGCCCCCTACAAGGGACTGTCCATGGAGGACTGGGCGGGCGCGAACGCCGCGTTGGCGCAGGGCCAGCCCCTGGAGGGGATTCTGGCGCAGCTGGGGATGGAGCGCCCGCTGTGGGACGACGTCAACGCCGAGTGGAACGGGCGGATGAGCCGCGACACCACCGCGACCATCGCCACGGTGTACGGACAGGCCTTCACCGGCGCTGGGGCCGGGCGGTTTGGTGCAGCGGCGAAGGCGGTCTCGTCGTCCATGAAGGCCGGGCACGGCAACACCGTGAAGGGCGAGGACCCCATCTCCTTCGAGGACTGGATCAAGATCCAGGCGCACATGAGCGCGGCGTCTTCTCAGGGCATCGACCCGAACGCGGTGCTGGCGAAGTACCAGCTGACCAGCGGTGACTGGGGCGCCGCGGGCGGCTACTGGGCGCTGAAGATGAACTCGGACCCGATGACGTACCTGACGGACTACCAGACGCTCTCTGCGAAGTACGCGCAGCAGTTCGCGTCCGGGTCCGCGGGCTCGGACATCGAGTTCTAGGCGCCATGTCCCTCTCGGAGCTTCGGGCTCGGCACCAGGCGCGGCTGGAGGAGCTGCTCCGAGCCGCGCTGGCGGGGCGTCCCCAGGGAGATGACCGGTGGGACGCGGTCCTTCTGGGCCTGAGGCTCACGCCGCCCGCAGCCGAGCAGCGGCTCGCGCTGCTGCAGACCAGCCGCACCCAGCTGCGCGGCGCACTCCCGGTGGAGGTGCGCCGCGCGCTGGAGGTGATCCGTGAAGACGCCTTCGTCGCACTCCGCGGGCTGAAGACCGCGGAGGACGCGGAGGACAGGGCGCGGTTCGAGGAGGAGCTCGCGAGCTTCGTGGACCGTGCGCTGCGCGACTACATCGACCAGACCCGGCCCGTGGCGAGCGTGAGCGGCATCTTCGCCAACGCGCGCAGCACCACGGTCACGTACGGGGACGCAAAGGACCAGGTGAAGGCGCGGCGCTGTCAGACCTGCGGCGCAGCCCGCCCCGACGGCAGCGACCTGCGGACCTGCGCCTTCTGCGGGCAGGCCTTCTTCAAGGCCGCACGGGAGGAGGACGCACCTTGAGCCCCACAGAGGCGGTCGCGCGGTGGGAGGCGTTCCTCGCCAGGCTCCGAGAGCGCTGGGGCCAGACCCTGGCGGAGGCGGAGCAGGGCTGCGCGCAGCTCCTGGACCAGAGCGGGCTTGATCCGCTGCCGCTGTCGAACGCCTGGACGGCGATCGAAAACCAGCTCCGCGAGCTGGGCACGCGTGCCGAGCAGACCTGGACGGAGAAGGTGGAGCCCGCGCTCGAAGCGGGTGGCGTGGACCCGGACCTCCTCCTCGCCGAGCTGGAGAAGCAAGCGCGGTGGTCACGTGAACTCGAGCAGCAGAAGCTGCAGGTCGAGCTGCGAATCTTCGCGGACGCGGCGGCGCGGATCCTCGCGCAGGCGAAGTTGAACCTGTCACGCGACCACCGGTGCTCGCAGTGTGGCGGGCCGTTGAAGCTGTCCGACCGGTTCTTCCGCAGCACGCAGGTGCCGTGCAGCTTCTGCGACAGCGTGAACACGTACGTGCCCGGCGCGCAGGTGCAGGCGGTGGAGTGGTTCTGCTGTCACCACCTCGCGCGCAAGAGCGCGGAGAAGGCTTTCTTCGCCTGGCTGGACGCAGCCGAAGCGCTGCGCAGCAGCTCCGACGAAGACGAAGACGGTGCGCACGCCGAAGTGGAGCGCAGGGCTGAGGAGGCGCTGCGCGACTGGTACCGCGCCTATCTGCGAGCGCGCATCGAGATCGTCCCGGAGTACGCGAAGGACTTCGACCGCGACCTCGAGGGCCGGATGGCCGAGTTCTACGCGCGGATCGGGAAGACGCCGGTGAAGACCCGGCTCGCCTGAGCCCCGGTCACCGGTGGCGCGGAAGTCCGCTGGCGGTTCGCATGGGCGCGCCACCGCCGCGGCGCACGAAGAGCGCGAGCACCATCAGAGAGAAGGCATAGGTGCCCGCGCCGGGGCCGCCGCTCCCCGCCGCACAGCTGCAACCCACCGGCCTCTGCGCCTCGTCGGAGGGCAGGTCTGCGTAGGCGGGCTCGAGGTAGTGACTGCAGGCGTCACCCTTGCCATCTTCGTCCCGGTCCACCTGATCCGGGTTCGCCACGAGCGGGCAGTTGTCGTCCTCGTCGGGCACCCCGTCGCCGTCGTCGTCGGGGTCACACGCGTCCTCCCACCCGTCGCCGTCGGTGTCGACGAAAGGCCCCGGCGGTGCGACGGGACACGCCGAGACCGCGAGGATCTCCTCCATCAGCGCGGCAGGGATGACCACGGTGTTGTGATCGATGTTGCTGTCGAACCCGGGCAGATCGCCGATGGCGAAGACCCTGTCGAAAGGGGTCTGGCCGCTCTCGACGAGCCCGGCGATGTCCTCCTCGGCCGTGTCCACGGGGAGGGCGAGCGCGCTCCGCGTGAAGACGAACGGGATGGCGCTGTCCTGGGCGGCCCGGAACTGAGGTTCGTGGAAGCTGCCCTTCGTCCGGGTGGCTTCGGCGTGCATCTCCGCCGCGTAGTCGAGCGTGCTGCCCGAGAGGTGGTCGTACAGGGTGAGGTCCCCGGGCGAAACGGCGTCCTTCCGCCCGCCGTCGTGGTTGTTGATGAACCCGTCGTAATAGACGTGGGAGCGAAAGCAGGACGCTCCGGGCTCGTCGGTGTAGACCTGAAAGGTCCCGCGGACGGACGCGATCGAGTTTCCCTTGGCGCCGGTGAAGTAGAAGAGCTCGCCGCCCGGCGGGATCGTCTGGGTGTTTCCCACTGCCCGCGTGTTGCCGTTGGTCACCGCGATCTTCCGCATCGACGGGTGGCCGGTCTCCTCGAGCAGCGCCATGAACTCGGCGTGGGCCTGGAGCAGCACCACCGGCTGGATGGTCATCTGCTGCGCCTGCACCGAGGTCGGATCCGGAACGCTGTGGCCGCTCGATGAGCTCAGCGCACCGGCCACGCCGTTCACCTGCGCGAGGTTGAACACGCCCTCCCACCCCGGGTCGATGGCGATGAAGTCCTCCTTCGTCATTGCCGACCACTCGTCGAACTTCACCTTCAGGAACTGCATCCCCTGCGGCACGTGCACGCCCGTGTGCGGCGCATCGTAGGAGACGAAGAGCGCCACGCGGTGGGGCTCGCCGGCCTTCTCCATCCTGCTCAGCGCGATTCGCCCCAGCAGTCCGCCCATGCTGTGCCCGAAGACCACCAGCGGCTCCGCCGACGGCCCCCGGTAGCCATCGAGCAGCAGGAGCGCCTTCCGCAGCGCCTCGGCGTCGTCCTCCACCCGGTCGGTGCTGGCTCTCCCCGGCGCCATGGTGAGGATGCTGATGCCCCGGCTCAATGGATCTTCGAACGCCAGAGGCGAGCCGTCCTCACGGATGGCAAGGGGCCAGTTCGGCTGTTCGACCCCGTAGCCGTGCACGTAGACGATGACCCGGTTGAGCGCATTGGCCGGAAAATCGGGCGCGTCCGCCCGGATGGAGAACGCAGCGCTGAGCCGGATGGTGAAGTCCGCGTTGTGGCCAGCGAGGACCGAGCAGGACCTCGTCAGCTCCCAGGCGTCCGTCCCGGTGCACTCATCCGCGCGGGCCGGGCCCGGCAGAGCCAGCGTGACGATTGCCGCCAGGGTGGCCAGCGCGCGCACACTCGAGTCTTTCACCATGTCCGTCTCCCCCAGGCGCCGCCCTGCGCGGCTGGCCAGAACGGGCCAGCCTACAGGTTCCTCCGGGCTGCGGCACCCAATGGCCCCGGCGGGGGCCTCACCCGGCGCGAGGCAGGAGCCGGAACATGCGCGGCTGGCCGTTCTGCAGGCCCTGCCCGACGATCACCCCCTCGTCGTTGATGTCGACCGCGTTGCTGAGCACCCAGCCCAGCTGCGGATCGATGAGGGCGTTGAGATCCTCGACCATCCCGTTGTCGCCGCGGATGCGGATTGCGCGGCGCACGGTGGAGGTGGGCGAAGGGTTGCTCCAGCCGACGACGTCGCCGTTGCGGTTCGCCGCGGTGGCGTGGCTGTTGCCGCCCAGTGAGCCGAGCGTGCGGAACCCGGAGCCGGTCCACATCACCGCCACACGCTGCGACGGCGAGGTGGAGACCGAGCCCACCCACTCGCCGCGCAGGTTGCCGCCGCTGACCATGGCCCCCATGCCGAAATGCGGCAGCGACTGGGCCGTCCAGGCGCCGGCGGCGTCACGTGTCCAGATCGTGGGCTCGATGAGCTGCATCCCCGGCGCGGGCGAGACGATGCGGTTGCCGACCACGTTGCCCTGCGCGTCGAGCCGTTCACGTTGCCTGCGCCGAGCGTGCTGCTGGTGCCGAGCTGCCCGAGGTTCGTCAGCGCCCCGTTCGACCAGACCCAGCCAAACGACTCCCACGCGCCGTTCTGGTGGCGCAGCGCATCCCCCGTCACCTCGCCGCTGTCGCTCACGCCGGTGCCGGTGCTCTGGGACACCGGCCCGAAGACCGCGCGGGTGCCGAGCGACGTCATCCGCCCGTCGTGAAAGAGGAAGGCCTCGTCGATCAGCCCACCGTTGGCGGGCTCGATGCTGTGCGCCCAGCCGGTGACGTACTCCCCGGACGGTGAGATGGCCTGCGCCGCGCTCTGCGCATTGGCGGCCGACGAGAGCAGCCCGAGGACCGTGTGCTCGAGCTCCCAGCTCCACGTCGCCGCCCGCATCCGCCCGTTCTCGTAGATGAAGCCGGCGACCTGCCCGTCGTCGGTGAGGCGGACCGCGCCGCCGCCGCCCACGTAGGCGCTCGACTCGATGCACAGGGGAAACGCGGACGTCGCCTCACACTTCTGATCCACCACGAGCTTCACCGCGGAGTTGTCTGCGACCTCGAAGGTGAAGACCGGGAGCAGCGTCCTGGTGAACGCGACGAAGGTGTGCTGGCCGAGGTCCACGGAGGTGGGCCGCCAGGCCCAGGTGAACTCGCGCTGCTCGCCGTCGGGGACCTGCGCCGGGAGCTCCGGCAGCTCCTCCAGCAGCAAGGAGCCGTCCTTCGCCTTCACCACGCGGCGAAGCGTGACCTCCTCGATGTTGTAGATGCCGAGGAAGTGCGAGGACGCCTCGGTGATGGCGACCTTGAGGAGGACCTCCTCGCCCGCCTGGACGCGCTGCCTGCTGAGCGTGAGCGCCCCCACCGGCGAACGGTCGACGGGGATGTTGGTTTCGTCCTCGAAGTTGACCCACGAGCCGGTGACGCCGCGCAGGAGCGTGATGGCGTCCTTCGCGTCCCCCCCGAGCCCGACCCGGGTGTTCCACTTGAGGTCGTGCACCGCAGAGAAGTCAGGGCGCGCCGCCTGGTACCGCTCCGGCTCCCACTTGAGGTCCATCTTCGGACCGGTGAGCGCCTTCAGCAGGCTGAGCTCCTTCAGCCCAGGGCCGAGCTTCAGGTTCAAACCCGCGTACGCGTAGAGCTGCGCGCTCAGCTCGACGTCCATGTCCTTCGCGCCATCCTCCGGAGAGAGCACCATCTTCGGCGTCAATTCGCCGGAGTGGGTCTGGGTGAAGACCCCCCGCAGGCCCTCCGCCGGCGTGAAGTCGACGCCCGCCGTGAGGTCCACCACCCGCTTGCCCTCCACGATGAACTGCCACGTCTTCGCCGTGAACGCGCCCTCCAGCGAGAAGCCCACGCCGAGCGGGACCGAAGGCGCCAGCGCCACCGCGAGGGAACGGTCACCGGGATGGAGGGGTTCGCGAGCTGCACCTCGCAAGCGAGCGAGAGCTTGCCCTTGAGCTGCAGATGAATGCCGCCGATCACCTGGAGGGTGATGGGCCCCTTCCCCACGAGCCGGAGGTGCTGGATGTCACCGTCGCGCACGTCCGCCTTCACGTCATGGGTGAGCTTGCGCTCGACCTTGACCTGCAGCGGGCTGTCGAGCACCGTCACCTCCGGTGTCGCCGCGCACTTCATGGGCCCGAGCGTCCAGTCGATGTCCGGGATCCCCTTCGTCGCAAACCCGTCCACCTCGGACGCCTCGATGGTCTCCTCCGGAAGCTCGAACGATTCGTCCACCCGCAGCCGCGCGAAGACCTCCGGCAAGGCCGGCAGCACGTAGCGCACCCGCACCGCGGCCCCTTCCTCCTTCGTGGACACCACCCGCCCCATCAGCGGCGTCCCCTCCACCGCGAGCAGCAGGGATCCCGGCGCAGGCGCCTTCAGGCCGCGCAGCACGACCTCGTGCTCGAGCTCGGCGGGCGTCACCTCCGCGGGCGGCGCCACCACCTGCGCGTCTTTGATGAGGAGCACGCCCGGCTGCGGCTGCGCCACGAGCACCGTGGCCGGCGAAGCGCCCACGCCGTCCACCGTGGTGCGCAGCCGCCGCAGGAGCTGCACGAGGTTGTTGCGCGCCTGGGTCTCGCGGCTGTCTGGCCAGAGCCAGGAGACGAGCTTCGCGCGGTGCATCGGTCCTTCGAGCGCGAGCATCGCGAGCAGCGCCGCGGTCTTTCGTTCCGGCCGGTGGAGCGCGCCCCCCGGTCCGCGGAGCGTGGGGATGCCGAAGGGATCGAAGGTCCACGACGAAGTCTGCATTCGCCGCGAAGCTATCAAAGGGGCGACTCGCTGCGGGTCGCGCCGTCTATCTCCTGAAGGGATACAAGAGCTGCCGGATCAACCCGCCCGGCACTCCCCCACCGAGGACCCCGTACTTCTCCGGAAATCCTCCCCGGGCCGACACCGCCGTGCCGAACAAGCGGTCGAGGAAGGAGAAGTGCGCTGCGTAGTTCCTGTCGAGCGCCTGCTGGTCCGATGAATGGTGCCAGTGATGGAACTCCGGCGTCACGATGATGTGCTTGAGCGGCCCCCAGGGCAGCCGCAGGTTGCTGTGGTTCAGGACGGCGTGGAAGCCGACGACGAGGATGTACGCATCCAGCACTGCCTTGTCGAACCCGGCGAGGTAGAGCGCGCCCAGCACCGCGACCCGTGTGGTGATCTGCTCGAACACGTGCAACCGGGAGCCGGCCAGCCAGTCCAGCGTCTCGATGCTGTGATGCACCGCGTGGAAGCGCCACAGCCACGGAACGCGGTGGTAGGCCCGGTGCACGGCGTACTGCGCCAGATCCGCCATGAGGATGCACAGCAGCAGCTGCGGCACGAACGAGATGCCCGCCACCCATCGCTGCCATGCGGTGCCGGCGCTCCAGCCGAAGAGGGGGTGGACCAGGAAGTTCACGGCGAGCAGCACCAGGCCCACCAGCAGGTGATTCAGCCCGAAGTACGCGAGGTCGGTCTGCCAGTCCGGCCGGAACACGGGCTGCCCGGGCTTCAGCGGGAAGCACTGCTCCAGCACCACGAAGACCAACGCCGAGCCCAGCAGGTCGAGAATGAACCAGTCGAGCCCGATGTAGGGCGTGTCCGAGGGGAAGTCATCGACCGCGACGTTGGCGCCGCCCAGCGACACCGCAGCGAGGACGATGAGGAAGGCCGCGATGTTGAGGTTTCGGTGCCTGCCCAGCACGACGTTGGCGAGCGCAAGGCCGCCTGACACCAGCAGACTGGCGAGGAGCAGCCCTCGCAGCACGTCCACCGGGTACTGCTCGCGCAGGAGCGGCGTGGTCAGGTACTCGGGGAAGTGGAAGGCCAGCACCGCCAGGAGGCAGAGCACCGACAGGCCGAGCGAGAGCGCGGTGCCGGCCGTTCCCGTCCCCCGGGTGAGATGGCCGTGGGACCGCAGGAAGGCGGCCAGGTCGTTGAAGACCCCAGGCAACCGCCCAGCGGCCGTGGCCGGCCGCTCAGCTCGCGGCTTGCTCTTCCATCCGTACGCGATGCGCCAGCGTACGATCCGGTCTGCGCTGGGGACAAGGTGGCGGCGTGCCCACCACCGGGCAGCCCAGCGGCCGCGGCGAAGCGAAGGCCTACTGGAAGCGCTTCGACCTTCCGAAACCGAGCCCTCAAGGCGCGCGCCGGGCCTTCGCCGCTCGACACGACGTGCGCCGCGGCGTCCGGGCTCCGCTCATTCGTCCCGCTCGGCGGACGAGCGCGGACGCTCCACCTGGGCTCTCGCGCGCCGAGAATGCAGCCCCGGCGGCGGCTGAACCAGGCCTCACCGCGCAGCCGCGCAGCCGCGCAGCCGCGCGGCACGCAGCAGCAGGTAGTTCCGTTCCGCGAGGCTCTCCGTCTGCGCGGCCGCCTTCCGGAACCAGGTAGCGGCGGCCTCAGGTTGTCGCGCGCGCTCGAGCGGATGCGCACGCACGGCGGCGGCGCGGTGGTGACGCGCCATCGCAGGCAACGCGTCCAACGCCTTCAGATCCGCCTTTGCGCCGTGGACCATGGCGAACGCGACGGTGTGATTCAGCGCGACCACCGGGTCGTCGTCGAGCTGGCGCAACAGGCCATGGAGGCCGAGGATCTGCTTCCAGTCGCTGTCCGCGGCGCGCGGGGCGGCGGCGTGTGCGGCGGCGATGGACGCCTGCAGCTGATACGCGCCCACCCTCCCCTGCTGCAAGGCGGCGGTGAGGATGCGCACGCCCTCGGAGAGGAGCGCGCGATCCCACAGGGTCCTGTCCTGCTCATCGAGTGGGATGAGCTCACCTGCGGGCCCTGTCCGCGAACGCCGGCGGGAGTCGGTCAGGAGCATCAGCGAGAGCAGCCCTGCGACCTCGGGCTCCCCGGGCCTCGAGGCGCGCAGCATGCGGGTGAGCCGGAGGGCCTCCGCCACGAGGTCCGGACGCGGCAGCCTTGGGCCGTCCGTCGCGGTGTAGCCCTCGTTGAACATGAGGTAGAGGACGCGCATCACCTCCGCGAGCCTGTCGCCGGAGGTGGCGAACGCTGAGCCCGAACGTTGGATGAGCTCCTTTCGCGCGGCTGATGCGCTGGCCCATGGTCGCCTCGGGAACGAGGAACGCGGAGGGCGATCTCCCGCGTGGTGAGCCACGCAAGCAGCGAGGACGTCCTCCATTGACGCGGCGCCCCCGCCCTCGGGATGCCGCCCTTCTCAGCGCAGGGCGCGCCTTGCCTTCGTCACCGCGTTCCCGAGACCCGCGAGAATCGGTGCGCTGACGGACTCAGGGAAGCCGGCGGGGACGCGGTCCTCGACGGCCAGGAGCGCATCGGGCGCGCGCTCCAGCACGTCCTCGAGCAGGCGCCTTCCCGCATGCGGCAGACCACAGCGCCGGCCGGTTTGCAGCCAGTGTTCGACGTGGATCTCCCTCCACCGGTAGTGGCGGTTCGTGGCGTGGACGGCCATGGCCATCTTCACCTTGTGAGGCGAAAGCTGGTTCTGCCGCCTGCCCAGAACGGGGTACGCCGAGAGGACGTCGTAGCGCGGGGTGAGGCGGAACCGGCCCTCCGGCTCGATGAAGACGCTGAAGTTCTTCGCGTGGCCGTCGATGGCACACAGCAACCAGTAGAGGAACTGGGTTCGGAAGAAGTCCTCGCGATCCGCGCTGGGCACGGTGACCGGGGCGCCCTGGACGCTGCAGTGGGACACGGAGGGGATGCCCACAGGCAGCGTCACGGTGTGGGTGACGGCGCGGGACCTCGGCGGCAACGAGGCGAAGAGCAGCGAGGTTGAGCTGTTCGTCGTTTCGCAGGAAGAGGCGTCCGGGGGAGGCGCCGCCGCGCCAGGCGCCTCGCTGCTGGCCGCGCTCCGGCTGCGTCGCGTGCTCGGCCGTCTGACCCGGCCCACCGGAGCATCCGACAGCGCGTGAACTACTGCCCGGCGTCTGCCTGGCAAGTCTCCTGCGCGAGGGTGCCCGCCGGACAGTCACACCCCTCGTACACGACGGGACCGCCGCACGCTTCCACGCAGGCGATGGCCCTCACACACCGGACCTCCTCGCCGCAGCCGGCTCCGAGCAGCAGTCCAGGACCTCCTCCAAGAACAGCAATGAGCAACGCGACGGTCTTCATGTCCCTCTCCGGAGTGCCGACGATTCCCACCGGGTGAGCGGGCCACCCTCTCCGCCGCGTGCAGCGGCGTCTCCGCCGCGCTCCCACGCCCGAACCCGGCGCCCCTCCTGAGGCCACCTGCGAGCCCTGGGAGGCAATTTTCGGGCAGGTACTAACCATGCGGGGCGATGCCAGCGCGGCCCTGGAGGCCCCACAGGGCCCCAGGCGCGATTTTCGTCTCCGAAACTGCCCCCCAGCCGGCCTACGGCTCGCCGATGCGCCCCACGAAGAGCAGCGCGCCGGTGGCGTGGTCCCGGATGGCGAAGAAGAATGGCCGGTCCAATACAACCGGCCGCGACTGCGGAACCGACGTGGTGCGAATCACCACCGCGGTGGCCGCGGCCGCCTCGGTGCCCGCCTCGTTCACCTTGACGAAGGCCTCGTGGATGACGCCGCCGATGTAGAGCTCCGCGTCCTTGTTCATCCCGGTGAAGTCCGCGGCGGGCCCGAACGCATTTGCCAGCCCCAACGCCTGCAAGGCCGCAGACAGGTCCGCCGACGTGCGGGTCTCGAACGCGGGCATCGAGAGGTCCAGGGACTCCCCCTTCAGCGCGGCCACGAACCCCTCCACCGCCGCCGAATCGAGCGAGGCCTCCAGCGCGGGCAGCCCACCGGCCGGCGGCATCACGATCAGCATCGACAGCTCATCACCGTCATAGGCGAGCTCCACCACCTCGGTCCCGTTCACCTCGGCCGCGCGCGCAGAGAGGAGCGCGGACCTCATGAACGGCACCTGCTTCACCCCACCTGCGAGCGTGTGGAAGTCCCCGGTGACGGTGGCGTTCTCCTCGAAGGGGTGCTTCCAGGCAGCGTTGAAGTAGATGGCGTTGACGAGCACCAGCCGCGTCAGCGAATCAATGGTCCCCTGCGGCAGGAGCTCCGGGATGCGCCCTTCGGTCCGGCCGTCCACCCAGCCGTTGATGGCCTCGCGCGAAGGCTCGGGCTGGGTGGAGAAGTCCAGGAGCCGGACGCCGGCGCCATACTCCAGCGCGAGCGTGTCGAGGAACGGCAGCTCCAGCGGGAACCCGACCTGGGTGAAGAGCTGGTTGGTGGAGCGCAGCCGGAAGGGCTTGCCGTCCGCGGCCCTGGCGCTGGTCCCGCGCGCGGCGAGCTCCCGGTCCAGCTCGTTCATGGCGCGGTGGAACCGCTCCGGGGGCAACCCACTGCCGAGCACCTGCTCGAAGGCCAGGGCGGTGTCTCCGGCGGCGCCCGCGTACGTCATCGACAAGGCGGTGGAGATGCTCACCGGCGAGAGGAACAGGTTGGGCTCGGAGCCGCCGAGCTTGCGGAAGAGCTCGAGGCCGAGATCGTTCTGGCCGCGAACTGCCTCCGCCAGGTCGCCGGGCGCTGCGGGCAGGGTCAACCGCTCCTTGTCCGACTTCGCGAGCTCTCCGGGCGGAGGCAAGACCTCAGGGTCGACGTCCCGCTCAGACGGGTCACAGCCCCCAAGCCCTCCGACCAGCGTCACCGCCGCCAGCGCCGTCAGCCACTTCCGCCTCATCATTCGAGCACTCTGGATGTCCATGTCCCCCACCCCAAGCAACCGGCACGCCACGCGCTGCGGCATCGTGTTTTCGCGCGGATGGGCGTGCGCTGCCCGGGCCCAGCCTCAGGTTTCTGAAGGCCGGACCGCAGCGTCACGGAATGCTGCGAGCTCGAGCAAGGTCCGGCCGCACCAATCCGCACGGCCGGGTGTTGCATTCGCCGGACGTCCCGCCAGGGGGTAGCCTTGGCAGATGAAAGCCCTGCTCCTGTCCGCAACGCTCTGTCTGTTCGTCGTCGGCTGTCCTTCAGAGTCGGGTGACGACCCCGACGAGAGGCCCCTGGGACCGAGGGGCGGCACGGCAGCCTCCGAGGACGGCAAGGCGACGCTGATCATCCCCGAAGGCGCGCTCGACAAGGAGGAGGTCATCACCATCACCAGCGCCTCGGCAGAAGGCGCGTTCGGCTCGGGGGTCTACGACTTCGGTCCTTCGCCCATGACCTTCTTGAAGGATGTGGAGATCTGCATCGAGCGCACCGCTGGCATGGACCTGTCCTCCGCCTGTCTGGGCTACCTCGAGGGCGGCACCTGGGTCTGTGAAGACGTCTGCCTCAAGCAGTCCGAAGAGATGCTGTGTGGTCAGACCAACCACTTCACCAGCTTCGCCATCCTCCTCTCGGGAGGACAGGGAGCAAAGGCCGCGTGCGACGACCGGCTCTTCGGCCCTGCGGGTGGAACGCTCACCTTGCCGGATGAGGCCGCGGCGCTGACGGTCCCAGAGGACGCGCTCGCTGAGCCCGTTCGCATCACCCTCTCCAGCAGCCCGGTGACTTCGGGGCTGCACGGCTCTGCGACGTATGACCTGACGCCGGCCGGGCAGACCTTCACCCGGAAGGTGGAGGTGTGCCTGCTCCCCAGCGCAGGGGTATCTCTGGATGCGGCCTGTCTGGGCTACCTGGACCTGGCTGGAAGATGGCAATGCGAAGACCGTTGCCCCAGGCAGAAGGACACCCGCCTGTGCGGCGAGACCGACCACTTCACGAGCTTCGCCATCCTCCTCCAGGGCGGCACGGGGAGCGCCTGTCCCTGAAGCAGCGCCGCCGCCGTGGCTTCCCTTGTCAGGCGCGGGAGCGAACTGCAGCAGCCCCCCTGCGAGCGCGCGCTCCCGGCATGAAGGACCGGCCATGTCGTGACCACGAGGGCGAGCCGACGGGGGATGGCGGCCGGGCCACTCCCCGCCCCGCGCGGTGGGGCAAGCGCCGCGGACGCACCTTGACCACACCGCGGACCTACAGCCCCTTGACCAGCGCCTCCATCGCGTCGAGCCCGTAGACGCGGTCTACGATTCGGTCCCCGTCCACGCGCAGCGCCACCAGCGCGTGGTCAATCTGGTAGCCACCTTCCTGGGCCTTCACGCCGGCGCCGGCCCTGTGCGCGAAGCTGCGGAGGGCCTCGGTGTCCTCTCCACCGGCGAGCGTCCAGCGCGCAGGGTCCACGGAGAAGCGCGCCGCGTAGCCTGCCAACACCTGCGGGCCGTCATGCTCCGCGTCCAGGGTGAGGCTCACCAGGTGCAACGGCACGCCGGTCTCGGCGATGTACGCCTGCAGCTTCGCCAGCCGCTGCGACTGCGCTGGGCAGAAGTCCTTCAGGGGGCAGCGCGCGTAGAAGAAGGTGATGAGCTTGTGCCGGGGCTCGAGCTCCCGGAGCCGGAACTTCTCACCGCGCCAGTCCACCAGCTCCAGGTCCGGCACCTGGTCGCCCGGCCCCAGCGGATCCGCCACGGGGGCCTCGGCCGCATCCTCCGGCGGACGCGCTTCCGCGCCGCGCCGCCGAATCCGCACGGCCTGGTACGTGTCTCCGATGCGCGCGAGGTCGAACAGAATCTCGTCGCCCGCAGAGAGCCCCAGCAGCTCCTTTCGCTGGAAGACGTTCAGGTCCATGACCATCGCCCCCATGAACCCTTCGATCTCCTCGTGGTCCACCGTGAGGACTCCCTCCTCCGGCGAAACGCGGACGACCTTGCCGGCGATGTCCCGGTGAAGCTCGCCGCCTCCTCTCGGGTGGGCGCCTTCGGCCTCGTCTGCGTCATCGGCTTGACCGAACCGCTCTCCGAGGAGGAGCCCGGCGCCAACCGCCAGCACCACCGCCCCCAACGGCACGGCGAGGCGCAGGCCTGACTTCCTGGGGTGGGATCTGTGTTCCATGCGTCTTCCCTTTCCGGCTACCGCTCCTGGCGCCCGGTGCCCCGCGCCGCCAGCGCGAAGAGCGCCACGGACCAGAGGGCGAACACCAGACCCGCGACCACCATGATGTTCTCGAAGACCGCGCGGCCGGTCTGAAGCTCGACCGCGTCGAACGGCACCGCCTCGAGGCCGATCATCGCGCCGAGCCGGAAAGCGCCCGCGGGGTTGAGCAGGAGCAGCGCCACGAACAGCCCGGGCGACTGCTGCAGCCACGCCCCTTCGCTCAGCGCCAGGAGCCCCAGCTCCCAGCCGGCCACGGTCAAAGCCCACGCCAACAGCACCCCCATCAGCCCGGGCAGAGGCGATGCGAGCAGCCCGATGCAGAGCCCGGCGAGCGCGCAGACCACCAGGAACCCGAACCCGAGCGCCCCGAGCCCGAGCAGGGGCCCAGGTGCCCCGGACCGCACCGCAGAGGGGCCCATGAACAGGGCGAGCACCAGCGCGCAGGACACCGCCGCGCCCAGGAGCTTTCCCCCCACCAACTCCGCAGGACTCACCGGCTGGGCGAAGAGGAACGGCCCCTGCGCCCGCGCCTGCTGGCCGCTCCCCCAGCCGGTCAGAAAGGCGAACAGGGAGCCGAAGAACAGGAGCGCCTGGATCAGCACCAAGGGCAGCATCTGCTGCCCCGGCGACGCGGCCCACAGCGCCGACCCGCCCATCACGCACGCCAGCGCGAAGAGCTGGAGGAACCGGTTGTGCAGTCCCCCTCGAAGCTCCCAGAAGAAGACGGCGGCGACCCGGTTCACGGCTGCGCCTCCGCCCGTCCGGGCTCGTCGATGATGCGGCCGGCCTCGCACCGCATGAAGCGGGCGCGCTCACTCCAGGCCTCGTGAAGCTGGCTGGTGACGAGCATCGCCCCGCCGCGGCGGGCGTGCGCTTCGGCCCATTCGGCCAGCGCGCCGCGCCACTGGGGATCCAGGCTGCTGGCGGGCTCATCCATCACCACCCACTGCGGCTCGAAGAACAGGACCAGCGCGATGCCGAGCCGCTGCTGCATGCCGCCGGAGAGCTCCCCCACCAGGCGCCTCTCCTCTCCCGCCAGCCCGACGCGGCCCAGCCAGGTGCGCGCAGCCTCGAGGCTCGCTCCGCGCAGCCGGGCGTGGAAGCGCAGGACGCTCCCCACCTGGGCCGAATGCGGCAACCCCACCTGCTGTGGCAAGAACCCCCAGGACTCTCTCACCCGGCGCCACGCGCGCTGCCCGGCGCCGTCGAGCCGCTCGCCCTTCCAGAGCACGGCGCCGCTGTCGCAGCGGCGCAGGCCCATGAGGATGTGCAGCAGGGTCGTCTTGCCGCTGCCGTTGCCGCCGGTGAGCACCACGTACTCGCCGCCGCGCACGGTCAACGACGCGCCGTCCAGCACCCGCCGTGGTCCGTAGGCCCGGGTGAGGGACCGGGCCTCAATCATGGCGCCGCTCGCGGATCAGCGGATGCGGGTCGGTGATGAAGCGCATCTTCGGCACCGGCGCGCGCGAGAGCGCCCACTCCACCGCCTGCACCCCGAGGCTGCCGGTCAGCAGCTGGACGTAGGGGAACGACTCGCGCCGGTCCGCCATCAGGTCCACCTCGTGGTGCGGCCACTCCGAGACGCCATCTCCGGTCAAATCCAACGGCAGCGCCCGGTGCCAGATGTTCCCCACCCCTCCGACGGACCACTGCCCAGGCGGCGTGGGGCCGGTCAGCTCCAGCTGCCGCAGGTTGGGGCCGAACCGGTTGCGGGTGAGCGCGTTGTCTCGCGACGAGCTGTTGAGGGTCATCCCCGCCACGTTTCCCACCACCACGTTGTCCCGGAACCCATTGGCGCTGCTGTTCTGCAGCCTCAAGCCCACCCGGTTGCCCCGGATGACGTTCCGGTCGAACCGCGAGTCGTCCACGTTCTGCAGGAGCAGCCCGTAGGCCCGGAAGCCGGAGTGGTCTCGCAGCAGGTTGTCCGCCACCTCGAGGTTTCGCGAGAACATCAGCGCTGCGCCGGCGACGTTGCGCCACAGCTCGTTCCCCGAGACCTCATTGTCGGACGAGTACATGTAGTGGATGGCGTAGCGCGCGTCGTGGATCCGGTTGCCCGTGAACCGCGCCCGGTGCGTGTGGGCGACGTAGATGCCGTCGCGGACGTGCCGGATGGAGTTGTCGGAGACGACGGCGGCCTCGGCGTTGAACAGGTGCAGGCCATTGCCCATCAAGGCCTGCGTCTTCGGCGTGTCGTGGTGGATGCCGTCGTGGTGCTGCCCCGCCTCGGGCGGGGTGACCCGGGTGGCGGGCAGCGTGGCGGCGAGCCCCACCACCTGCAGCCGCTCCAGCCGCACCCGCTTCGCGCTTCGCACGTAGACGCCGTGCAGGTTCTCGACCAGCCGCAGGTTCGACAACTGCGCGCCGTCGCCCAGCACCAGCACGCCGGCGTCCTCGCCCGAGAGGTCCCTGCCCGAACGGAGGATCTCCAGCCCCTCCACCACCACGCCCTCCGCCTCGACCGTCACCACGCTGCCCGCGCCGTTGCCGACGATGCGCGCGCCCGCCTCGCCCCTCAGCGTGACCGGGCGGGTGACCTTCACCGGGCCCCGGTGATCGCCCGGCGCCAACACCAGCGTCGCCCCGGGCGCTGCGCCCCCCAGCGCCGCCTGGAGGTCCTCCGCGGGCGACACGCGGATGGCCGCCCCGGCACCGAGCGGCAAGAGCCACGCGACCACCAGCAGCCTGCCGAAGGGGCCGCTCACGCCCGGACCGCGGCCGCCTCGTAGAAGGGCCGTTCGCGCCGCGAGAGGAAGACCGCCAGGAGCAGCAGCACCGCCGCCGCGCCCATGAGGTAGCTGCCGACGGCGGGCAGGCTGGTCTGGGTCATGTTGGCGATCTGCTTGGTGCCGACGAGCGCCGGCCAGAAGGGCTCGGGGTTGATGGGCGCCTTCGGATCCAGGTCATGACCGTAGGAGTGAAGCCGGTAGAGGAACGCGCCCAGCGAGAACAGCGTGAAGTAGAAGAACAGCGCCAGGTGATCCACGAGGCTGCTCATGGTCCCGAAGACCACCACCCGCAGGCCGAAGAGGATGAAGAACCCCAGCGCGAACGGGATGATCCGCATCTCGTAGAAGTCCGCCTGGTGGATCTCCTGCATGCCGATGTAGTGGTTGAGCAGGTTGATCTCGACGAGATCCTGCCCTTCGTTCCCGGCGACGAGCTGGTACCCGTAGATCCACAGATCCAGCCCGTCCCGGTACTGCGGCGCCACCAGGTGGATGTGCCACAGCGGCAGGAAGAGGCTCGCGACCAGGCAGCCCACCGCCGCCAGCACCGCCACCCGCGCGGGGCCGCTGAGCCGCCGGGACAAGAAGCGCTCCGTCCGCTGGGGCACGTCCTTCACTGCCTGGAGCATGATCCGGATCCTTTCGATTCATTCCCCTGGCCCGGGGCCGCGCGCGGCCTCCGGGCGGGGTCCTGCACGTGGGGAGCTGCTTCAGCCGCCCGGGTACTTCTCCGGCGGGTACACCACGAAGTAGCCCTGCATCTCCTGGTGCAGCGCAGAGCAGAAGACCGTGCAGTAGTAGGGGAACACGCCGGTCTTATCCATCTTGATGGTCACGGTCTTCGTCTCGCCGGCGCTGATGTCCGCGTTGATGTCGTAGCCGCCCACGCCGAAGCCGTGGCTCATGCCGCTGGTCTGCTCGACGTTGGTGATGTGGAAGCGGACCGTGTCTCCCTGGCGGAACTCGAGGTTGTCGGGGACGAAGTTGCTGCGGACCACCCGCATGCCCACGTCCACCTCGTTGCCGTTGCGGCGCACGAAGGCGTCACTTTCGGCCCAGACCTGGTGCGGGTGCTTGTTCTCCGACCGCCGGTAGAAGCCCACCGGCTTGAGCATGTCCGCGCGGATGATCTGCGCGAAGT
>CAZQVZ010000064.1:0-18816 GCA_964596895.1 uncultured Myxococcaceae bacterium
ATGCGGCCCTTGTAGCGGCCCATCACCACCGCCACGTAGTCCTCGAGCAGGGCGATGGCCTCCTCCCGGGTCCACGTGCGCGAGGTCATCCAGGACGGCAGGGACTTGTGCCAGGCGAGCACGTGGCCGCGCACCCGCTTGCCATGGGTATCCGCGAAGGAGACGAGCCGGTCCACCACGGTGAAGTCGTAGATCCCCTGCTGCGGCTGGACCTGGGCCCACTTCATCTCGAACTCCGGCGTGTACCCGTCGAAGTGCGCGAGGAAGGTCGCCTCGTACAGGGGCTCGGCCGAATTGAAGAGCCGGCCATTGTGGACCGCCGCGCCCAGGTACAGCTCCCTTTGGACCTGAACGGTCGTGGCCGGGCCCACGTGGACCTCACCTGTGGCCGCATCCCGCCAGGTCAGCGCCACCTCCCACGTCCCCAGCGGCAGGAGCGGGCTGAAGACGTGCTCGCCCTCCAGCGCCAGCACCTCGCCGGGGGGCAGCTGCACCCCCTGTCGGGCGGCGCCCAGCGTGAGCCGCGGGCCCTCTTCGCCCTGTGGCCAGAGCGCGAGCACCACGTCTTCGAGCTGCGCGGTGCCGACGCCGGTGGAGGTCAGGGTGGCCGAAGCGCGCAGCCGGTCCCAGGTGCTGAGCTCCGCCGTCGCCACCGAGACCGGAGATGCGAGCACCTCCGCCGTGTTCTTCACTTCGAAGGTCCGCGTGGCGGAGGCGGTCAGGCCCCCCTTGTCGGTCACCCACGCCGTCAACGTATGCGCGCCGGAGGCCAGCCGGCGGGTGTCGAGCGGATAGGTCCAGGACTCGCGCCCGGTGGCCAGCACCCGGTCGCCCTCGTCGAGCTGGACCTCCACCTTGAAGACGCCTTCGGGCGAGCGGGCGCTCCCCTTCAAGGTGACCTCGCCAAAGACGATCTCGCCGTCAGAGGCCGGCACCTCGATGTCGATCTGCGGCGGGTCCCCTTCGGGATCCGGATCCACAGGGGTGACACCGCCGCACGCGACGAGCGCGGAGAGGGCGAAAGGCAGGAGGAGGGAGCGGAAGGAGGGGCGCATGGGAGGTCTACAGGTCCAGCAGGTAGGTGGTCACAGCGCCGAGGGCCGCGGTGGCCGCGAGCCCGAAGCCGATGTTGGCGGCCAGCGCCGCGTTGCTCGCGTTGCGTCCGGCCGCCTGGGCGTCCTCGTGGAAGGTCGCGCGGTCGTTGTGCTGCGCCTCGTAGGAGCGGGCGAGGTTGCCGAGCACCCCGCCGGTCACCGCCGCGGCCACCGACACGCCCCCCAGGGTGATGGGCAAGACCCGGCTTGGGCCCGCCGGCTTCGCGGTGAGCGACTGCTCCATGGGCGAGCCCGGCTGCACCGCCTTGTCGCTGGGGACCAGGACCACGGGGCGCTCCGCCGTCTGGGTCTGGGCTCCAGCCGACGGCGCCGGCGCGGGTCCGGTCGCGCCGCGCACCCGGGAGGCGATGGCATCGAAGGACGCGCCGATGCGCGGGCTCACCCCGGCGGGGAGCTGCAGGGTCGGGTCGAGCTGCAGGGCGAGCGTGAAGTGTTCTTCCGCCTCTGCGCTCTGGCCGAGGCTGAACTTGCACAGCCCGGTGTACAGCTCGATCTCCGCCAGCTCCGCGCGGCTGCTGTCTTCCCAGCGCGCGGCCTGCTGCATGCGCTGCACGCACTTCTCGAAGTCGAGCGCCTGGAAGAAGACCTTCCCCTGCGAAAGATAGATGTTCCCGCCGGACTGTGCGGCGGCGGCCGCGGACCACAGGAGGGCTGTGAGGACGGCGAGGCGAAGGGGATTCATCAGGGTTCTCCGGGAAGGTCGCCACCGCCCCCGCCCCCGCCGGAGCGCAGCGCGAAGGGCGCGGCGGCGGCGGGCGGCGGTGGCGAGGCGGTCTGGCTAGTTGGCGGCCGGGGGCGGGAGCGCGTACTTCAGGCGGAGGTACGCCTCCACCTCGTCGATCTCCGCCTGGGTGAGGGCGCGGTTGTAGAGGAGCACCTCGGCCAACTCCACCGGCCCGGCGTTGGCGGACATGTCCTGCTTGAGCCCGAGGATCACGCCGTTCATGGGGACGGCGTTGGGCTTGTTCGCCAGGGTCGCCTCGTCCCCGTTGAGCCGCAGCCGCGAGTTCGCGCCGTCGAAGAGCGCCGTCACCGACTGGAACACGCCGCGCTGGGTGTGCACGCTGCTGGTGCTCCCGAAGTTGGAGGTGATCATCTGCGCCTGCAGGGTGGTCGACCCGGAGGGGACGATCTGGATGCGGTGCTTGTTGGTGTGGTTGACCCCGCTCGTCACCCGGGGCGAGTCGATCAGCGTCAGGTTGCCCGGGGTGGGGTCCGCGTTGTGGACGATGAAGATGGTCGTCGTCGTCCCGGCGGAGGGCATGGTGTTGTTCGACAGCCGGTCGTTGGTCCCGTCGAAGCGGAGCGACGGGCGCCCGTTCACCGCGTTGGCCATCAGCAACGGCCGCGCGGTCATGAACTCGGTCTGCTCCACCGCGTACCCGTTGCCGGAGAGATCACCCCAGCTTCCGACTTCGCCGCCCGTATCCGGAGTGGACCCGAGCTGGTCCGCCGCGTAGTGCGCGAACAAGCCCGTGGGCACAGGGCCCAGCACGGTGAGGACCACGGTGTCGCTCTGGGACGGGTCTTCGTCGCTGGTGACCGTGACCGTGTACGTCCCCGGCGTGGCAGGCGCCGTGTAGACGGTGGTGCCGCCGGAGGTGGTGGACAGCGAGCCCGCGCCAGCCGGAACGCTCCAGGTCACCGTCTGGGTGACCGCGCCGGTGACCGTCGCGGTGAGGGTGACGGTGTCATGGACGACCAGCTCCGCCGTGGGCGGCGTCGCGTCCACCACCGCGTCGGAGGTGACGTTCACCGTGACCTGCGCGGTCTGGTTCGGGTCGTCGTTGCTGGTGGCGACCACCGTGTCCACGCCCACCACCGCCGGCGCGGTGTACAGGCCGGTGGCGTCGACGGTGCCGCCCGCTCCGCCCGGCGCCACGCTCCAGGACACGCCGGTGTTGGGGGTGTGGCTGACCGTCGCGGAGAGCTGCTCGGTCTGCCCCACCTTCTTGCTGACCGGGCCCACGGGGCTGATGGAGATGCCGTAGTTGGCCGGTTCGTTCACCGTGAGGGTGGCCGTCGCGGACACCTGGGGTGCGGCCACGCTGGTGGCCACCACGTGGAAGACGCCGGGCGAGGACGGCGCGGTGTACTGGGCGGTGAGGCCGCTGGGCGCCAGGGTCCCGCCGTTCGTCTCGGTGATGGCCCAGGTGACGCCGGCGTTGCTCGGGTCGTTCCCCACCACCGCGGTGAGGTTGACGGTTGCGCCGGTCAGGATGGTCTGCGCCGTGGGGGTCACGCTCACGGTGACCGGCGCCGGCTGCGTCACCGTGATCGTCGCGAGCACGAAGACGTTCGGGTTGTGCGCGCTGGTCACCCGGAGCGTGTCGCTGCCAGCGGTGGCGGGCGCGGTGTAGACGATGGCGTTCGCCCCGCTGCCGGCGGTGAGGGCGCCGTCGGCCGCGTCGGTGTCTGGGTCGAGCGTGAAGGTCACGGCGGTGTCCAGGGCGTTCTGCACCGACGCGGTGAACTCCACCGTCTCGCCGGTGACCAGGGACGCGGAGGTGGGGGTCACCGTGAGCAGCAGCTCTCGGATGGTGAGCTCCACCTCGTCCGACTTCGAAGGATCCGCGACGCTGGTGGCGACGACGGTGTCGGTGCCGTGGACCGCGGGCGCCGTGTACAGGCCGTCCTCATCAATGGTGCCGCCCGCCCCGCCTGCCTTGACCGTCCAGGTGACGCGGGTGTCGTCCGAATGGGACACCTGCGCCTGCAGCTGCAGCGTCTCGAGCGTGTTCACCGCGCGGGCGCCGTCCGCGATCTGTACGTCGACGCTCGGGGGCGCCTGGACCTGGATCTGGAAGGTGCCGAAGCTCTGCGGATCCTCCACGCTGGTGGCCACCAGCGCGTACTCACCTGCCGCATCCGGCGCGGTGTACAGCACCTCATCCTCGCCCTGCGGCGCGAGCGTCCCACCTTGCTCGCCTACCAGGGACCAGGTGACGGCGGGGTTCGAGCTGCCCGTCACCGTGGCCCGGAACGAGCGCGTGCCGCCGGGGTAGAGCGGGTCGTTCTCCTCGCCGAGGTCGACGATCTGCACGGCGATCTCGCGGACCTCGACCCGCGCCGTCGCGGAGCGCAGCGGGTTGGCGTTGCTGGTGGCGACCACGTGGTATTCGCCCGCCGCGTCTGGCGCGGTGTAGACGCCCTCCGCGTTGATGCTGCCGCCGCCGTCCTCCTGGACGGTCCAGGTCACGGTGGTGTCGACGTCGGGGTGGGTCAAGCCCAACACCTGCGCTTCGAAGGTGACCTGCCCGCGCGCCCGCACCTGCTGGTACGCCGGCTCGATGGCGACCGTCACCTCCGGCGCGGCCTCCACCACCTTCACGGTGGCGGACGCCCGCTTCGACGGGGTGGCCCGGGTGGTGGCGATGATGTGGAAGGTCCCGGTGGTCCCCGGCGCGGTGTAGACGCCCTCGGCGGTGATCCGGCCCCCGGCTTCGCCCTCCTGCACGATCCAGGTGACGCCGCGTTCCTCCGAGCCGCTCACGACGGCCGTGAACTGGTGCTTGCGGAAGGTGCCCACCTCCACCGTCTCCGGTGAGATGACCACGGACACATCCTCCTGCGGCTGGCACCCGATCAGGGAGGCCAGGAGCAGGGGCGTGATGCGACGGACCATTGATGCTGCGCTCATGTGCTGCGCTCCCTTGTTCGGACGCCTCGCCCCCAACGGCACCTGTGGCCGTGGAGCGCGCTGCGCCTTGGAGCCCTGTGGGCTCCCCATTGCTCCCCCGTTAGAAGTCGCCGTGGGCCGGCTGGCTGCGCGACACCCCGGTACCGCGGGCGTCGCTCCGACCGGCGTCACGAGCGCGTGTTTCATAACAGATGGTGTTTGACATGGGAATGTCAGACAAGACATGCGCCACAGCGCTTTAGCGACAAGTTGATTGGCCTTTTCCTGCCGGAGCGGTCGGATTGGACGGTTTCCCGCAGCTTTGGGCACACCCGCCTCCGGACACTCACCCGCGCCTGGGGGTGCCCCCGGCCGCGACGGTCAATCGGGAATTGTCTGAATCCACTGGACCCGGGGCGGGTGGCCAGGGACCCCTGGCCCTGCTCGATTCTCGCCCCCTTGCCGAACGAGTAAGTGCTGAGGTTTGCTTGTGTTTCTGGTCGCAAATTCCGGAGTCAACGGAATCAGCCGAGCCAGCGACGCCGGGAGACCGCCGCGAAGCGAACGACCAGCGGCGCACCCCGCCCCGCGCCCGCCTCAACAGGGCAGGGAGGGACAACGCCCGTCCCTCCGCCAGTCACGCGGCCTGCGACAAATCACCCTCAGATGAAACATGAAACAGAATCAGCCCCCCCCAGGCGGCCACGCGTCAACCAGAACCTCCCAGGCCAGACGCATGGATCAGCCGCTGCCATCCGCGCCCGCGACACGGGCTTCGGGTGAACACCTGGAGCCAGGCTGCTCGGCGAAGACCGCTGGGGCCCAGGCGCCCCATGACGTCACCGCGGCGGGGTACGCCGGGCCGCCCGTCGCGTCAGGCGGCCTGGTGCGGAAGCACGCCGCTCCGCGCGCGGCAGCGGCGCACCGCCCGGAACAGGAGCCCCGGATCCACCGGCGCCGCGAGGAAGCCCACCGCGCCCAGGGCCCGCGCCCGCGGCAGGTCCAGCTCCGGCGCCTTGCCCGCCACCACCAGCAGCGCACCCGGCCGCCGGCGAGACGCGAACAGCGCCTCTGCGGCCGGCAGTGGTGAGACCAGCACATCCTCCGGCAGCGCCTCCGCCACGTCCTCCGCGGTGGCGATGCGCGCGCCCAGCCCGCCGTCGCGCAGCGCGGTGGCCATTCGGTCGCCCACCTCGCGGCTCCAGCCGTAGAGGAGCACCGGGCGCTCCGGCGCCGTCTCCTCGTCGAGCTCGAACTGCACCTCGTCCTGCGGCGTGGCGGCGGCCAGCTCCACCGGCGTGTGCGTCCGGTGTGCCCCCGGACCCACCTCCGCGTCGAGGTAGATGCGGCCGATGGCCCGCTGCAGCCCACGGTCGTCTGCCACGAAGGCCCGCAGCCGCCGGGCGCCGGTCACCGCCTGGATGTCATCGAGAGACTTCAAGTCTGCCGGCGCGGCGATGGCCACCACCAGGACTTCGTCTTTCGCGCCTTCGTTCCGAAGCGCCACCGCGCGGTGCTGCTGCGCCACCTTCTGCGGCAGCAGCCGAGCGAGCTGCGGCCCCAGGGGCAGCCGGTCCAGGTCGAGCGGGTTCAGGCCCGTCTGCTGCGCAAGCGCGGCGAGCAGGCGGTCCTCGGTGCAGAACCCCTTCTCTACCAGGGTCTGCCCCAGCGGCGTCCCCCACTGCTTCTGGTGCGCGAGCGCCGAGCGGAGCTGGAAGTCGTCGATGACTCCCATCCCGCGCAGCACCTGCCCGAGCGGTTGGCGCTTCGTCATCGGATGCCTCCTCGCATGCCCACGTTGAACCCGTGCATGCAGGAGGTATTCCGGCCGCTACCCCTCCGACGGAGTCGCGCTCGACGCCGCGGCCACCACCGCGCTCCGGCGCAGGCTCTGGTAGGCGACGAAGCCCTCCATCACCTTCTTCACGTACTCGCGCGTCTCGTCGAGCGGGATGGACTCCACGAACACGTCCACGTCATCCGTCTGGCGCTCGCGCCACCACCGTGACACGCGGCCGGGACCGCCGTTGTAGGCGGCCAGCGCAAGCTCCGGACGGCCGTCGTACAGGCGCAGAAGTTTCGCGAGGTAGCCTGCGCCCAGGCGCGCATTGAGCGCGGGGTCATACAGCTGCGTCTTGCTGCGCAGCGTCATCCCCAGCGCCTTCATCTCCTGGCGCGCGGTGGGCGGCATCAGCTGCGAGAGCCCGACCGCGCCCGCTCCGGACCGGGCCTTCGGGTTGAACCGGCTCTCGCGCAGGACGAGCCCGCGGAGCAGATCCACCTCCACGCCTGCGCGGGCGGCCGCGGTCTCGAGCAGGGCCTCATAGCGAGCCGGCCGGAACCGCGCCCACAGCGGCCGGGTGTCCGTCCCCAGCGGTCCCTGCAGCCCGGCGACGAGCTCGGGCTCGGAGAGGGCGCCGGCGGCCTTCGTCAGGCCCGCGTCCACGAGGAAGCGCCAGGCGGCGACGCGGGCGTGCGGCGCGAGTTCGTCATAGGGCACCCTGGCGAACGCGGCCTGCGCGCCGTCATCCCCCAGACGGTGCAGCTCCACCGCCACCTGCCACGCCGGGTGCTCGGGGAGCGTGGCCAAAGGCCCGTCGTGCAGCGCCGGAAGCTCCCGCGCGTCATCCCCGAGCCGCTCCTTCGCCCACACGGCGTACAGCGTGGTGGGGTGCACCGCCAGAAGCTCTGCCCAGGCCCGCGTGGTGACCTCCGGCCTGCCCGAGTCCGCGTGCACGCGTCCCTGCCAGTACAGCGCGCGGGCGCGGTGCGCGAAGAGACGGGGCGCGCGGGTGGCGACCTCGAATTGGTTCAGCGCGGCGCGCGCGCCTTCGTCGTCACCGTTGCGCCAGCGGATCCAGAAGCGGCGGAACCAGGCCTCGCCGGCCTGATCTCCGTCTGCGTGCGCGAGCACCAGCGCGTCCAGTTCGTCCAGCGCCGCCTGCGTCTGCCCCAGGCGCTCCGCGGCCTCGGCGGCGGTGAACAGCGCGTCATCCGCGAACGAGTGGGAGGGGAACGCCTCCGCGAGCTGCAGCCAACGCGCGCGGCCGTTCGCCGGGTTCAGGATGCCTTCGCTCGTGGCGAGCATGAACAGCGCCCGCGGCAGGAGCGCTTCGCCTTCACACCTCTCCACCACCGGCCCCAACGTCCGCACCGCCAGGGTGTGCCGGCGCTCCTTGCGGAGGATCTTCCCCTCCACGAACTGCGCGAGGCACGCGGCCGCGTCCGGCAGGGAGGCGGCCCGCTTCACGTCCCGCAGGAGCCTGCGCGCATCATCATGCAGGTGCAGGTTCGCCAGCGCGTCCGCCCACTACGCCTTCGCCAGCGGCGTCAGCCCCTTGCGCCCGAGCGCCCGGCCGGCCTGCGCCGCCAGCCGCGAGCCCGGGTGGTTCCCCCACAGCTCCAGCCGCAGCGCCGTCGCCCACGCCCGGTCCCCCGCTTCGTCCGCGAGGCCCGCGGCCCGGTGCAGCGCCCAGATGCGGACGACGGCAGGCTGCTCCCCCGCCGGACTCCACAAAGGTTCGAGCGCCTTCGCCGCGCCAAGGGGGTCTGCGTTCGCCTGCGCCGCCTTCGACTCCAACTGCCGCGCATCCACCCACCGCGAGGACGCCGCCGAGACGTGCGCCAGCGCCGTCTTCGCCCACTGGGGTTCGCCCGCCTCCAGCCAGGCGGCGCCGGCGTGGTACCAGCAGGTGTCTGCGAGCAGCGCGTCCTCCTGCGCCAGCGCCTCGAAGCTCTCCGCGGCCTCGCGCCACGCTCCTTCGGCCTGCAGCGCCCGGGCTTCGAGGAACCGCGCGCGCAGGCCCTCGCGCGCTTCGGGGGCCGCCGCCGGGGCCACCGCGGCGCCGGCTTCGCCTTCGCCCTCACTTTGGTCAGGGCCTGCAGCGGGAGGTGCCCCGGGCGCGTCGCTCGCGCCCACCAGCGCGGTGGACAAGGCCGACAGGTGCGCGGCCGCGGACGCGTCACCCGGCGCGAGCGCCCCGCCGAGCCCCAGCCCGGTGAGCACCAACAACGCTGCGATGAGCCGGCGACGGAGCATGACCCTGCCGGCCTTGAGCAACATGGGTGCCGCGCGCGCCTGGCCGCCTGCCCTCGCCAGAAGACGCTACAAGCGGCCGGGATTTCAAAGCTCCAATGAGGGCGGATCCGCCACCATGAAACACATTGGAGCATACATGCGCCCATTGGTGCACCCATGCCCACATGAACTATGACGGCCGCGCCCTGAAAGAAGCACCGGCGCTCAGTTCTTCTGGGCGCCTGCTGTGGCCGGCGAGGGCAGAAGGGGCGGACGGTCCTTCCCCTCCAGCGTGCGCTGCAGCTCTATCTCTCTGAGGAGCACCGCCGGGGACACCGCGGACACCGGGACGCTGCCGCTCTCGGCGCCGCAGAAGCCATTGAAGATGCCGCGCACCGTCCCGGTGGCGATGATTTTGTTGAGCGCGGTGAGCGGCGTCCCGACTATCTCCACGCCGCGCACCAGGCGCTCCTTCCCGTCCCGCACGTCCACCCGGTACACGCGCCGCGGCACGCCCTTGAAGGCCTGGTAGCCCCAATTGGAGGTGTTGGTGCTGCCGCCGGTGATGTCCCGGATGATGAGGCCGTAGGGCTTGCCCTGCCGCTTCGCCTCGGCGACGAGCATCCGCTTCAACTCCGCGTCCGACACCTGCCGCCGCGACTGCACCAGGAGGTTCGCCATCCGCGCCATGGGCTCCGCAGTCCCCTGCGCGCGGCCATGGCCGTTGGAGCGGGTGAAGCCCTCCACCGGCCGGCGCGAGAGCAGAAAGCCCTTGAGGACGCCGTTCTCCACCAGGGTCACCGCCTGCCCGGGCACGCCCTGCTCGTCGTACGTGTAGTGGCCGTTGAGCGGCCCGCCGTCCAAAGACGCCAGCGTCGGGTCGTCTCTCACGGTGAGGAACCCCGGGAGCACCTGCCGTCCCACCTGCCCACGGAAGGTCTTGCCTTCGTTGTCGTCGTGCTGCCGCTCGCCTTCGAGCCTGTGCCCGACGATCTCGTGGAAGAGCACGCCCGCCGCCTCCGGCGCGAGGATGGCCGGCCCGCTGTAGGGATCGATGGCCGGCGCGGCGCGAAGCGCGAGCAGCTCCTCGATGAGCGCAGAGGTCTCCTTCGCCAGCACCTCGTCGGTTGGAAGCTGCGTCTCCAAAGGCGCGTACCAGTCTCTCGAGTTGTCGAGCAGCTGCCCGTCCGGGGCGCGGGTGAAGGCGCTGAGGTGCAGGCCGTACAGCGTCTGCTCGGTGATGATTCGCGCCCCCTCGCTGGAGACGAAGTAGCGGATGACCTTGTCCGCGGTGACCCGCACCTCTCCGTCGAAGAGCTCCGGGTGCCGGATGAAGCGGGCGCTCAGCTCTCGCGCCAGCTTCGACCACCGCGCCCTGTCGAACGCGAAGGGGAGCGGCCTTTCCACGTGCTTCGCGGGCTCCTCGCGCGAGAACGACGGCGGCCTCTTCGGATCCTCCACCGCGTAGATCCGGTCTCCCTTCTTCTTGAGGAAGTCGAAGAGCGCCTGCTTGTAGCGCTCGTCGGTGATGAGCCACAGGCTGCTGCGCAGCGCCACCGGGTCGTCATCCAGAGGCGCGCTGCGGCGGGCGGCGTAGCTTCCTCCCTTCTGCGAGAAGGAGAAGTCCATCGGCGCGTCCATGGAGTTGTCGAACGCGTAGTCACCGACGCGCACGTCCACGTGGACCTGCCGGTCCCGCCAACTCCCGTCCGTGAAGAGCGCGCCGAAGCGGCCGGAGACCTCGCGCTGGTCGTAGTCCTTCACCTGGTAGCTGAGGAAGTACGGCGGCCCGTGGTCCCCCAGCTTCAGCGCGGCCTTGCTCCGCTCGAGCTCCTGGGCCATCGCGTCGAGCAGCGCCTCGCGGGGATCTTCCGGTCTTGCGGCGCCCACGAGGCAGAGGGCGGCGACGGACACAGCGACGAAGGGTGCCATGGGGCGCGGGACTGTAGCGCCCCTGCACCTTCGGGATGATGACGAAGCGCCGGCTCCGGAAGAGCCCCCCGCCCTGAAGAGCCGGCGCCCGTCCCCTACCCCTCCACCACCCTGCGCTCCTTGTCCCAGAGCACCACCCACCGCTTGTGCCCGGGGACCTCGTCCCGCCAGCTCAAGACCACCCGCACCGCCGGCACCTCTTCGCCGTAGCCCCGCGCGCAGGAGGCCTCCTCCAGGGAGACCTCGATGCCGCTCTGCACCAGCACCGTGGCCAGGGGCGCGTCCCTTGGGCCCAACTCCACCGCCAGGGTCTCGTCGAGATCCACGTCCTCCAGGAGGGACGCCGCGCGCTGCCGCTCTTCGCCGCGCGGCCCCCGGAGCCGCACGTGCACGTCCGGCAACAAGAGCCCCACGCGGAAGCCATGCTCGCCCCTCCCCTCGAAGCGCTCGTCGATGCGCAGCGCGCGCAGGTCCTTGTGCAGGGAGAACACCCGTCGCACCGTCACCGGCTGCGCGAGGCGCTCGTAGCCGTGATGGACCGCGCAGAGCACGTCCACCCGCTCGCGCTGCTCGAAGCGCTCCACCCGGCAGCGTGGACCTTCGGGCAGGGCGAAGAGCCTGTCCGGGTCGAAGGGCGCCTGCTCCTCGCCATCCACCACCACCGCGTTGTGCGCGAGGCTCGAGCGGAAGGCGTTCCGCGCGTCCGGGTCCCGCCCGTACACCGGGCTGCCCCCATCCACGATGGTGGGCACCCCGTGCACGTGCAGCTCGAACGAGGTCCGGTCATTGTGGCTGTGCCCACCCGCGCCGCCCTGCCCGCGCGCGCCCGCCGCCAGCGCCACGAAGCCGTTGCCCCCGCGCAGCACGTTGGCCCCGCCGCCGAGCGCGCTGAAGGACGCGGGGCGGAAGCACGCGTCGAGCCCGCTCCAGGTCCTCCCGCCCTCCTCACCGAAGAGCCACACCGCCTCCTCGCACAACGGCGACTCCGGGACCTTCAGCGAAGGGTCTTCGAAGAGCACCGCGCCCAGGCCCGCGAGGTAGCCGTGGTCCAGGCTCGGCCGGTCCGCCAGCGGCAGCGCGCGGCCGGAGTCGTTGTCTCCCAGTTGCGGCGCGAGCCCCGCCTCCGTGCACAGGTGGGCCGCCACCGAGAGCAGCCCGTGCGTCCGCGCCTCCACCTCTTCGCCCAGGAGCAGGCCGCCTGCCCGCGCGAAGTGCACCGCCAGCACACACAGCTCCGCCACCAGCCGCTGGTAGCCCGTGGCGTCCTCGAAGGAGACGCCGTCCGCGCCCACCTGCAGGGGGACTTGCTCGCGCAGCTTCCGCACCGCCGTGGCCACCTGGCCTGTCGCCCCGGGAAGCTGCGGGAACAAGGTCCCCACCACCAGCAGGCCCACCAGATCCGCGAGCAGGTGGTTGTTGGGCACCGCGCCCTTGTCCTCGAGGTTGGCCTCCACGAAGGCGGTGTGCTCACTGAGGGCGCGCAACACCTGGAGGAGGAAGCCAGGCTCGCGCACCGCCGGCGCGTCGCGGCACAGGTACACCGAGATGGCGAGGTTCGCCGCCCGGAGCGCCACCTCCATGGGACAGGTCCAGTGGATGCCCAGGTTGGGCGGGTTGGAGCGCAGAAAGTCGGAGGCCTGCGCCACCAATTCACTGGAGAAGCGCTTGCGCTCCTCGGGCGCAGACGCGAGCCAGTACCCCTGCCCGAGCGCGACGAGCGCATCCTGCCGCCCGAGCTGCCACGGGTACTTCGGATCCACGCCGGCCGGGAAGAGCTGCAGGCTGGTGGACGACTCCAGCGGGTAGCGGTAGCCGGAGATCGGATCCACCGACCATTCGATCTGCCCACCCGGACCGAAGGCCACCTCCCGGTCGAAGAGGGTGAAGGTGCGCGAGAGCGCCCGCTCTGCCCGTGCCCACGCGCGCTCGGCGGCGTCCGGCAATTCCAGAAGCGCCATCACCGTGCCCTCCCGCCGGGATGGATCACAGAAGGCGCCGGGCCTTGGGACGAGACACTTGTCAGGCAACTCCTCCAGCGACTGCGCGCCGAAGGCCTCGAGGAGCTGGGGGTCCGTGGGCGACTGGCCGTAGCGGTAGAGGAGCTGCCGCGCCGTCCGCCAGGCCCTGCGCGCCGCCACCTTCGCCACCACACCCGGGCTCATCTGCCGCGCCCGCGCCGTGTACCAACCCAGGTTCCCCACCGCCGCTCCTCTCCTTCGCCCTGCGGCCTTCGAGCACGGCGCATGCCACGCGCCCCTGCCCCGCGGGGCACCTGCAGCGGGGCGCGATGCGACCGGCTTCGGACAGTGGGTGGGCAAATTCCTTCCACACGCGGGGAACTTTCGCCCCTGGCGCGGAAGCACTTAGACCGCTTCAGTGGGCTTCGTGCGGAGCAGGCCGCGCCGCCGCAGGAAGCGCACGGCCACCACCACCGCCCCGGCACCGGCGACGAAGGTGACGACCCACCCCAGGGTGGACTGCACGTCCAGTAGCACCGCCTGACCGAAGCGGTGCCCCAGGTACACCAGCAGGGGCGCGAACAGCGCTGCGCCCAGCGCGTCCGCCACGAGGAAGCGGCGGTACTTCATCCCGCTCATCCCGGCGGTGAGGAACGTCACCAGCCGCAGGCCAATGCAGAAGCGGACGACGAAGATGGTGAGCGCGCCGTGGCGGTCGAAGTGCCTTTGCGCCCAGGCCACCCGCTCCGGGGTGAGCACCTTCGAGAGCCACTTGAGCTTCGCCGCGCGCGGGCCGCAGCTGGCGCCGATGCGGAAGAGCAGCGAGTCCCCCACCACCACCCCCACCCAGGCGGTGGCCATCATCAGAGGAAGGCTCCCGCCCGAGCGCGCGGTGACCAGCCCGCCCACGATGAGGATGAGGTCCTCGGAGATGGGCGCCCCCAGGCCGCACGCTGCGAGCAAGAGCAGCACCGCGGGATAGCTGAAGGCCTCCACCAGCCCCTGGACGTCGGAGAGATCCACGGGGTGAGGATGGCCACGTTTGTTCCGGGACGCCGTGCGCGGATGCCCGGCCGCTCGCTCCCCGACGCGGCGGCAGCTAGCCGAGGCTGCCGTCGAAGGCCGCCGGCACGAGCTCGGGCATCCCCCAGTCCACGACCTCCCAGCCCCGAGCCTGGGCCTCGCGGCGAAGCCGCCTGTCGGGGTTCACCGCGACCGGCCGGCCCACCCGCCGCATCACCGGGATGTCCGCGTAGGAGTCCGTGTAGAAGGCGCAGTCCCCGAGCGAGACGCCGTTTTCGGCGGCATGCCGCTCCGCGTGCAGCCGCTTGCCATCGCCGTAGCACAGGTCACCCAGCGGCTTGCCCGTGTACAGCCCGTTGGCGTCCACCTCGAACCGGTTGCACAGCCACGCGTCGAAGCCCAGGTCCCTGCAGACCAGCTCCGCGATGTAGCTCGTCGAAGACGTGAGCAGCACCAGCCGGTCTCCGCGCGCGCGGTGCCACTCCACGACCTCGCGGGCGCCCGGGCGGTACAGCTCGCGCACGTGCTCTTCGTAGAACTGGACGGTGCGCTCGCGCAGGTCCCGCTCTTCGCTGCCGGTGAGCATGGAGATGGCGTGCCGCAGCCCGTCTCCCTTGCCAGCGAAGCCCAGGTGGTAGCGCGCCACCCACAGGTGCGCCAGCGCCCCCTTGAACCGGGAGATGCGCCCCAGCTTCACCTCGCTGCGCAGCCACAGCACGGCCGAGTTGCCGGCTATCAGCGTGCGGTCGAGGTCGAAGAAGGCGATGGCCACGTTCACAATCTAGCTGCCTCCCCTCCCCAGAACAGCCCCGTCCGCTCCCAGGCGCCGCAAAGGGCGCATGTCCGCCCGGCTGCCCACGGAGGCAGTTGCTCGCCCAGGCCCCATGCGGCGGGCACAATGCCGCCATGCGCCTCGCCTCATGCTGCCTCCCCATCGTCCTCCTGCTCACACTCGGCGCCTGCAAACAGAAGGCGGAGCCGCCTGCGCAGCCCGGAGGGGCCCCGGCCCCTACCCCGGGCCCCCCGAAAGAAGCGGCGGCGGCTGGGGGCGCGGAGGGGCGCGTGGACCCGACGGCCGAAGGCCCCTTGAACGCCTGCGCCAGGGAGGTGCCCGCGCTGGCGGTGTCCTTCGGAGACACCCTTCCGCCGCCGGCCGCCGCAGCGCTCCTGGTGCGAGCGGCGAAGCAGACCGCGGGGACTGCTGCGCCGGGTTCGACCTCCCAGCAGGATGACGCCCCCCTCACCGCCGAAGTGGTGGAGCGGTACCGGGAGGCGCTGACCGCCGCTGATCGTCAAGGCGCCTTGACAACTGGTCAAGCCCCCTTGACCACCCCCGGGGTGAGCGAAGCGCAGGCGGACGCGCTCGACGACCTGGTGGGGCTGCTCATCGTCCCCCGGACCCTGTGGCGGGCCTCGGGCCCCCGGTGGGTGCGAGACGTGATCGCCGAGGAGGGGACCGGCGAAGCCGCGCAGCGCACAGAAGAGGCCATCGCCCGGCTGTGCACCGGCGAGACCGCCCGCGCGGTCCACGGGGATGCGGCGGTGGACGCCATGCTCGCGAACGAGGTCATCTGGATGCGGATGTTCGTCCGAAGGGTCCTCCGCGCGCAGCCGCAGGCTCCCTGACGCTCCCTGACGCCCCCTGACGTCACCTTGACGTCACCTTGAAGTCTCCGCCCCGGACCGCAGCGCGCCGTCGAAGTTGACCGCGTCGCGGCGCCGGGGAGGATGCCGTCCGTGAGCCTGGGCCCTGGGGAGTTGGCGCTGCTGGTGGCCGCGGCGCTCGTGGCCGGGGTGGTGGACGCCATCGCCGGCGGCGGTGGGCTCATCACCCTCCCCTCGCTGCTCGCGGTGGGGCTGCCGCCGCATCTGGCCCTGGGCACCAACAAGGGCCAGTCGGTCTTCGGATCTTTCGCCGCGCTGACGCGCTACGGGCGCGCCGGCCTTCTGGACCCGTCCCGGGCGAAGCTGACGTTCCCGCTCGGCCTTCTGGGTTCGGCGGTGGGGGCCTTCGGGGTGCTCTTCGTGCGGCCCGAAGCGCTGCGCCCGGTGGTGCTCTTCCTGCTCGTGGTGGTGGCCGCCTTCATGGCGCTCTACCGCCCGAAGGAGGGCGCGCGCCCCTCGCTTCCCGCGCGGCACAAAGCCGCCCGCGCCGCGGTGCTTGCGCTCGCGGTGGGCGCCTACGACGGGTTCTTCGGCCCGGGCACCGGGACCTTCCTCATCGCCGGGTTCGTGGGGCTGCTCGCCCTGCCCCTGCCCCAGGCCACCGCCGACGCCAAGGTGGTGAACTTCGCCTCCAACCTGGCGGCGGTGACGCTGTTCGGGCTGCAGGGCCTGGTGCTGTGGAAGGTCGCCCTGCCCATGGCGGCGGGGCAGTTCGTGGGCGGCTACCTCGGCGCGCATCTCGCGGTCCGAGGCGGCGCGAGGCTCATCCGCTACGTCGTGCTCTCGGTCGTCTTCGCGCTGGTGCTCAAGCTCGGCTGGGACCTCATCGCCCCCGGCGCCCCCGCCTCCACCGGCCCATGAGCAGGACCAGCGCGCCGCCACCGAGGCCGAAGCTTGCGCCTCCGCCCGCCGCCGCGCACCCCACCCTCTTGAGCCCGCGGGTCCCCTGGTTCACCGCCTCCACGTACACGTCCACGTCCTCGCACGGCGGCGTGGGCTGCGCCTTCGGGTAGATGCGGCAGAACCCCGCGCGGGTGCCCTCGTCGAGCACGCGCTTCTGGGTCTCGCCAATGGGCGCGGTGGGCTCCATGGTGGAGCCGGACACCTCCACATGGTCGAGCCCGATGACGTGGCCGATTTCGTGGGTGAGCGTGTTCTGCACGTCGGTGGCCGAGCACAGGGCGGACTGCGCCTCCGGCTCACAGGGCGGGCCGCTTATTGTGGTGAAGAGGAACCGCTCCCCCAACTCGTCCGGCGCCGCGTTGAACTCGATGTCCGAGTCGAACACGATGCCGGTGACGGTGCTGAAGGTGCTGGTGGTCAGCGCGATGACCCGGTCCCCGTTGTCCCAGCACTGGTACTTGTTGCCGCACGCCGTCCGCCCGTCCGCCCAACACGGGTCGTTCTCGGGCACCACCGCGCGGCAGTGGCGCTCGCGGAAGACGATGACGTTGGTGTTGTCCGTCGAATCCCGGTCGTACCCGACCACGGCGGTGCCCACCATGGGGCCGGACTCGAACACGAAGTCGCTGCAGTCTTTGGCCAGGGCGCGCCAGGAGTCGAAAGCGGACTCCATGGCCACGAACTCCGCGGTGCCCGGCGTCTGGGTGCTGCCGGACGAATGGTAGTTGTAGACGTAACGGCGCGCGCTCCAGTGCAGGCACAGCTCCTTGCCCGGCACGCGGGTGCGCAGAAACCCGCCCTCCTGCGCCGAAGCCACGAAGGACGCACACACCAGCGCCAGCGCCGCCGCGCGCCTCACCGGAGCCGTCTCCTGCGGCCCCCCAGCGCGAGCGCCAACCCCACCCCCAACGCCATCACCGCGAAGGCGCCGTTCGCGCACCCCGCGGACGCCCCGAGCGCGTTGGGCTGGGGCACCGGCTGCACCACGCAATCCTGCGGCGGCCGGCCGACAGGGTAGGTGTCGCAGATGAACTGCCGGGAGCCCGGGTCCAGGACCCGCTTGGAGATCTCTCCGCCGGGCGCGGTGGCGTTCATCGTGGAGCCTGCGGAGCGGGTGTGGTCCAGCCCCAGGGCGTGCCCCAGTTCGTGCGTCATCGTGTTCTGCACGTCGGTGGCGATGCAGCTCTGGTTGAAGACCGGCGGGGTGCACGGCGGCCCGTCCACGGTGGTGAAGACGAAGAACGCCGCGTTGAGCTCCACGTCTGCGTCGAAGATCCGCCCGGTCCGCGTCTCGTAGGTGGTGGTGGTCAGGGCGATGGTGTTCTTCGACATGTTCCAGCAGTCGTGCGTGTTCATGCAGGACTCGTCCTGCCAGCACGGATGTGAGGCCGGCACCTCGTCCCCGCACCAGGTCTCCCGGAAGACGATGACGTTCTGGTCGCTCCCTCCCGTGGACGAGATGCCGATGAGGTGGTCATTCACCCGTGGCCCCTCCGAGATGGCCAGGTGCCCGCAGGCGGCGTTGGCGTCCGCCCAGGTCTGCAGGGACGCGGCCACGGCGATGAACTCGGTCTCCCCGGTGGTGTCGGGGTTGCCTCGGACGTGCTGCCGGAAGACCACGTCCTGCTGGTCCCACCACAGGCAGTGCGCGTTCGGGTCGATGAGCACGCCGGTGTCCACGCGGCTGCGGATGTACGGGTCGTCGCCGGCGGCGACCACCAGCGTCAACAGGAGCGGCAACGAGATCACTGAGGCTCCAGCGCCTTGCCCGCGCCCGAAGGCGTCTTCTGCGTCCCCGAAGGCGGCGCGCCCTCCTCCGGCGCTGCGCCCACGGCCTGCGCCACCTGGCCCCGCAGGTCGGTCAAGGACAGGGTCTTCGGGGTGACGGTCACCTCCTCGCGGGTCACCGGGTCCAGAAGCCGCACGTGGCCTGCCTCCTCCGGCACCGCCCACGCGTCCTTCCCGTCCGACGTGCGCTCCACGCGGTACTTGCCCTGCGCCATGCCATGCAGGAGCCACGCACCGCCGGGGCGCGCCTCGAGGAAGAGGACCACCTCCTGCCCTTCGGGCAGGTTGGCCACGCCGTCCACCCGCTGGCCCACGCCCTCCACCTCACCGCCCGGCTGGCGCACCAGGACCTGCTCGGTGGGTTGGCCCTTCCAGGTGTCCTCTACCCGGACGGTGGTCTCGGTGAAGATGCGGCGGCCATCCCCGCTCCAGCGCGCCTTCGAGGACACCACCTTGCCGTGGACCACGAGGTCCGCGCCGCGGGCCTTGCCGGGCACATCCAGGTACACCAGCGTGGTGGCGTGGGCCGAGAGGGCCCAGAAAAGAGGCGCGATGAGCGCCCAGGAAAAGACGCGCAGGAAGCGTGCTCCCGCAAATTGAGACATGACTTCCACTCCCCGGCCCGGCACGCGGACAACCTAGCCTAACCGCTGACGGTTTGTGCTATTCGCGCACGCCCCATGTCGTCCCCACCGCGCCTGCGATTCGCTCCTTCGCCCACCGGGTACCTGCACATCGGCGGGGCCCGCACCGCCCTGTTCAACTGGCTGTACGCCCGTCGCCATGGCGGCGTCT
>CAZQVZ010000065.1:0-18534 GCA_964596895.1 uncultured Myxococcaceae bacterium
GCTGGTGCTCTCGCGGAGCGCCGGGCACCCGCAGTGTGACAGCGAGCTGTTCAAGGCCACCGACGGCGAGCAGGGCCTCATCTGTGTGGAGAACGGCGACCCGACGGGCAAGCGCGCCACCAGCGGCAAGGTGTGGCTGAACGGCAAGGCGGAGGTGAAGCCCAGCGCCTTCAAGAAGTCGGTGGCCCGCATCGAGCGGCGGGTGACGCTTCGGGACATCAACTTCCTCAAGGCCACGCTCGCAGGCTCCAAGGGCTCCAGCTACACGGTGCGCGTCTATGGCGGCCTCACCAGCTGCGAAGCCCAGGCGGCCACCACCGCGGCGTCGCTCGGGGTGAAGGATGTGGGCGGCAAGGAGCTCGGCACCATCCGGGGGCACAAGCTCTTCGGTCCTGGCGGCGTGCCGGCCCCGGAGCCCCGGCCCGCGCCGCTCTCGCCCATCACCGGCGGCTGCTCCTCCAGCGGCGGGGGCCTGTCCCTCATGGCGGCCATGCTCGGCGTGGCCGTCCTCCTCACGGGTCGCAGGCTGCAGCGGCCAATCACCGTGCGCAGCCGCGCGCGCCGGTAGCGGTACGCGCACTTCGAGCGTCAGCATTGGCGCGCGCCTCTGGTAGCGTCGTGCGCCTGGAACTCCGGCTCACCATCGCGCTGGTGCTCGCCGCCGCCAGCGCCTCCGCGCAGACCCTGGAGCTCCTCGGGCCCGAGCACGCCGTGCCGCCCGAGGGCTTCCTCGTGGCGGTGCAGGCGCGCAACGCGAACGGTGAGCCGGTGCCGCCGCAGAAGGTGGAGCTGAAGGTCGAAGGCGGCATCATCCGCCCCGCTCCGCCGCGGCCGCCCCTGCACACGCTGTTGGTCGTCCCGGACCAGGGCGCGAAGGCGGTGGTGGTGCGCGCATCCCAGGGCGCCTTGCGCGCGCAGCAGCGGTACGTGCTCGGGCCGCCAGCCGCGAAGGTGGTGCTGACGCTCGCTGGCGAGCGGCTGCCGGTGAAGGGCGAGGACGCGGACGCCACGCTGGACGTGCGGGTGCTCGACGCGGACGGAGCGCCGGACGAAGCGGCCACACCGCCGGTCCTGCGCGCCAACGTGGGCGTGGTGGAGGCGCTGTCGCGGGTGGGGCCCGGGCACTTCCGCGGCCGCTACGTCCTGCCGGACACGCGCTATCCCGAGGTCGCGGTGATCGTCGCCTTCGCGCCGTGGCCGCACCCGGACTCCATCCACGGCGCTGCGGGCTCACTGCTGGTGCCGCTGGCCTCCGCCATCGACCTTCCGGGGACGAGCGAGCGCAACGCGGAGCTGACCCTGGAGATCGCCGGGCGGACCTTTGGGCCGACGAAGGCGGGGCCGGACGGGCGCTTCAAGATCCCGGTGGTGGTGCCGCCCGGTCACCAGATAGCCCAGGTCATCGCGAAGGACCGCGCGGGCAATCGGCGCAGAAGCCGCTTCCACCTCCGCGTCCCGCCCACCGACCAGCTCGCGTGCGTGGTGAACCCCCGGCGCCTGCCCGCGGACGGCGCGGCGCGCGCCCGCGTGGTCTGCGCCACCAGTGACGTGTTCGGCGCGCCGAAGCCGGGGGCGAAGGTGGCGCTGCGCACCAGCGCCGGTGGCCAGAGCGAACGGCGCGCGCTGGGGGATGGCGCGTCCGAATGGATCGTCACCGCGCCCTCCTCGCTGGGGCCGCCTTTGCGCCTGCAGGCGACCTGGCGGGATGGCCGCAACGTCTCCCGCGATGAGCTCGAGGTGGAGCTCGTGCAGGGGCCAGCGGCGCGACTGGAGGTGGCGAGCGACGAGCCCCTGGTCCACCGCGGCGCGCAACTCGAGGCGACGGTGCAGGTGAAGGATCCGCTCGGCCGGCCCAGAGACGGCGCGACCGTCGTGGCCCATGCCAGCGAAGGAGAGGTGCAGACGGCGCCGAAGAACCAGGACGCCCCCGGCACCTTTTTCGTGTCCTTTCGTCCGGCGCCGGAAGGGGAGGCGGCGACGGCCAGGCTCACCCTGCGCGCCTTCGGGCCCACCGGGACCCAGCCGGCGCGGCTGCAGGCGTGGGTGGAGGGAGGGCGGCTGTGGGTGGGGGTGACGGATCTGCTCGGCAGACCGGTGCCGGACCAGCCGGTGCGGGTGGGGGACCGGGAGGTGAAGACCGGCGCTGACGGCGCCGCCGACGCCGGGGAGGCAGCGGGGCTGCGCGGTGCGGTGCAGATACGCCACGCGCGGTGGCCCGGGCTCGCCACCACGCTGCACCTGATGGAGGACGGTCACGCGTGGCCACGGTCCGAGCGGCCCGGGTCGGCGCCGTTCTCGCTGGAGGTGACCGTTGCCCCGCCGGTGCCGGTGAACGTGCGCTTCGACATCTCGGGACGGCAGGTGACCTACTGGCTCGAAGATGGTGAGGGGCGCCTTCTGGCGGACCGCGAAGCTGCCCACGCGGTGCAGGGCGCGAAGGTCACCTCCCTCCGCCGAGACGGCGCGAGGACCATCCTCCAGCTTTCGTCTGGACGGGCGCAGGTCGGTGTCCGCGACGTGGCCACCGGCGTGGTGGGCTGGGCCACGGTGGAGGCGGGCCCGTGAGCGCCCCGCGCTGCGCGGTGTGGTTCCTCGCGATCTTCGCGGTGCTGACCCCGACCGTGGCGGCGGCGCAGGGCCAGGTGACGCGGGAGAGGGACGAATTGGCGGGGGGCATCGCCGGGCGCGCCTGCCAGGACCTGGACGCGGATGGCCGCTGCAGCGCGGACGAGCCCGGCCACGCCGGCCTGCGGCTGGTGCTGGAGACCGGGCAGCAGGTGGTGACGGACGCGCAGGGGCGCTACCACCTCGCGGCGGTGCCCTCGCGCACGCCGGAGGCGCGCGGGGGGCTGCGGCTTCTGCCCGGGCGTCATCGCCTCCGCGCAGACGCGAGGCGGCTTGCGCCCGGCGCGCGCGTGGTGCCCGAGGCGGTGACGCTGGAGGTGCCGCTCGCAGGCCTGGTGCTCCAGGACTTCGCCGTCCAAAGGCCGATGCAGGAGGTCGCGCGCCTGCGGCAGTCCCCGCAAGAGGCGCCGCCCGAAGGCGGTCCCCAGCCCCAGGCGCAGGACGGCGTCGTCTTGCACGAGCTGTCCGGGCAGGTTGCGCCCGGGGCGCGCGTAGAGGTGGCGGCGGAAGCGGCGGAGGCGGCGGCGGTCGTTGCAGAGGTGACGGCGGATGGCCGGTACGTCGCGCAGGTCCCGGTCCGTCCCGGTCCCAACGTCCTCACCCTCCGGGTGGAGGCGCCGGGTGGACAGGTGCAGCTCTACTCGCAGCGCGTGGACGTGGTGCGAAGGCGCGGGGGCGTGCTGGTGGTCCCCCGGGCGCCGCGCCCGCTGGCGACGGTGGAGGTGCCGGCCACCCGGGAGGCGCCGGCGGCAGCGGGCCCTGGGGCGGTGGTCATCGAGGGGGCGCCGGGCACGGTGATCCAGAGCGGCGAGCGCACGGTCACGGTGGGGGAGTCTGGCCGCGCCGACCTGCCGGTGACGCTGGTGCCGGGCGACAACGCGGTGGACCTGACGGTGGCCCCGCCGGGCGAACCCGCAACGCGGACCACGCTGCTGCTCCCCGCGCGCGCGCAGCCCTTCGCGGTGGCGCTGCTCGACCTGGAGGTGTCCTTCGGGTTGGGCGCAGGGGACCTGTCGACGGCGGCGCGGGTGACCGGCCGTGGCGCTGCGCACGCAGAGGTGGCTCTGGGGCAGGTGCTCGTCGAAGGCCAGCTCGACCTTCGGGACACGGACCTGTTGGACGCGCGGGAGGCGGGGGCCTTTGCCCTGGCCTTTCCCAGACGGCCCGAAGCGTTCGACCGCGCGCTGGATCCGGACCGCCACCCCCATGTCTGGGGAGATGAGAGCACCACGCTCGTCCCCAACCCGGGCGAGTCGCGGCTGCGGCTGTCCGCCACCCATCCGGACCACGGGACCGTGGGCTTCGGGAACTTCCGGGCGTCCTTCATGGACGCGGAGGTGGGGCGCTACCACCGCGGCCTCACCGGGCCGTACGCGCGGGTGCACACCCGGGAGGAGGCGAAGGTGGGCGCGGAGGTGAGGGCCTTCGCTTCGCCGGGGATGGCAGATCCGGCCGCCGGGCTCGCCACGGTGCCCGCGCACGCGGAGTTCCTCGCCACCGGTGGCAGCCTCTTCTACCTGCCGCACGGGTCGGTGGTGCGCGGCAGCGATCAGGTGCGCGTGGTCCTGCGCGACGGCGTCACCGCCGTGCCCATTGGCGAGCGGCACCTGGTGCGCGGCGTGGACTACGAGCTGGATCCGCTCAGCGGCCGCCTCCTGCTCGCGCGGCCCCTGTCCCTGGTGGCGGGGCTCCCGCTCCTTTCTTCGGACCTGCCGCAGGCGGGCGCAGCGCCGCTGCTGGTGGTGGACTACGAGCGGCTCGTCTTCGGTGAGTCCCTGGGCGCGGCGGGCGCCGAGGTGGGCGCGCGGCTGGGGCCCCTTCGGGCGCGGGTGGGCGCGGTGCAGGAGGGCGCCTTCGACGGGGGCTTTTGGCTCCTGCGCGGCGCGGCCGAAGGGAAGCTGGGGCCCCTGCGCCTCTCGGTGGAGGCGGCGCAGTCGCAAGGCCATGCGCACCGTGCAGGGGACGTGACCCTGTCCGAATCCGGCGGGCTCGACTTCGTAGGGCCCACGCGCGTGCAGGGAGACCTCGAGGGCGCGGCCCCCGAAGGCTGGGCGCTGACCACGAGGTTGCACGGGCCCACCTACCGCGGCGGCCGCGTGGATCTCTCGTGGCGCAGGCGTACGCGGGGCTACTCGGACGCGACGTGGGATGGGCGCGGAGCGTTGGCGCAGCTCTCCGGGCAGGTGGAGCAGCCTGTGGGGCCGCTTCGGGTGGGGCTGTTGGGGGACGCGCGGACGGCGGTGGATCCGCGCGCGCCCTTCGGGGACCGGGAGATCGCCCAGCGGACCCTGGGGGGCTACGTCGGGTGGTTCGGGAAACGCTTCGAGCTGCGGCTGGCGGGGCGGGATGCCTCCCTCGACACCGACGCCCGCGCGGAAGGGCCGGACGAAGAGGGCGCCCGAAGCTCCGTGGGCCTCGCCGCGCGCTACCGCGTCCACGAGCGGCTCTGGCTCGTCGCTGCGCACCGGCACAACCTGGCCGTCCGCGGAGCGGGCCCCGGGGCCTACGACGACACCTTCAGCCAGGTGGGCGCCGACGTCGCCTGGAGCGAAGGCGCGCGCTATGGGCTCCGCGCCGGCTGGGGTCCTGCGCTCGGCGCGCTGGCGTGGGCGCACGCGGAGGTCGCGCGCGGCGAAGAGGTCTTCTACGGCAGCTACTCGGTGGACGTGGATGGCCCCGACGTGGGCGAGCGCCGGGCGGTGAGCGGGGCGCGCACCCACGTGGCCGAAGGCACCACCGTCTTCGTGGAGGACGTGGGCGCCCACAACGCCACCGACGTTCGCATCGCCCGGGCGGTGGGGCTGAGCCACGCGCTCGGCTCCGGGCTCGAGCTGACGGGCCGCTACGAGCGCGGGGTGAGACATCCGTTGGAGTTCGTCTCCGGCCTGCGGCGGGATGCGGGCGGCGCGGGCCTGTCCTGGGTGCGCGCGCGGGTGCGGCTGTCGGGGCGCGCAGAGGTGCGGCGCGAGCGCGGGAGGCGCCTGCTGACTGCGTCGCTGCCGGAGGACGAAGCGGCGTTGCCGAACGTGGATCGCTGGCAGCGGCTGGTGACGGCCGCGGCGTCCTTCGACCTGATGAAGAACCTTCGGCTCGCGGGCCGCGTCAACGCTTCGGACACCCGCCGCTCGGACTCTCTGGAGGCGCTCCTGGTGGAGTCTTCGGTGGGGCTGTCCTGGCGTCCGGGGCCTCTCCTGCTCGTTGCCCAGTGGGCGCAGGAGCGCGAGCGGCGCGCGGACCGTCCCCTGGACGTCGCGCTGCGGCGGCTCTCGGTGATGCCCTCCGTCCGCCTGGGTGACCGTTTTGCAGTGGCATCGGGCGCGCACGTCGGTTGGTCCAGCGTGGGCGCAAGCCGCGCAACCGTGGTGTCCGCATCGCTCCGTCCCTCGGTGCGAGTGGTCGGAGGTCTGGAACTGGCTGCAGAAGTCGCACGGAGATCTGCGGCCCCGGACGGTGGAGAATTGACCGCGGTTCGGAGTGAGGCCGGCTACCGGTTCGGAGACGCGCTCATGATGGCGGTTGGCTACAACGTGTTTGGCTTCGAAGGCCTGGGCCTGTCGCCCGTGCGCGAAGAGGCGCAGCGCGTGTACCTCCGAGCGGAGGCTGCATGGTGAGGATGCGCAGCCCCTTCCCCTTCGTAGGCCTGCTCTTGTGGGTGGCAGGTTCGGCGCAGGCCGGCTGGACGGGCGGGCCCGACATCGGCGACGCGGTGCGAGATGCCCTGCCGAATTCGGCCGGCGCGGTGGGCGTGGCGACGAGCACCGGCGGCTACGAGCTCTTCGGCACCCAGGGGGTCACCCAGAGCCTGACCGGCGCTTCGGTCACCGCGTTCGTGGATGAGAACGGGTGCCTGGTGAAGGTGGATGACGACGGCAACCTGAGCGCGACCTCGGGCTGCAACTACAGCGGCTTCGCCGGCTTCGTACAGGGGACGGCCGTGGTGCGGCTGCGGCGCCTTCCCGGCGGGTGGGCCGCAGCCTGTGGACGCGCCAGCGTGGCCACCGGCTCCTCACAGCTCTTCTTCTCGAACACCGGCGGCGCCTCCAACTGGACGGCGAGCCTCACCCAGGACCGCTGCACCCGCGCCATGGCCATGCTGCAGAAGGGCGGGCAGAGCTACCTGTTGCAGGCCGCGGATCCCCCCGCCTTCGGGGGAACGAACAACCTCTTCTTCTTCCGGACGAACCAGCGCGTGGACGGAGCGCAGGTCGGCAGCGGGCCGCCGCCTGTCTCGGTGTCGCTGGTGGATCACCCGAACGGCATGGAGGCCTGGGGGGTGGACGCCGCGGGAGGCCTGTGGCGCTCGCTCATCAGCACCGACCAGTTCGCTCCCTTCACGCAGGTGACCCTGCCGCCGGAGGTCGCAGAGGTCATCTCGGTGACGCTCAGCAGGGGGAGCGGCGGGCGCTTCGGGATGGCGGTGGTGCTCACCACCTCGGGCGACCGGGCGCTCTACAGCGCGGTCCCCTTCGAGGACCCGGCGCTCTTCGGCACCTCGTGGCGCCCTTCGACCGCGCCCCCGGCGCTCGGGACGGCGAGCCCGCAGGAGGTCCACTGCGCGGGCGCGCACACCTGCGCGATGACCACGGACGCCTCGGGGCTGGGCGGCGCCTTCACCTACGAGAACACCCAGCCGCCCTCTGCGTTCATGGGGCCCGCGGCGAGCCTGGGCGAAGGCTCGAGCCATCCGTTCACGCTCGCGGTGGATGATCCGGACGGTGACGCGGTGGTGGTGACGTGGGAGGCCGCGGTGGGCAATCCCCCGGCTACCTTGCAGCTTTCGCCGGACGGGCTGAGCGGGACCTTCCACGCGCCGGTTCTGGGCGGCCTGTGCGGCGGCGGTCAGGACTTCACCTACACGCTGACGGCGACGGACGGGCGGTCGGGCCACACCACCGTCTCCTCGGCCACGTTCACCGTGACGCGCGCCACGCCGCCGCTCGCGCCGGCGCTGACGCCGACGGTGCTGGCGCTGGAGGCCAACGGCCCCGCGGGGCGCGTGGACGCGGCGCCGGTTGCGGGCGAGTGCGCGGGGCTCGCCCACCAGTGGACGCCTCTGACCCAGGAGGGCGTCACGCTCACGCCAGGCCCCATGGGCGCGTTCGTGGAGGTGACGCCGCCTTCGCACGTGTGCGACCCCGCAGGCTTGAACGTGACCTTCGACGCGCAGGCGCTCAACGCGCACGGCGCCTCGTCTCCCACCGCGGTGCAGGTCACCGTGGCCCCGTGGGGGCCGCCCGAGCCGCCCTTCGGAGCGGGCGCGGTCCAGACCGTCGTGGGCGGTTCGAGCGAAGTCCTCTCCGCAGCGCAGGCACACCTCTGCCACGCGACGACGGGGAGCGAGCCCTTGGTGACCACCTCGTGGCGCCTGCAGTCTGCTCCGCCGGCGAACGTCACCGTCACCCCGCCTTTGTCTTCGAGCACCGACACCCTGGCGCAGCAGGTGACGGTGCACAGCGCGGAGGCGTGCGACGAGGGGACCTTCGCGCTCACCGCGACCAACCGCGCCGGCGCAGGCGCGCACGAGGCCTCGGAAGAGCGGACGGTGACGGTGAAGGTCGAACCGGACCTGCAGCCTGTGACGGAGGCCACGCTCACCCTGACCCTGAACGCAGCGGGCGGCGCGCAGGGCGAATCGCAGGTGGACCTCGACTGTCTCGACCACAGAGACCTTCAGGCGGAGTTCCTGCTCACCGACGGCAGGGGGTTCGAGCACCGCGAGACGCACCCGGTGCCGGGGCCCTGGGGGCTGGAGGTGCCGGTGGCCACCTGTCAGCCCACCACCCTGAGCGTGCAGGCGACGCTGGAGGGCACGGGTGGCGCGGTGGTGTCCAACACGGTGAGCTGGACGAGCGAAGGGACGGACGACCCGGCGCTGGGCACGCTCGAAGCATCACCGCTCCTGGCGCGCTGTGAAGCGGGGAGCGTCACCGCCTGGGCGACGCTGTCGCACGTGCTCTCGGAGGACGCGTGTCTCGGCCAGACCACCCGGTGGGAACACACGGAGGGCCCGGCGTCCCTGGTCGATTCCGCGGGCGACGTGGCGACGATCCGCGCGTCCGGCGTCCACTGGGACGACGTGGTGGGGCACACCTCGCGCTTCGCGGCGCGCGCCACCGCCGGGGATCGGGAGACGCAGGCGGGCACCTTGCCGGTTCGCGCCTTCCCCGAGTCGCCGTTCGTGGACGCGCAGGTGACCGTGGATCCGCCGTTGACCTCGGATGCCTCGGTGGTGACCGTGGACGTGGTGCTCACCAACACCAGCGGGTGTGACGTCCGCTCCGGCAGCTGGGTGACGCAGCTGGAGCGGCTGCGCTATGTGCCCGGCTCGGCGCTCCTGGACGACCAGACCGCGGTGGCGCGCGAGGAGGGCGGCCGGCTGGTGGTGGAGGGCATCTCTCTGCCCGCGGGCGGGCGCTCCCGGGTGCGGATCCTCGCGCGGCCCACGCTCTTTGGTCAGGCGCAGGCGTCAGGGCAGCTCGAAGTCCACCAGGCCGCGGTGTCCCGGCAGGTGGCGCTCGGAGGAGAGGTGGCCTCGGCCGGCTGTGGCTGCAGCGCCGGCGCCGCCGCCCAGGCGCTGTGGCCCCTGGGGGCGCTGGCCCTGCTGCTCACAGCCCGAAGGAGATCCGGCGGCCGGACGGCGGCGCGTCCTCGCGCTCTTCGACCAGGCCCAGAAGCTCGAAGCCCCTGAGGGCGGCCAGGACCTCTCGCTCGCTCAGGTCGCTGAGCGTGATCAGGTCCTCCACCGTCTTGCTGCCGTCCGCCCAGACGAGCAGGTGGGCCTCGTCGCCGGAGAGCGCGAGCTCGTGCAGCGCGTAGGGCGGATCCGCCGCGGGGAAGAGCTTGCGGTGGGGCGGCAGGTGCTTGCGCAGGGCCACCAGCGGCTCCCGGCGGATGCCCTCCATCACCAGGTCCCCGGGGAAGACCGACACCCGCACCAGATCCGCGCGGGTGATGCGGCGGGGCGAGAACGCGAAGTCACCCTGGGTCCACGACAGCGTGGACCAGATGATCTCCTTCACCTGCGCCTCCAGGAGCTCGCGCCGCTGCGCGGGGGTGAGGAGGCCCAGCTGGATCATCGCCTCGCCGGTGCGCAGCTCGCTCTCCTTTGCCAGCGCCGCCACCGCGCCCAACTCCTCCTCCGGCAGGGCGCCGCGGCGGACGCAGAAGCGGGCGAACCGCTCCTGCGCGAGGTTCGACGCCGCGTACACCGGGCGGCCGTCCTCGAAGTACACCACCTTCACCACCTGGCCCTGCGACAGGCGCAGCTCTCCGGCGTGGCGCGCGAGGTAATAGGCGCCCAGCAGCCTGGGGATGGTGCCGGCGCGGATGGCCCCGGCGGAAGGTCCGGCCGGCGCAGCGGGCGCGCGGTCCTGAGCAGGCGCCTTCTGGTCCTCCTCCCGCCACACGCGCTCCCGGTCCGCGAAGGGGAGGGGAGCCGCGCCCGGGCCCACCACGCCCTCCAGCGCGTCCAGGAGCGCGCCGAGGTCATACGGCTTTTCGAAGAAGGCGCGCGCGCCGAGATCCTCCACCGCCTCCTTCGCGTAGCGGCTGCCCTTGTAGACGCCGCTCACCGCGAAGGCCGGGATGCCGCGGGAGGCGAGCGCGCGGAGCACCTCGCCGCCGTTCCTGTCTGGCAAGAGCAGGTCCACCACCGCGGCCTTTGGGAGGTCCGTCCCTGCGAGCAGGTCCAGCGCTGCGCCGCCGGTGTGTGCTTCCACGGCCACGTGTCCGCGCGCCGTCGCGGCGGCAGAGACCAGGGCAGCCAGCTCGGGCTGGTCTTCGACGATCAGGAGCCGCGCCATCGGGAGGGAAGCAGCATAGCATTCGCCCCATGCGCACCCATGGCTTCCATCACCTGGCGATTCAGGCGCGTGACGTAGAGAAGACGACGGCGTTCTACCGGGACGTGCTCGGGCTGCCGGAGCAGGTGCGGCACCTCGCGCCGGACGGTTCCTTGCGGTCGGTCTGGTTGAGCGTCCCCGGCGGCGGCTTCCTCGCGGTGGAGACGTGTGAGGGCGAGCCGCCCGGAGACCACTTCCGGACCCCGCGCGCGGGGCTGCACCTGTTCGCCCTGCGCATCGAGCGGGGGGACCGTGAGGCGGTGGAGGCGGCGCTGAAGGAGCGCGGCGTCCCGGTGCTCTTCCGGACGCCGTTCACCCTCTACGTGCGCGACCCCGAGGGCAACCGGGTGGGCTTGAGCCACCACCCCCACGAGGCGGCGTAGCGCGCATGCGGCTGGGAGAGATCCTGCACCAGGAGGGGCTGGTGGCGCCCGACGCGCTGGAGGAGGCGCTGGAGCTGCAGGTGGTTCACGGCGGGCGGCTGGGCACCAACCTGGTGGAGCTGGGGCTCTTGACGGAGGCCCAGCTCGCGAAGGCGCTCGGGCGGCAGCACAACGTCGCCTTCGCCAGCGGGAACATGACGCCGGATCCGAAGGCGCTGCAGCTCATCGGCCCGGACTTCGCGGACGACCACGACCTCCTGCCCATGCGCGTGGACCAGACCCGGGTGAGCGTGGCCTGCACCCACCCGCATGATCTCGCGGCGCTGGACCGGGTAGGCTTCGTCACCGGCAGACGCGTGGTGCCGGTGGTCATCCCCGAGTTCAGGATGCACCAGCTGTTGCGCAAGCACTGCGGCGCGTTCCGGAGCATCCGCCCCATCGACCTGGGGCAGACCCGGCCCTCGCGGACCCTGGCGGCGAAGGAGGAGGCGAAGGCGCCCGTCACGGACCTGATGAACGAGGACGAGTTCCAGTCCCTCTACGCGAAGGCGCTCTCCGGTGACGCAGCCGCCCCGGGCGTGCCGCCGGGAGAGCTGCCAGCGGGGCCCGCCCCCTCGCCCAGGGCGCAGGTGGTGCCGCTCGCTTCGGCCCCGCCGCCGGACGAGGAGGAGGTTCTGGAGGGGGTGCTCGTCGAGGACGCCGCCCCGGCGACGGCCCCGCCCCCTGTCGCCCCGGTGGCCCCCGATCCGCCCCCTCCGCCGCTCTCCTTCGCGCAGGCGCAGGCGGCGCTGCAGCAGTCGCAGGACCGCGAAGACGTGGCGACGACGGTGCTGCGCTTCGCCATCGGCAAGTGGAAGCGGGCGCTGATCCTCAACGTGCAGGGGCCGCTGATCACCGGCTGGCACGGGATGGGCGAGGGCATCCGCGAGAAGGCGGTCCGCCGCATCGGCGTGGCGCTGCGCGGCCAGAGCACCTTCAAGCTCGTCTGCGACACGCGCTCCCACTTCATCGGCCCGATGAAGCGGGACGCAGGCACGGCGGTCTTCTACAAGATGCTCGGCGGCACCTACCCGACCACGGCGGTGATGCTGCCGCTGCTGGTCCGCGGCCGCGTGGTGCACGTGCTCTATGTGGACAACGGCCCAGGTCAGCTCACCCCGCCGGACGTGGGGGAACTGCTCATCCTCTCGCAGAGCGTGGGGCGCTCGTACGAGGCGATGATCCGCCGCCGCAAGACCGGGTGAGGGGGCGCCCGGGCCGCTACTGGTACTGCGGCCCGACGTCGAAGTAGACCCGCTGGTTCGGCTTGACGGTGAAGGCCTCGCGGAACTTCGCCTTGCCGGCCTGCACCTCGAGCACGTGGCTCCCTTCGTACAGCGACACGTCCTGCGCGAGCGGCGCGGTGCCCACGGTCTTGCCGTCGATGGAGATGGTCGCGCCGGGCGGCGCCGTCACCGACACGAAGCCACGCTGCAGGTAGATGCTCTCGGTCGTGGTGCCCCCGGCGGCGACGGTGACGCTGCGGACCACGTCGATGCCCCGGTCCCGGTCCACGAGCCGCAGCCGCCTTCGGCCGGGCTCCAGCGCCACCCGCAGGGGCGATTTGCCCACCGGCCGTCCATCCACCTCCACGCGCACCGGCGGATCGACGGTCAGCGCGAGCGTGCCCTGGGCGATGGCGGCCTCCGCCGCACCAGCCCCTGCGTCCGCTGCGTCCGGTGCCGCCGCCTGGGCGCCCGCGTCCGCTTCCGCTCGCGCCGCCGTCGCGTCTGCGCCCGCGTCCGCCAAAGGCGCCGCCTGCGGCTCGGGCACCAGCGGCGTCAGCTCCGCGGAGAGATCATCCGTCGGCGCCGGCGAGGACGAAGACGAAGACCGGGTCAGCGCCAGCCCCAGCGCGAGCAACCCCAGGAGCAGCCCCACCACGCCAATGACCAGCGGCGCGCGGGACCTCGGCGAAGCGGCGAGGGGTGCATCCTGCGGGTCTTGCGAGTCTTGCGATGCGGCCCGAGCGCGGGTGGGCGCGGCGGGCGGTGCTGCGCGTGGCTGGACCACCGGCGCGGGCGTTGAGACCGGGGCTGCGGGCGCTGCGATTGGCGCGGTGGGCGCTGGCGGGGGAGACGGGGGCGGCGCGGCCACAGGCGGCGGCTGCACGGCGGGGAAGGGCGGCTGCGTGGTGGGCTGCGCCGCGGACTTCTCCCACTGCGCCCGCGCGAAGCCCGCGATGCCCGCGTCGATGAGCTTCTGCCGGTCCGCCCGGGCGCCCGTCTGATCCGGGAAGCGCTCATTCAGCCAGGCCGACACGTCCCCCGTCGTCGGCAGATCCGGCCAGGCCAGCTCCAGCGCTTCACGCATCAAGAGCGCGGACGGGAAGCGGTCTTTGGCCTTCTTCGCCAGCGCGCGCTGCAGCACCGGCCACAGCGCCCCGGGGATCTCCGGGTACGCGGACGGGTCCAGATCCTGCGTCAGCACCGCCGCCTCGAAGTCCGGGGCGTCCTCGAAGGGCGCCTTGCCGGTGAGGCACTCGAAGAGCGTGGTGCCCAGCAGGTAGACGTCGGTGGTGACGTTCATGGCCCCGCGGCCACCGAGCAGCTGCTCCGGCGCCACCCGGCGGAAGCGCACCGTGGCGTCCCGGGCGAAGGCGCTCGCGCCGTAGCCGGACACCTTGCACAGGCCCCCGTAGCTGACGAGCAGCGTCTCCGGCCGCAGATCACCATGGAGCAGCGGGGTGCCGTCGTCGTTGCCGGCGAGGTGCGCGTAGTGGACGCCCTGGGCCGCGTCGGCCATCAACCGGGCCGCGAGCTTCGGCGGCAGGGGGCCTGCTTCGCGCAGCACCCGCCGGAGGTTCTCGCCGTCCGCGAACTCCACGACCCGCGCCAGCCCCTGCTCGAGCCGCGCGAACCCGTACACCCGGATGATGTGCGGGTGCTCGAGCAGCGCCGCGCGCTCGGTCTCGCGCTGGACCTGTTCAGACTTCTCGATGTCGGAGGCGAGCGCTTCGGGGACCCAGACCAGGACCACCGGCTCCGCCCGCGCATCGTCGATGATCGCCAGCCCGAGATAGGCGCCGCCGCCGCTCTGGGGCAGCGCCGCCAGCGACTGGTAACGATAGGAGGCCATGAGGGCGCCCAGTGTAGTCGCGACGGCGGGGGAGTGGGAGAAACGGCCCGGCCCGCCCCGGCTCAGAAGGGCAGGGTGACGTGGTAGCCCACCCGCCCGCGCTGCACGAGCAGGAGCACCGAGCGGGCGCTGCGCGCATCCACCAGCGCGTCCCGGAACGCCTCCCGGGAGGTCACCGGCCGGTTGTTGATGCGCAGGACGAGGTCCCCGCGCCGCAGCCCAATCTGCTCCGCCGCCGAGCCCTGCCGCACCGCGCTCACCGCCAGCCCGCCGCCGCGCACCGGCTGCACCCGGAGGCCCAGCCGGTCCCACGCCAGGGTCTCGGCCAGCTCTGCCGGGAACTCCACCGGCACCACGGTCACGTCCAGGAGCTCGCCCTTGCGGAACACGCGCATGGCGATGGGCGCCCGGGCCGGGTAGCCGCGCATCCGCACGTCGAAGTCCTCGTGGTCCATCACCCGGGCCCCGCCCACCTCGGCGACGACGTCCCCCGGCAAGAGGCCCGCCTTCGCCGCCGGGCTGCCGGGATCCGTCGCCACCACCACCGCGCCGTAGGTGCGGTCCCAGCCGAGCTTTCGCGCCACGTCCGGAGACAGGTAGTGCACCTGCGCGCCCACCCACGACGGCCGCACCTTCCCGAACAAGGTGAGCTCCGCGACGATCCGCTTCACCTTGTCCACCGGGATCGCAAACCCGATGCCCTGGGCGCTGGCGTAGATGGCGGTGTTGATGCCGATGAGCTCCCCATCCGTGTTGAGCAGCGGCCCGCCTGAGTTGCCGGGGTTGATGGACGCGTCGGTCTGGACGAAGTCGTTGTAGACCTGATCTCCCGCCCGGAAGCTGCGCCCGGTGGCGGAGACCACGCCCACCGTCACCGTCTTGGACAGGCCGAACGGGCTGCCAATGGCGATGACCTTCTCGCCGATCATCAGGTCGCCGCTCTGGCCCAGCTTCGCCGCCGGCAGCGCGCCCTTCGCCTTCACCCGGAGCACCGCCACGTCGTTGGCCGCGTCACTGCCGATGACCTCCGCCGCCAATTGCCGCCCATCCGCCAACTGCACATGGATGGCCGAGGCGCCGCGGATGACGTGCTCGTTGGTGATGACCACCCCGGACGCGTCGATGATGACGCCGCTGCCGAGGCTCTCGGTGGACCTGCGCCGGTCCCGCCCGCCCATCAGGTCGTCGAAGAGCGGGCCGAACGGGTCTGCCCTGCGCGCCCGCCGCTCGACGATCTGCTCGGTGGAGATGTGGACCACCGCCGGGGAGACCTTCTCCACCACGTCCACCACCGCGTCGCGCCGGCTGTCGCGGTCCGCTGCGGCGGGGCGGGCGAACAGGAGCACGGCCAGCGCGCAGGGCACGGCCGCCAAAGCCAGAGAGGAAGGGCGGGACATGGGTGGCACCTCGACGGGGCAAAAGGGACAACTGGCTCCGCGCCCTATTCCCTACATTTTCTGCCGCCACTGTTCAGCCACCAACCGAAGGGGCACCTCCACGGAAGTCCTTCGATGATCCCCAACGGGCACATGGGTGAAATGCGCCCCCATGACGCACTCCTCCTCGTTGCTCACCACCGGCATCCCCGCGCTGGACCGGGTGATGGGGGGAGGCATCCCACCCCGGCAGGTGCACCTGGTGGCGGGACAGCCCGGCAGCGGGAAGACCATCCTCGCGGGCCAGGTGGCGTTCGCCCAGGCCGCGCGGGGGGCGCCGGTGCTGCTGGCCACCGCCGCGTCGGAGCCGCACACCAAGGTCCTGGAGACGCTGCAGCGCTTCTCCTTCTTCGAGCGCGAGCGGGTGGGGCGGGAGATCTTCCTGCTCTCCATCTACCCGTGGCTGCGCAAGGGCGTGCGCGAGACCCGGGAGATGATCCTCTCCAGCGTCCGCGAGCAGCGCGCGCAGCTGCTGGTCATCGACGGGCTGCGGTCCTTGCGAGACGTCTGGCGAGACGAAGCCCACATCCGCGAGTTCCTCTCGGAGCTGGGCGTGGGGCTCGCGACCAGTGACTGCACAGGTGTGCTCACGCTCGAAGCCTCCCCGGACCGGATCCTGGAGACCCCGGAGGCGGCCACCGTGGACGGCGTCATCACCCTGCCGTTCGACCGGGTGGGGATGCGCCGCGAGCGCCGGCTGGAGGTGGTGAAGGTGCGCGGTCACCGCCACCTGCGCGGCGAGCACGCGGTGCGGCTGGGCCATGACGGCTATGAGATCTTCGTGCGCTGCGAGGCCGAGGCCGAAGCGGCCGTCCCCCAGCGCGCCTCCGCGGGCACGGCGCCCCAGGCCCCGTTCGGGGATCCGGTGGTGGATGCGTGGCTGGGCGGCGGCATTCCGGCTGCGGGGGTGACGCTCATCCACGGCGCGCACGGCACCGGCAAGTCGCTGCTCGCCTCGCTCTTCGCGGGGGCGGGCGGAAAGGACGGCGCGCTCCTGGCGAGCCTCGGCGAGCCGGCCGAGTCGATGGTGGCGCGGGCCTCGGCCATGGGCCTTCGGACCGAAGGCGTTCGGCCGTTCAGCCCGGAGGTGCTGGAGCTTCTGCCGGACCAGGTCGCGCACGGGCTCTTGCAGCGTTCGGTGGAGGTGGGCCGGGTGGTGTTGGACGGCGCCGAGCCCCTCTGGGACGCGGTGGCGCCGGACCGGCGGCATGACTTCACCCGGGCGCTCCTGCGGCGGCTGTCGGCCGGAGGCAGAGCGGTCCTGGTCACCGCGGAGGGGGCGAAGGGGCTGCTCTCGGAGCTCTCGGACAACATCCTGGAGTTGGCGGTGGTGCGCCCCGGCGAGGTGTGGGAGGTCCGGCCCCACAAGATCCGCGCCGCGGCCCTGCCCAAGGGACCTTTGCGGTTCCGGATCGGCCCACGGGGCATCGAGGAGGCGGAAGGTTGAGCCTGGTCCTGGTAGCAGATGACGAGCCGGCGGTGCTCGAGGTCCTCACCGAGGTGGTGGAGGATCTGGGGCACGACGTGCTCCGCGCACACGACGGGCGAGAAGCCCTGGCGCTCGCGCGCGCCCAGCAGCCCAACCTGGTGGTGACCGACCACATGATGCCGCGGCTCTCCGGCATCGAATTGTGCCGGGCCCTGCGCAAGGACGAACGCCTCTGCCAGGTGCCGGTGATCCTCCTGTCCGCGGCGCTCCCGCCCGAAGCCAGCGAGGCCTCGGCGTGGCTGGCCAAGCCGTTCGAGCTCGACGAGTTCGAGGCCCTGGTCAAGCGCACCCTGGAGGGCATCGTCAGCGACGGTGGCGCCCAACCGCCGCCGCCCTCGAAGAAGCCGCCGCACACGCCCCCGGACCGGCTCATCAACTGGGTGGCGCACGAGATGAAGACCCCGCTCGCCGCGGCGCGGATGAACCTCCAGCTGCTGGAGCGGCGCCTCAACCAGAGCAGCGCCAACCCGGATCCTTCGCACTTCCGCGCGGTGACCCGGCAGCTCGAGAACATGGAGGCCATCGTCAACTCCCTGCTCGACGCCGGCCGGCTCGGGGAGGGGCGGCTGGCCCTGACGGTGGAGGGTGCGGACCTCAGGGAGGTGGTGGAGCGCGCGGTGGAGCCGTTCCGCGAGGCCCACTCCGACTTCCAGTTCGAATTGAAGCTGCCGGACCATCCGGTGATGGCGCAGGTGGACCCGGCGAGGCTGCGGCAGGTCCTGGGCAACCTCGTCTCCAACGCCGTCCGCTATGGCTCGCCGCCCCGCCATGTCCGGGTGACGTTGACGGAGGGCCCCAGGGGGCCGCAGGTGGCCGTGCAGGACTTCGGCCCCGGCCTCTCCCCGGAGCGGAGGGAGGGGCTGTTCCAGCGCTTCCAGCCTGCAGCGGATGGGCGCGGCAAGGGCCACGGCGTGGGCCTGTACGTGGCCCATGAGCTGGTCCGGTTGCACCAGGGCAGCCTGGAGGTGGACAGCCGTCCAGGCGAAGGGGCCACCTTCACCCTGACCCTCCCGCGGCAGGACACCGTGGAGGACCGGCTTTCGCGGCCGAACCTGGCGCTACTGCCTTCCTGAAGGGCGCTTCGCCGGCGGGGTCGCCTTCGCCCGGGGCTTCGCGTTCACGTTCTTTTTCGCCTTCGGGGCCGGCCGGGCCGGGCGCTGCGGCTTCTGGGCCCGGAGCGTCCAGCCGATCATCTTGTAGAGCAGCCGCGCGCCGACGTTGCCGTCCCAGTCACCGCCGCGCGGATCCGGGGCGACCTCGCACAGGTCGAAGCCGATGATGCGGCGGCCGGAGCGGACCACGCCTGAGACCAGCGCCACCGCTTCGGGGAAGCTCAGGCCGCCGGGGACCGGGGTGCCGGTGTTGGGGCACAGGACCGGATCCAGCCCGTCGATGTCGAAGGACAGGTACACGTCCCTGGGCAGCTTGCTGACGATCTGATCCACCTGCTTGTTCCAGGGGACGCCGTCGAACCGGCGGCGGGCCAGCTCCGGGTCGTAGAAGTCGATGATGCGCCCGCGGCTGTCGATGATCATCTCCTGCTCTTCGTCGCAGAGATCCCGGATGCCCACCTGCACCAGGGTGGCCACCGACGGCAGCCGGGTCATCACGTTGTGGAAGATGGACGCGTGGGACCAGACGAA
>CAZQVZ010000066.1:0-18445 GCA_964596895.1 uncultured Myxococcaceae bacterium
ATACGGTCTCCCGCTTCATGCACCGGCTGCGGCAGCGCAAGGAGACCCTGCCGCTGGGGCTCATCCTCCTCATCGGCGAGCGGATGTGCCGCGGGCTCGCCTACGCGCACGACGCGCAGGACTCTCACGGCAACCCGCTGCACCTGGTGCACCGGGACCTCTCCCCGGCCAACGTGTGCGTCAGCTACGCCGGGGAGGTGAAGATCATCGACTTTGGCGCCGCGCAGTCCACGCTCAAGGAGGAGCAGACCGCGCCGCGGGTGGTCATCGGCAACCTCGCGTACATGTCGCCAGAGCAGGCGAAGAAGCAGCGGGTGGACCGGCGCGCGGACCTCTACTCCACGGGCGCGGTGCTCTGGGAGCTGCTCGCGTGGAAGCTCCTGCCGCAGAAGGGGGACCCCGTCGAGCGCTGGCGCCGGGCGGCGAACCCGGCCTGGGACCTGCCCTCCCGGTGGCAGCCCACCGTCCCTTCCGACGTGGAGGCGGTGGTGATGAAGGCCCTGGCGAAGGAGGCGCAGGACCGCTTCGGGGACGCGGCCGAACTGGAGGCGGCGCTGCACCGGCTGCGGCAGAAGTACGCGACGCAGGTGGATGACCAGACCCTGGGCGCGCTGCTCTCGGAGGTCTACGCGCAGGAGAAGGCGGCGGAGGACGCGGCGCTGGAGGGGCTCTCGCGCGGGCTGCCCATCTCGGAGGTGCCCACCGACCCTTCGGCGAAGAAGCGGCTGGTGATGGCGCCGCCCACCGCGCTCGCCTTCGAGCACGGGGGGCTCGACGCGCCGGTGGACTTCGTGCCGCCCGAGGAGCGCATCACCGACCCGGCGGACGCCCACGTCGCCGCGAAGACGCCCAGGAGAATCACCGAGGCCCGGGTGGGGTTCGGGCTGTCCATCTCCGAGTCCGGCCATCACTCGGAGCCCGCGTGGGTGCGGGAATTGGAGGGGGTGGTCTCCGCCGAAGAGCAGGGCCCGCCCTCCGCCGAGCCCCTGCGCCCGCCCGCCCAGCCTCTGCCCGCCTGGCTGGCGTATTCGGCCGCCTTTCTCGGCGCGCTGGGGCTGGGGTTTCTCCTGGTGTGGGCGTTGGCCGGCGCTTGAAACCGGGCGAAGAGGAACCACCGAACTTCGGGAACGCCGGGGTCTCGGGGGTGGACCCGTTCCCGGCCGCCTGATTCCTCCGCCTGCTAAGCTGCCCGTCCGCTTGAACCTCTCCGCCCTCACCGCTGCGCTCCTCGTTGGAACTGCGGCCGCCGCCGCCACGCCCACCGCCCCGCCCGTCGTCCCGGTCCTCCGTGGCGCGCTCTCCGTGCGCGTGCTGACGCCGGACTTGCCAGAGGCCCACGCGGCGGCGGTGCAGCAAGCGGTGGCCGCGCACCTGGGGGAGCTCGTGGACTGGCCGCTGCAGCCGGCCCCCTCCGGCGGACCCTGCGAGGACCCGGCCTGCCTCCGCGAGCTCGCGCAGGCGGCGTTTGGCCTGGAGGTCGTCGCACGCGCGAACGACCGCATCCTCGAAATCCGCGCGGGCTTCGCGGACGCGGCCTCGGGCCAGGTGGTGCGCAAGGTGGTGAAGGGCGGCACCCCCGCGCAGCCGGAGCGGGCGGTCCGGATGGTGCTGGAGGCGGCGCTGCCGGCCTGGAGCCGGAAGGGCAAGGCCAGCGTGGCCGTGCAGGCGCCCTCCGACGCGGTGGTGAAGGTGGACGGCCGCCGCGTGGCGCTGGTGCCCCTCCCGGAGCCTTTGGGCCTGGCCGCCGGCGCGCACGACATCGACCTGCTGCTTCCCTCTGGGCAGGCGGTGCTCTACCGCCAGAGGCTCGACGCGGGAGACCGGCTGACCCTGGCGACGGGGCCCTTCGCGCTGCCCACGACGACAGGCGAAGAGACCGTCCTCTGGCGCAGGCCGCTGGCCTACGGCCTGTGGAGCGCGGGCGCGCTGGCCGTGGCCACCTCGCTCATCTACGGGGGCCTCTCCCGGAGAGCGCAGACGGACCTGCAGCCGTGCGGCGTGCAGGAGCGCGACTGCCTCCGGGTGGACCAGGCCGAGCGCGCTTCGGCCCGGGCGGCGGGCTTCGCGCGGACGGGGAACGTGCTGCTGGTCTCGGGCGGGTTGCTGGCCGCAGGCGGCGCCGGCGTCTTCGTGTTCGACCTTCTGGGGCCCTCCGGAGGCAGTGGGAGCGCCCAGTGACCCGCGGCCGCGCTCCCGCCGCGTGGGTGCTCGCGCTCGCAGCCGGGCTCCTGCTCCCGGCCGGGTGCTACCGCGGCCCCTCTGCAGACGGCCCCTACCGCTGCGACGCCGAGGGCCAATGCCCCGGCGAGAGGGTCTGTGACGACGGCCTGTGCTGCATCCCCGGCGGAAGCCCCGCCTGCGTGACCCTGCCCGGGCCGGATGGCACCTGCGCGTCCGGCGCGGCGCTCCGGGTCTGGTACCTCGACGCGGACGGGGATGGCTTTGGGGACCCCAACTCGTCCCGGAGCGGCTGCGCGCAGCCCCAGACGGTGCCGGGCTCGGCGCCGGGCGCGCAGTGGGTGAACGAAGGCGGCGACTGCAACGACGACGACGTGCAGGTGCACCCCGCCGCGGTGGACGTGTGCGACGGCGTGGACAACAACTGCGACGGCCAGGTCGACGAAGGCCACCTGTTGGTGGACCTGTGGCCGGACCGGGACAACGACGGGTACGGGGACGCCTCCGCCACGCCCATCCAGCGCTGCGGAGAGGCGCCGGGCCTGGTTTCGCGAGGGGGTGACTGCAACGACGCGGACGCGCGGGTCCACCCGGGGGCCCCGGAGTTGTGCAACGGCCGCGACGACGACTGCGACGGCGCCGTCGACGAGGACGCCGCCGAGAGCGGGCGCGCCTGCCTCGACCCAGTGAAGAAGGGCGCCTGCCAGTCCGGCCTCACCGCCTGCTCCGACGGCGCGGTGGTCTGCGTGCAGTCCGCCACCTTCCCCCGCGCCGAGCGCTGCAGCGGCCTGGACGACGACTGCAACGGGCTGGTGGATGACCAGCCGGGGTGCGGCGGGCCCACCAACCTTCTGGGCGCGGGCGTGACGAAGGGCGCGAAGTCGGTGGGCGGCGCGAGCGGCAACAACGGCATCGTCACCTCCTGCCAGAAGGACGCGGCGGGCACCTCGCGCACCTTCACCGGCAGCGTGTGGAGCGGCGTCTCGGGCGGCACCCAGATTGGCTGGGTGGAGAAGACGACGGGCACCTGGGACCTGCGCAAGGCGCGGCTGGGGCTGCGGCTGCACGCCACCTTCAGCCTGAACAACAACGGGAGCTGGTCCGACTTCGGCCAGCCGATGATCCTGCTCTGCGGCCCGAACGACGCCTTCGTCCGCTACCGGGTCCCGGCCTCGGCCTCGCGGCTCGGGCAGGGGACGGTGACCATCAACGAGCTCATCCCCTTCGCCACCGGTGGAGACTGGTTCTCCACCGACGCGCGCACCGACCTCGCGGCCATCCACCGCGTGGAGCTGCTCATCCAGCCGAACCTCACCTCTCCGGCGCCGGACTTCACGGTGACCTTCCAGGCGCTCGGCTTCGAGGTGATGCCGTGAACGCCGCCCGCCTCGCCCTGGCGCTGCTCTTCATCTGCGCGGCCCCGGGCTGCTTCAAGGTGCCGCAGGCCTCAGGGCCGTGGCTGTGCGGGGAGGACGGGACCTGCCCGGGCGGGATGCTCTGTGATGACGGGGTGTGCTGCCACGCGCTCGAGGCGCCGCGCTGCCGCACCCTGGTGCTGGAGGACGGCACCTGCGCGGATGGCTCCACGCCTTCGCGCTGGTACCTGGACGCAGATGGGGACGGCTACGGCGCGCCCTCCACCGAGCGGCTGGCCTGCGCGCAGCCGGTGACCCTGCCGGAGGCGCGCCCCAACGCGCGCTGGGTGGCCACCGGCGGGGACTGCGACGACGACCACCCTGGCGTCTTCACCGGCGCGCAGGAGCTGTGCGACGGGCTCGACAACGACTGCGATGGCGAGGTGGACGAAGGGCTCGAGCGCCGCACCTTCTGGCCGGACGCGGACGGGGACGGCGCCGGTGACCCGGAGGGGCAGACGCTTTGGGCCTGCGCGCCGCGCCCGGGCTTCGTGGCCAACGACGTGGACTGCGATGACCAGGACCCCACGGTGAGCCCCGGCGCCCCGGAGCAGTGCAACGGCCGGGACGACAACTGCAACGGGCTGGAGGACGACGAGGTCGTCGGCACCGGCGCCGACTGCGTGGACCCCTCGAGGGTGGGCGCCTGCCGCGCGGGCCGCACCGCGTGCCTGGCCGCCGAGCCCGTCTGCCGCCAGCACGTCCTGCCCTCGGAGGAGACCTGCAACGGCGTGGACGACGACTGCGACGGTGAGGTGGACGGGCCCCCCGGCTGCGGCGGACCTTCGGACCTGCTCTCGGAGGACGGCGTCAACTTCGGGGCGCGGAACCTCGGGGATGTGGGCCTCGGCAACGTGACCGGGTGCCTCAAGACCACCTCCGCCGGCACGCCGGACCTCTTCACCAGCGGCACCTGGCTCATCACCGGCGCCACCCGCCACGTGGCCTGGATGGAGAAGTCCACCGGCACCTGGGATCTGTCGAAGGCGGGCCTCGCCCTGAAGTTGGCCATGAGCCGCAACAGCTACACGGGCATCGTCCCCATCTGGTCCGCGGACCACGTGCAGCCGCTGGTCCTGCTCTGCGGACCGGACGGCGCCTTCGCCCGGTACCAGCCGGACGCCACCCGGCTTCTGACCGCGGGGGTGCCCTCGGAGGACCTCATCCCGCTGGCCGGCGGCAACGGCTGGACGCTCACGCCTTCGGCGCCGGACCTCTCCCGCATCCGGCGGGTGGAGGTGGTGTTCCAGGCGGGGACCAACAGCACCGGGACCACCCCCAATCTCCGGGTCATGTTCGACGCGCTCGGCTTCGCGCCCGCGCCCTGACCGGAGGGCCCTGACAGAGGGCTCTGACAGAGGGCCCTGGCGGGCACGTTCGGCGTTGCCTCCCCCTGGTACGGGTGGTAAGCCGCGCCCGCTTTCGGGACCGGGTCCCCGGAAGGAGGACGGGATGGCTGGGAAGGACCCGGGTGATGACAAGGGGTTGGGCGAGGCCGCGAAGACCCTGCAGGCCGCCATGCCGTGGATTTCGGCGGTGTGGCAGTTCGTGGGCGGCGCGGCGGTGGGCGTCATCGCAGGCTACGCGCTGGACCGGTGGCTGGGGACCACGCCGTGGATGCTGGTGGGCTTGACCACCGTGGGCATCGCGGTGGGCTTCTACGGCTTCCTCCGGTCGGTGACGAGGCTGGGGAAGAAGGGGTGACGGCGGCTGCGAAGTACGGTGCAGCCTTCGCCGGCATCTCGGTGGCGGCGCTGCTGCTCGCGGCCCTGTGGCCCGCAGAGGGCGCGGCGCGGTGGGCGGCGGTGGTGGGGGTGGTGCTGTGTGTGGTGTCGGGCGCGTTGAGTCTCGGGCTCAAGGGGTGGGTGAGGTCGCTCAACGGCGCGCTGATGGTGGTGGTGCTCGTCTTTGGGCTTCGGGCGGCGCTGGTGATGGTGGGCGGGCTGTGGGCCTCCCGGTGGGGCGGCGGCGTGGTGCCCTTCGTCCTCGGCTTCTTCGGGACGTTCCTGCCGCTGCAGTGGGTGGAGATTGGCTTTCTGGCGCGAGGGAGATGACGGAATGCGGCGGACTTTCCAGAGCGGCTTGCTGACGGGCGCCTTCGCGCTGTTCGTCATGGTCCAGGCCCTGTTTGCCGGGCCGGCCTTCGCGGCGCCGGCGGCGGACGGTGAGCAGGACATCCCCGGCTTCATCTTCCACCACGTCTCGGACTCGAACTTCTACGAGTTCGAGCTCCCCCTGTGGGTCCCCGGGCCGGATGACGCGGCGGCGCTGGCGCTGCCCACCCTCATGATTCCGGTGAAGGCCGGCGCGTCCTGCGGTCCCATGTTCGTGGGGCCCCACGTGCTCACCGAGACCCAGCTGCAGGCGGCCGCGCACACCGCCCGGCCCGGCTGGGCGGATGGCTGTCTGGACCTGTCGCCCACCAAGAACGTGCTGATGATGTTCATCGGGTCTGCGCTGCTCCTGCTGGTGTTCCTGCTGGGCACGCACACGAACCGCAACGAGCTGGTGGCGAAGGGCCGGATGGCCAACTTCCTGGAGATCCTCGTCCTCTTCGTCCGCGACGAACTGGCGGTGAAGAACATCGGCGCTGAAGAGGGGCCGCGCTACACGCCCTACCTGCTCTCGGTGTTCTTCTTCATCCTCTTCCTGAACCTGCTGGGGCTGGTGCCGTTCATGGCCACCGCCACCGGCGCGCTCGGGACCACGGTGACGCTGGCGGTGCTCACCTTCATCGTCACCCAGATTGCGTCCATCCGGGCGGCGGGCTTCGGCGGGTACCTCGCGCACCTCACCGGCGGCGTCCACTGGTCCTTGTGGCCCATCATGGTGCCGGTGGAGATTCTGGGGCTCTTCACCAAGCCCTTCGCGCTGACGGTGCGACTCTTCGCCAACATGCTGGCGGGGCACATCATTCTCTTCTTCCTCATCTCCCTCATCTTCATCATGGGGAGCGTGGCCTGGGCGGGGCTGGCGGTGCCGTTCGCCTTCGCCATCTACCTGCTGGAGATCTTCGTCTCCTTCGTGCAGGCGTACATCTTCACCATGCTCTCGGCGCTGTTCATCGGGATGGGCGTGGCCATGGGGCACCACGGCCACGGCCACGAAGAGGGCCACGGCCACGCCGAAGGCGCCCACAGCCACGACCATGGTGCGGGCCACCAGCTCTCAGGTGGGTAGAGCGGTTTCGAAAGGCGCAGGTACCCGGCGGCAAGGTTGTCGCCGGAGGTAGTCAGATGGGCCAGACGACCCCCCCGACAAGTGGGTCAGAAGAAGAAAGTGGAAGTCGAACATGGAGCTCGCACTCGCATTTCTCGGCGCCGGTCTCGGCGCGGGTCTCGCCATCATCGGCGCGGCGCTCGGCATTGGCCGGCTCGCCGCCTCTGCCATGGAGGGCACTGCCCGTCAGCCGGCCGCCGGCGGTGACATCCGGACGTCCATGATCATCGCCGCGGCGCTCATCGAAGGCGCCACGCTGTTCGCGTTGGTCATCTGCATCATCCTCGCCACCAAGGCGTAGGGTGAGGCCAGGGCGGCGTCGGGGATCTTCGGGTTCCCCGGCGCCCGCCTTCAGCGGTAGAAGCCACCCGGACCGTTTCTCAAACCCTCACCTCGAGCGCATCCGATGACGTCCTACACCCTGCTCGCCGCCAGCTTCATGGAGATCCGGCCGGCGTTGATCTTCTGGACGCTGATCACCTTCGGCATCGTCGCCTTCGTCCTGCGGTGGAAGGCGTGGGGGCCCATCCTCGCGCTGGTGGACGAGCGCGAGAAGCAGATCCGCAACGCGGTGGACGCGGCCAGGAAGGAGCGCGCGGAAGCCGAACGGCTGCTCACCGAGCAGAAGACCGCCATCGCCGAGGCCCGCCGTGAGGCCGCGGACATGATGCGGAAGACCCAGGCGGACATGGAGAAGTTCCGCGACGAGCTCAAGAGCCAGGCGGCGAAGGAGGCCCAGGACCTCAAGGCCCAGGCCGCCCGGGAGATTGAGGAGCAGAAGAAGAAGGCCATCGGTGAGATTCGCGGCATCGCCAGCCAGCTCGCCATCGAGGTGGCGGAGAAGCTCCTCAACGAGAAGCTGGATGGCCCCAGGCACCTGGCCCTGGCAGAGCAGTACATCGACCAGATCGCCTCAAACAAGCCGGCCGCCGCGCCGCAGGCGTAGCGCACCGACGACGGCTGTACCCGCGCCCCTCTCGCGTGCTCGCCCCCGGGGCAGCGCGTGGCAGGGGCGCTGGGCGTTTGGGGGCCGCGAGCTGCCGAGGCCGCACCGGGCCGCCGTCAGCGGCGCAGCAGCGAGAGCGACAACTCGAGGTTGCTGTGCGCGGCGCGGATGAGGCTGTCCACGTCCGAGCGCCGCTCTCCGAGCGCGCGCTCCAGGGCGGCGCGGGTGTGGTCCAGAAGCCGGCCCCGCGCCCGCTCCAACCGGAAGGCCACCGTGGAGCGCGGCAGGCCCACCTTCTTGCCCACCTCCCCGTGCGGGAGACCGTCGAGGTAGTGGAGCCGGAGCACCTCCCGGTCCTCTGCGGGGAGCGCGGCCATGGCCTCGGCGAGCGCCTGCTTCAGGGCGCCCTTCGCGTCTTCCCGCAGCGCCAGCAGCTCCGGGTTGGCGAGCGCGAAGAGGTCCCCTTCGGGTTCGGCGGCGGGGTCACCGGCAGCGACGGGCGCAGGTCCGCGGACGTCATTGAGGAGCTGGCGGCGAACGACCATCCGCGTCCAGGCGGCGAGCGGGCCGCGCCCGCCGTACTCCTCCAGCTTGCGCCCCACCCACAGCTTCTCCCGGACGCGCTGGGCCACGTCCGGGTCTGCGCCCACGCGCCGCACGATGGGGCGGAGGACCTCCAGGTCGAAGCGCTCGAGCGCGTGTGGCACCGCCTCCAGACAGCCCCAGGCCAGCGCGAGGTCCTCCACGTGCAGGGCCTCGAGGCCTTTGTCTGCCGCGGGCCCGACGAGCCGTGCGCCGAGGAAGGCGAAGAGGGCCGGGGTCTGCTCGAGCGCCGGGTGGGCCGTGCGGATGCGCGAGGAGAGGGTGGTCACCCAGCCTGCAGCTTCGCCGGGGCCGAGCCGCGCTCGCACGGCGGGGGGGAGGGCCGCCACCAGCGCGCGCGTCAGGTGCGCAGACTCTGAAGTGTTCCGTGCGTTCAACGCCCCGCATCATCCCATGAACCACCGGTGCCGGGGTTTGCATCTGCCCCGCGCATGGCCGAGCATCAGGGTCGTTGAGCCTCACCTCATGAACTGCCCGGGCGAGAACACGCTTCTGGACCTGCTCCAGGAAGGAGGCGGGCCCCCGGAGCCAGCGCTCGAGGCGCACCTCGCAGGGTGCGCCGCCTGCCGCGGGTTGCTCCAGGAGGCGCGCGAGGACCAGAGCCGCACCGACACCGCGTTTCCGGAGCCGGACCCCCAGGGGACGCGGGTGGACCGGCCCTCCCGGAGCCAGTCGGTGCTGTCGAACCCGGCGCTGGACCCGCTGATTGGCCAGCGCATCGGCGAATACGAGGTGCTCGAGCGGATTGGCGCCGGAGGGATGGGGGTGGTGTACCGCGCGGTGCAGCCGCTCATCGGCAAGCCGGTGGCCATCAAGGTCATCCGCGGCGAGGCCACGAAGGACGCGCAGCTGATGCAGAGGATGCTGCTGGAGGCGCGGGCGGTGAACGCCATTGGCCACCGCGGCATCGTGGACATCTTCGGGTTCGGCCAGGTCGTGGGCGGGCGCCACTACGTGGTGATGGAGTTCCTCCAGGGCGAGCCGCTCGACGTCTGGCTCAAGCGCCAGCCGCCGCTGGCGCTCTCGGACATCCTCGACCTCGTGGAGCAGATCCTCGGGCCGCTGGGCGCCGCCCACCGTGCGGGGGTCATCCACCGGGACCTCAAGCCCTCCAACCTCTTCCGGGTCCTCCACGAGGACGGGCACACCGCGCTGAAGCTGCTCGACTTCGGGCTGGCGAAGCGCACCATCCACAAGAAGGGGCTGACGCGCGCGGGCGCGGTGGTGGGGACGCCTGCGTACATGGCGCCGGAGCAGGTGGTGGGAGATCCGGTGGACGCCCGGACGGACCTCTACAGCCTCGCGGTGGTGGTCTACCGGTTGGCCGGCTGCCGGCCCTTCTCGGAGACCGATACCGGGGCGCTGATGGAGGCGCACCTGCGCCAGCCGCCGCGTCCTTTGCGGCTGGACCGGCCGGACCTCCCCGAAGCGCTCGAGGCGCTCCTGCTGGGGATGTTGTCCAAGGCGCCAGCAGACCGGCCCTCTTCCGTGGAGGAGGTGCGGACCGCCCTGGAGGCGCTGCGGCCAGGCCCCCCGGCTCCCACGTTGGAGTCGATGCCGGCGGTGTCCGTGGTCCGGCCCGCTGCAGCCCCCGCGCGACGGCGTGCGCTGGTGGTGGGGGGGGCGGCGGTGTCCGCCGCGCTGGCTGCGCTGCTCGCGGTCGCCTGGGGGCTGGGGGTCTTCGAGTCTGGGCCCCAGCCGCTCCCCGTGGCCGCGCCCGTCCGCGTGGACCCGGAGCCTCCCGCGACGCCCGCTGCGGCGCAGGCCCGCGCGCCCTCCCGCTCACCGGAAGACGACGCGGTGCGGCTGGCCGCGGCTGCCGAGCCCGAGCCCGAAGCCGGGGAGGACGAGGTGGAGCGCGCCGAGGCCCCGGCGGTGCAGAAGCGGCCCGCTCGCGGCTCCGCGAGGTCCCGGGCGGCGCCGCTGGAGGAAGAGCGCCAGCGCCTGCTCCAGCGGGCCGCGGTGGTCCGGGCGCGGATGAAGCAGCAAGACCCCCTCTCCGCCATGTTCATCGACAAGGCGGAGGAGGACGCGCGCGCCGCCACCACGCGCGCGCAGTTGCGCCAGGCGGAGAGGACGATCAAAGGTGTGGAGGAGAAGTTCCTCTCTGCAGGTCGCTGAGGTGTCATGGTTTCACTCGTCCTGCTCTCCGCGCTGGCGGCCGCGCCGGTCCAGGTGACCGTCTCCCGCAGCGTGGATCTCGACGCCCAGGAGGCGGACGCCATCTTGTTGCGGCTGCGCGGCGCGCTGACAGACGCGGGGCTCGGCCAGACGGAGCTGCTCTCCCCACAGGTGCGGAAGGGGTGCGCCCAACGCGGCGCCGCCTGTCTGCGCGAGGCGGCGCGGGAGCGGGCGGGCGAGGTGCTCGTGGACGTGGAGCTGGCGTGGGTGGCGGGCCAGCTGGGCGCGCACCTGACCGCGCAGGCAGTGACGTCTGGCGACCCGCTCGCGTCCCACCAGTTCATCGTGGGCGGGGAGCGGTACCACCTGGCGCTGGACGCAGAGCTCGTCCGCTTCGCGCGGATGGTGCGCGAGGCCCTGCCGGCCCGGCTCTCCTGGGTGGCTCAGAGCGCATCACCTTTGGCGAAGCTCCCCTTGGAAGGGGGGCAGCAGGAGGTGTCCTGGGTGCAGGCGCCCGCAACGCGCAAGGTCCTGTTCGGAGGGGCGGCGGTCACCGCGGTGGCCGCGGGCGTGATGGGAGGACTGGGTTTGAGGGCGCGCGGTCAGCTCGAGGCGGCGTACGGGACAGGCCCTGCCGGCCTGCGCACGTCGTCCGTGGACCAGCGGCGGGCAGGCGCTCTGGCGGGGACGGCGAACGCCCGCTTCACCGGGGCGCTGGTGGCCGCGGCGGTCTCGGCGGCGCTGGCCACCACCGCGGCGCTGCTGCCTGACGGGAGCAGCAGCCCGGAATGATGCGGCGTCACCTGGGGATTCTCGCGGCGCTCCTGTGGGCCTGTGTGGCGTGTCACGTGGTCGAGGTGGATCCGTCGGTGCGCTACCCGTGCCCGTGTCTGGACGGCTACGTGTGCGGTCCAGACGGTTATTGCGCAGCGGTGTCTTCGGACGGCGGGGTGACGGGCTGCGCGGACCCCACCTGCGAGGCGCTCGGCTGGGAGTGCGGCGTCATCGACCGGTGCGGGGAGCCCGTGTCCTGCGGCGAGTGCGAGCACTGCGGAGCCTTGGACCCGGGGCGCTGCGGCGGCTGCCGGGAGGACGCGGAGGACCTGCCGGACCCGCTCTTCTACGACCGCAACTGCGATGGCATCGACGGGGAGGTGGCGGCCGCGGTCTTCCTGGACCCGGTAGGGGGCTCGGACACGAACGACGGGCGGAGCATGGCGGCGCCGGTGAGGACGCTGGGGCGCGCGCTGGCGGTTGCCCGCGGCTCGAACGACGTGCGGCAGATACTCATCGGTGAAGGCACCCTCTCCGCGACCGGCACCTACCTGGTGGACCGGACGGTGGCCATCCACGGCCGCTACGCACCCGACGCCGGCTGGCGGCGCGGGCCGGACGTGGCGTCCACCCGCATCGAGAGTGGCAACGTGGCGATGAAGCAGGTGGGCACCAACGTGCGCACCCTCTCCGGCGTCGTGCTCGTCCCCAACACGCCGGGCGCCAATGCGGGTCCCGCGCGCTCGTCGGTGGGACTCATCGTGGAGGGCAACCTCCGGATGTGGGACGTGCAGGTGGAGGCGTCCAACGGCCGGGACATGCCGGACGCCTTCACCCCGCCGACGACGGCGGTGGGCGGAACCGGCGGGGCCGGTGGAACGCCGGACGGGGGGCCGGGCGGCACTTCGACCTGCATGGCCCAGGGCGGCGCCGGCGGGCGGGGCCGTGCCTCTGCCGCGCTCGCCCCGGCGGCGGGCCAACCCTCCCCGGGTGGCGCAGGAGGCGGGAGCGCGGGGCTCGCCTCCTGCACCGCCTGCGGCCAGTGCGCGGGTGGGGAGGGGGCGCCGGGCGCGCCGGGCGGGCCAGGGGGTGACGGCGCGGCGGTCTCAGATCCCGGGAGCTGGAACTCGAGCGAGCTGAGGTACGTAGACGGCGAGGATGGCGGCCTGGGCGCTGCTGGTTCCGGCGGAGGCGGCGGTGGCGGCGGCGGCGCCTGCACCGTGATGCCCCTGGGGGGCGGCGGTGGCGGCGGTGGCGCCGGCGGGTGCGGCGGCGAAAGAGGGGTGGGGGGCCAATCGGGCGGGCACTCCATCGGGGTGGCGGTGGTGAACGGCACGCTCTGGGCCGAGGACGTGACGATCAGGCTTGGGCGCGGCGGCCACGGCGGCGCGGGCACGGCCGGCGGGAATGGCGGCAGCGGCCGGCCCGGCGGTCCGGGTGGGCCCCCCGGGGACTCGAATCTGGGCAGCCCCGGCGGGAAGGGGGGCACCGGCGGTCCGGGTGGGCGCGGCGGCCACGGCGGCGGCGGCGCGGGTGGCTGGGCGCTGGGCGTGTGGTGCGCGAATGAAGGACAGCTCTCGTCATCGCCGGAGGGCTTCGACATCCAGGACGGTGGGCCGGGCGAAGGCGGCGGGAGCCCCGGAAACGCAGGCCCACCGGGACAACGGCACGCTTTCTACGGCTGCACTGGACCCTGAAGCCGCATTCGCCCGCGCACCTTGGAAGGCGCGCGCGGGGTGATGTCCCTCCTCCCGTTCAACCCGATGGGAGGAAACACATGATGACAGGCAGCAAGCAGTGGCTGACCGCAGTGACGGTGGCGGTGGGCGCCTTGTCGTGGACCGGCTGCGGTGAAGAGGCGGATGGGGCGGTGACCGCGGCGCCTTCGGCCCGGGGCGCAGCGCTGGAGTCCGCAGCGCGCGCGCACGGCGTCCCGCCCGAGGTGCTGGCGGTGTACGGCTGGCAGGTGGGCCGGCTGCAGGCGGCGCCTCCACACGTGGAGCCCTCGGAGGGGGGCGGTCACGTCTTCGAGGAGCGGTTCGGCTGGATGCACCTGACCGAAGAGCAGGTGCGGCGCGCCGCGGCCCTCATCCGCCAGCCCGAGCACGTGGTGCAGGCCGATGACCTGTTCAACGCCGAGGCCGCCGCCGCCTTGTTGAGGGAGCAGGTGGGGCCGGGCGAGGTCTCGTGGTCCGCGTGGCTGCAGGCGGCGTCCGGCCTCGCGGGGCTCGTGGACGGGCACCTGCGGGAGGGCTTCGAGGCCGACCTGGCGGCGACGCTGGGTGAGGGGCTGCAGGCCACGTTCGAGGACGGAGAGGTGTTGGCGTACGGCCCGCTGACGGACCTGCCGGCGCTGAAGGACGCGGAGTGGGGGGCGGTGGACCAGGCGCTGACCGCCCCCGGGCAGTACCCGCCCATGAAGTGGCAGGCCGCGCACCCGAACAACTACATCGCCGGGCGCAGCGGCGGGAAGGTCCGATACGTCATCGTGCACATGACCGAGGGCAGCTACTACGGCACCCTCCAGTGGTTCTCGCAGGCGAACCCGTACCAGTCCTCCACGCACTATGTGATCAAGTCCTCCAACGGGGAGATCACCCAGATGGTGGGCGAGGCCAACGCCGCGTGGCACGCGGGCAACAACTACTACAGCCTCAACTCCATCGGCATCGAGCACGAGGGGTACGTCAGCAACCTCAGCGCCTGGTTCACCGAGGCGATGTACCAGTCGTCCGCGAAGCTGGTCTGCGCCATCGTGAAGAAGCACGGGCTGCCGGTGAACTCGCAGACCATCATCGGCCACTTCCAGGTGCCCAACCCCAACCGGCTCTCCGCGTCCGCCGCCCCGGCCACCTGGGCGCAGTGGACGGCCAACCGGTACAACTACGGCGGGGCCTCCAACCACTTCGACCCCAGCTACGGCACCAGCGCCTGGAACTGGAATCACTATTTGAACCTGGTGCAGACGTGCGTGAACCAGTCCAACGGCACCACCCCGCCGCCCACCAGCCCCAATCCCACCAAGCCGGCCAACCCCATCGTCTGCTCGGGTTCGGCGTGCTGGCCGGGCAATGACCTGGAGCAGGGGGACACAGGGCCCAGGGTGTACAGCCTGCAGACCGCCCTGGTGTACCTGGGGCACCTCCACCCTGGCACCGCGCTGTCAGGGCCGGGCATCTTCGGTCCTGCCACGAAGGCAGCGGTGATTGCCTTCCAGCAGAAGTCCGGCGTCCCCACCACCGGCTACTACGGCATCCAGACCGCCACCGCCCTGGGCAACGCGCTCAAGGCCAACCCGCCGGCGGTGCCGTCCCAGAACCTGTGGGTGGGGCTCAGCGGGAGCCAGGTGACCCAGCTGCAGCAGCGGCTCGCGCAGGTGGGCTACAACGTCCCCGCCACCGGCTACTACGGGACGATGACCCGTGACGCGGTGCGCCAGTTCCAGGACGCCCACTACCTGCCGGGAGCGGACGGGAGCTACGGCGCCCTGACCCGGATGGCGCTGGCGGCCCACTTCGCCAAGGGCTTCTGATCCGCCCCATCACTTTTCATTGGAAGTTGAGCGAGGCGGCGCGTCTTCGCTGGTGAAGGTCCCAGCTCACCAGAAAGGACGCGCCGCCATGTCTTCTCCCATCCCGGCTCCCAGGCCCACCGGCTTCTTCCCCGACCGCAAGCGAGTGAACCTGCTCGAGAAGCTGCGCGAGCACCTCCACCCGAAGCCGCAGCCCCGGGAGAAGCTCGTCCAGAAGCTGAAGCTGGAGCAGGTGAAGGACGCCTTCGAGCGGGGGGCGAAGCGCGCGTCGACCGCGGTGGAGCTCCCGCAGCTCAGCCCGGAGATGGCGCGGCAGCTGGTGATGGCGCGGGTCCGGGACCTGATGGAGGACGTCACCCCGGAGGTGCTGGCGAAGCTGGCCACCTCACCCGAAGCCTCCGCGGCCCCGGCGCCCGCGCCCGGTCCGGCTCCCGTCCCCACCCTCCACTGGGATGGCGGGGTGCACTGGCAGCCCGGCGTGGAGGACTTGCAGCGGGAGCTGGTGGCGGCGGGGTACATGACCGAGGCGGAGGTGGCCACCGGGCCCGGGTGGTACGGCCCGAGGACCAGGGCGGCCATGGCCCGGCTGCTGGCGGACCTGGGGCTGCCCGGTGACGGTTCGGTGTGCACGCCCGAGGCGCGGGCCGGCCTCCAGCAGCGGGTGGCGGAGGGTCCGGCCGCGGCTTCTTCGTCATCGACTTCGCCATCGCCTTCGTCGCCGGTGTCCGGACCCGGGGCGAGCACGCCGGTGCCGTCAGGCCCGCTGCAGACCGGGAGTGTCCCGGCGATGAACCAGTACGCGCCCGCGGGGGCCAACGGCTCCAACTACTGGAACGGCCCTTCGAACTGCGGCCCCACCAGCGCGGCGATGGTCGCCCGGGCGCTCGGGCTGGGCGGCGGGAAGAGCGACGCAGAGCTCATCATGCAGATGTACCGCGCAGGTGGCACCACCCGGGACGGGTCCTCTCCCGAGCAGGTCGCCATCATGATGCGGAGCCTCGGCCTGCCGGCGCGGGTGGTGGAGGATCCGGGCCTCCCGCAGTTGGACGCGGCGCTGGCGGAGGGCAAGCCCGTCATCATCAACGGGGACTACTTCGCCACCGGCGTGCCCGGGCGCGACGGCAGCCGGCAGTCCGGTCACTTCTGCGTGGTGGAGGGGAAGGACGCCCACGGCAACTACATCATCGTGGACCCTGCCGGTGGCCAGCGGGTGACGTTCACCCCGCAGGCCATGACCAACTTCTTCCGCGAGCACGCCTACCAGGGCGCGCTGGTGGTGGTGGGCTGAGCGAGCCTGGCCATGGCCCCCCTCAACAGGCTCACCGCGAGGCTCCGCTCCGCCCTGGTGGCGACCCGGCCTGCCTCGCCCCCCACGCCGAAGCCCCGCGCCACCGGCGTGGGGGTCACGCCCGACGGGTTCGACGCGCCCTCCCCGCGGCGGAAGGTCACCGCCTCGGGCGGGAACACCACCGCCAGCACGTCCACGCAGAATGGGAGCGGCACCGGGACGACCAGCGTCACCACCGGCGGCGGCTCGGTGACGGTGAAGCAGGCGCAGTCCGACGCTGACGGGGCCGGGACCAGCGGGGCGGTCACGGTGAACGGCTCGGGGCAGGTGAGCGGCACGGTGACCGAGACCGGCTCGGACGGAATGGGGGGGAGCCTCTCCGTCGGCACCACCGACGGCGGCGGCGAGCTCGAGGTGGGCGCCACCGGCCGAGGGGGCTGGGGCGTCTCGGTGAAGGTGGGCTACGCCGAGGTCGACGACACCACGGTGCACAGCGGGGACGGGTTCACCACCGCCACCACCACCAGCGAGGTGCGGGTCACCGTGGACGGAAAGGTCCGCGCGCCGGTGGGCAGCTTCGGGGTGGGGCAGACCCACACCGAGCGGGTGACCTTCCAGGTGCGGCTCCCGGACGCGGACTACGCGCGGGTGCAGGCGGGGCTGCAGCCGGTGCCGAGTCCGTATGACCCGTTGGGGACCCTCCCGGTGGGCGGGGCGGTCTTGATGAGGGCCGGTGACTACGAGCAGACCCGGATGTCGGGCGCGTACCGGGACCTCGTCCACACCAACGGCTCGGTGACCCATGGGTCTGAGACCTCGGTGCTGGTGGAGCGCGTGGACGAGAACCACGTGCGGGTGACGCGCGGTCCGACGGAGGTGCTGGAGAACACCTTCTCGGTGGGGTTCGGCGTAGGGCCGGTCTCGGTCGGCGCGGGCATCAGCCGGTCGCGGACCTCGTCGTACCAGGAGACGGTGGAGTTCGACGTGTCCACGCCCGAGGGCAAGGCGGCGTACGAGCAGTTCCTGCTCGACGGCACCTGGCCGGAGGCAGGCGCGCCGGGGACCCGGAACCACGCCCAGGTCGAGGTGTACCAGGGCGTGGACGCGCTGAGCGTGCACGGCTCGCTCGGGCCCCTCGCCGGCCAGACCGAGCTCGCCGCCAACGACGCCACGGTGACGGTGGTGCGGCACCCGGATGGCAGCAGCACCGTCAGCACCGAGAGCAGCTACGGCGGCAACCACCTGCAGGTGTCGCAGCACTTCGGTCCGGATGGGGAGGAGGACACGACGAAGTTCAAGGCCACGCTCACGCTCCCGAACCTGTCCTCCGGTGAGCGCGCGTCCACCGTGTACGCGCTCACCGGTGACAAGGAGGCCGCGGCCGCAGCGGCGAAGGACGGCACCCTGGTCTTGACCTTCGACCATGACCAGGTGACCGAGCTCACCGAGAAGGCGAAGGCCACAGACCCTGCCGGGCGCCCGTTCCTGGTGGACACCCTGGCCACCGCGCAGAGCCCGTACTGGGCCGTGGTCGCGCTGATGGGCGGAACGGTGCTCAACGAGGAGGGCGGGTTCGCCACCACGCAGCCCACGAACGACACGCTGGGGTCGGGGCTGCTGTTCATCGCCCGCGGGGGTGACCGCTCCACAGATCCGGTGCCGCTGGACGTGGGGCTCTCGCACCCCTGAGCTCCAGGGCCGCGGCCTGGATCCTGCTCCACGCACCCTTCTGAGAGGCGCGTGGAGCCCAGGCTGACGGCTGCACCCCGGGTGGTGCATCCACGCGCACCCAACTGTCTCGCCCGGCGACACGCGGGCAGGAGCGGGCATGGCGCGTTGCATCCAGATGCTGGTTTCGGCAGTGCCGATGGTGGCAGCGGCATTGTTCGCCTGTGAAGGACACGTGGGCCCGCTGGGACCCGTGGCCCTGCCAGAGGGCGACCCGCAGCCAGAGGTGGAGCCGCGTGGTGAAGAGGTCGCGAAGGTCGCCCTGGAGGTGCTGACCTTCGAGGCTTCGCCGCAGGCGGGGGTGGCGCCACACGTGGTGACCTTCTCCTGGTCCGCGCAGTTCCCCGCCGGTGGGACGCCCTCGTGTGCGCTGGACTTCGAGACCGACGGGACCTTCGACCTCACGTTCGACGACTGCCGCGACGGGGGGAGCGCGCAGGGAGTGTTCGACGCGCCGGGCCTGCGGGACGTCACCCTGACCTTCACCGGCGCAGAGGGCGAGACCGCGTCCGCCACGCTGCAGGTGCTGACAGAAGCTGCGCCCACGGTGGACGTGCGCTTCGCGCGCGTGGAGTTCGGCCAGAGCGTGCTCTCCGAAGACCTGCGGTTGGTGGCGGGGAAGCCGGCGCTGCTGCGCGCGC
>CAZQVZ010000067.1:0-18297 GCA_964596895.1 uncultured Myxococcaceae bacterium
GGAAGACGATGCCCAACGAGCCGCCGGCGGTGAGGATGCCGGTGGAGAAGCCCTCCGGGTACCGGGCCTTGAGCAGCGCCGGCAGCATGATGCTGCCGATGGCGATGACCGTGACCGGCGAAGAGCCGCTGATCATCCCGAAGAACGCGCAGGCCACCACCGTGGACACCGCCAGCCCGCCCGGGAGCCACGCGGTGAGCGAGCGCGCCAGGTTGATGAGCCGCGCGGCGATGGTGCCGGCGGACATGATGGCGCCGGAGACGACGAAGAAGGGGATCGCCAGGAGGATGTTCTTGGTGGAGATGTTGGCGATCTTGACGATGAAGAGCTGGAACGAATCGAAGGTGTCGTACCCGTCCGCGTAGAGCAGGAAGCACAGCGTGGCGATGGCGGCGAGGATGACGAACAAGGGCTCGCCGAGGATGGCCAGGACCACCAGCGTCGCGAAGATGAGCAGCACCCCTGCGGTGCCCCACCCTTCGTCCCCCGCTCCCGCTCCTGCACTCTGGGCCAGCGCCACCAGCGGCAGGCCCAGCGCCAGGACCAGCACCCACAGCCACGCGCGGTTATCGAGGCGACTCATGGCGCGCGCTCCGTGCCCGCGTGGGGACCTTCATTGGCGAGGTCGGACGTGGGCAGGGCGATGCCGTGCAGGGTGTCTCCGCCGCCCAGCCTTCCGCGCGCGCTCTGCACCCCGTGCGCAATGAAGCGCAGGGACATCACCGCCAGGGACAGGGGCAGGACCCCGAAGGCGAGGAACATGGGGATGGGCAACCCTTCGAAGTCACCGCCGGCGCCGTCCGTCTCCACATAGAGCGCGTACTTGTCCGCGCAGTAACGCCACGCGAGGACGGCCAGCGCGCCGCAGAACGCCGCGGCGATGAGGTTGCCCACGAGCCCCACCCACTTCTTCACGGGGCCACGGAAGAGCTTCTCCGCGGCGTCGATCTTGAGGTGGCGCCCATCCCGGGTGGCGATGCTGGCGCCGAAGAAGGCCACCCAGAGCATCAGCACCAGGGCCAGCTTCTGCGCCCAGATGACGCCGTTGGGCAGGAGCCACACGTAGCCGTAGGCGATGAGCGCGGTCAGCGCCGTGCCTCCCGCCGCGTACCCCAGCGCCTTGCCCCAGGAGATGGACGGGACCGCGAGCGGGGGCTCGGCCTGGGCCACCGCTTCTGCCGCGGCCGGTGCTGCGGCGCTCCCCTCCTGTGCGGAGACCGGGGGCTCGGCGTTCTGAACGGCGGCCTGGCCCTTGCGCCGGGGCACCGCAGCCGAGGCGGTCCTCACCGCCCCCACCGCGATGAGGAAGAGGCCTCCCCAGACGAGGACCAGCTTGCCGGGCGTCTGCCAGGCCGTATCCGCGAACACGCGGTGGAGCACGTCCGCGAAGACCACCGCCGACATCAGCAGGAAGCCTGCGACGACGATGAACTTCTCGACCTTCAGCCACAGCCGGTCGATGCGACCTGGCACCGGCTACTTCTTTCCGCCGCGCAAGGTGGCGAGCGCGGCCTTGGCCTTGGCCACCATGGGCGCGGCGGCCTTGCCCCGGCCCTTCACCCACTTGTCATGGGTGGGCAGCGCCAGCTTCTCGAACGCGTCCTTCTCCGCGTCGGTGAGCTTGTGCACCTTGATCTTCGCGGCGGTGAAGTTCTCGAGCAGCAGCGGCGCCAACTCCCGCACACCCTTGCGCCCGCGCTTCGCCTCGCCTTCGGCGTCCTTCATCAAGGAGGCCTGGTCCTGGGCGGACAGCTTGTCGAACCACGCCTTGTTCGCGACCACGATGCCCGGCTGGTAGATGGCCTCCACCAGGGAGTAGTCGCCGATGCCCTGGTACCAGGACGCGGCGAAGGTGAAGAGCGGGGTGTTGTCGAACCCGTCCACCACCCTGGTCTGCAGCGAGGAGAGGACCTCGGTCACCGCGATGGGCACCGGCAGCGCACCGAACGCGCGGTACATCTCGATGTGCACGTCGCTCTCCTGCGACCGCATCTTCTTGCCCTTCAGATCCTCCGGCTTCTTGATGGGCCCGAAGGTGCTGCCGAAGTTGCGGTAGCCGTTCTCCGCCCAGAACAGGAGCACCAGGCCGCGGCTGGCCAGAAGCTTCTTCACGTCGTCGAAGAGGACCTTGTCGAGCACGTGGTCCGCCTCCTGCTCGTTCCGGAAGAGGAACGGCAGCTCGAACATGGCCAACTCCGGCACCACCGTGGCCAGCGCCCCGGTGGACCCGCCCCACAACTGGATGGAGCCCCGGCGGACCTCGCTGGCGGTGACGTTCTCGTCGCCCAGCGCGCCGCCCAGGTACGAGCGCAGCTTCACCCGGCCTTCGGTGTCCTTCTCCACGCGGGACCGGTAGGTCTTGAGCTGCTCGGCCCAGGGCGTCCCGTCCGGCGCGACGGTGGCCATCTTGGCGGTGGTGGTGCCCTGCGCGAACGCGGAGCGGCCCGGCGCGCCCACTGCGGCGGCGGCAGCGGCGAGAGAGGCGACCTGCACGAAGGTACGACGACGCATGAAAAGCTCCTTCTTCTTCAGAGGTGGGGGCGGGGGGTTGGGGCTAGAACAGCTCGGACGCCCTGGCCTTCAGCTCGCGGGCCTTCTCCTTTTCGACCTTCGTCTCTGCCTCGAGCCCGGGGAGGACGCCGTCGTCGGTGGCGAGCACCTCGTCGAGCAGCTTGTCGAAGAGCGCCCGGTCATCCTTCTTGGTGGCGTAGACCTCCGCCATCAGGACCTTGGTGGCCACGTAGTCCGGGGCGATCTGCAGGCTCTTCTCGAAGTGCTCCTGGCTCTTGCTCATGTCCCCACCGGCGAAGCCCGGGGCCACGGCATAGAAGGCGCCGAAGTAGCGGTGCGGCGCGCCGTGGAAGAACTCGGGGTCGAGCTGCAGGACCTTGTCCATCACCGACTTGATCTTGTCCTTGTTGCCCAGCGTGGTGGCGAAGCCCTTCGCGCGCGCCCACTTGCCGAGGTTGGTCGCGTACCAGTACGCGGCCTCCACGTCCTCCTTCTGGAGGACGCTCGCGGCCTGCTCCACCGGCTTGCCGGAGGTGACCTGCTCGCGGAACTGCGCGTTGCGGACGCCGAGCGCCCGCTCACCGGCGGCGGTGCCCTTCTCGAAGGTGCTCAGGTAGGCCTCGGGCTGGCCGCGCAGGTAGCCGTCCGCGAGGAAGTAGTACGCGCGGGCCAGCCGGGTGTGCACGCCGGCGTCCTCCGGGCGCAGCTGCGCGAGCTGTTCGTACGCGGCGATGGCCTCCTCCAGCTTCGCCTGGTCTGCGCGCTGCTCCCACAGGGCCTCCGCCTGTTCGGCCACCGCGTCCGCGTCGCCGTTCTGGCCTGTGCCCTCCGCGTTCGCGGCCGCATCCCACTGCGCTTCCCGCTTGGCGGCACAACCCGCGCCCACAGCGAGGACCAGGAAACCTCCAACAATCAACCGCTGAATCATGCGATGCCCCTCCGAACAGTGGTGCGCGGTTATACCACCCATCGGTTCTCGTGCAGATCCTCGTCGCTCCACAGGAGCTGAAGGGCACCCTCTGCGCGCGTGAGGCCACGGCCGCGCTGTCTGGCGGCGTCCGCGCGGCTGGGCCACTGTGACCAGGCGCTCACCGCCGAAGGACGGCTGGATGCGCAGACCTCCCTGGGAAAGGGCCCTGCCGCCCTGGCGAAGCTCGCCGCGCGCGCGGGGGGCCGGTGACGCTCTTCGCCGGCAGCGTGTCACCCGGGGCGGACACCACGCCGTTCGCCCAGGTGTTGCCAGCGGGACCTGCGCTCGCCGCGTTGCGCGAGGCGGCCCGGCGCTGGCGGCTGTCTCTGTCACCTGGAGGCGACGGGGCCCCCCGGGTGTCTTGACCCGAAAGTTTGCGCGGCGCTACAGGCCGCAGGCTTCGTCGCCGGAGGTCCACATGTCGCGCCCGTACTCGAGTTGGGTGAGGTCCCTCTCGTTCGCTGCACTGGTGGGAGTGATCACCGGCTGCGCGGAGCTGCCCCAGACGCCGCCTGCGAAGGGGGTGATGCCGCTGTTCGATCCGTCCACCTCCGAGGTCCCCTCCCCCAACGACCTGGCGATGGTCGACGGCAGGGTGGCCATCTCCCCCAACGCGGCCGCGCCCGCCGCGGACAACGCGCTGAAGGCGCTCCTGAATGGGCAGGACGGCTTCAGCAGCGGGTCATCGACGCGGGTGCGGTTCTCCGGGCCGGTGAGCCCTGCCTCCTTCTCGCCCCAGTCGGTGGTGGTGCTCGATCTCGGCCGCGCCGGTGAAGGGACGCCGCCTTTTCCCATGCAGGTGGCCTACGAGTACGCGGACTGCGACACCTCCCTGACGCTGACCGCTCCGCAGGGCTTCGTCCACGGGCACCGCTACCTGTTCGCCCTGCGCGGCGGTGCCGGCGAGGACGCGGTGAAGGGCGCAGGCGGCGAACCGGTGGTGCCCTCGCCCGTCTTCTTCTTCCTGCGCGCCGGCAAGGACCTGCGCGAGCACCCGGACGCGTTCCCCGGCTCCAGAGAGGAGCGCGCGGCCACCGCGGAGAAGCTGGAGGCGGTGCGCAGACAGCTGGAGCCGCACTTCGCCACGCTGGAGACGCACGGGCTGCCCCGGCGGGACGTGGCCATCCTCTGGAGCTTCACGGTGCAGACGCCGGGTGAGGCCCTCTTCGATCCCGGCTCGAAGCGGCTGCCGATGCCCAATGACCTCCTGCGGGATCCGGTGACGGGCCGGGTCACCCTGCCCATCTCGCCCGAGGAGAACGAGACGCAGCAGCTGCTCAAACGCGGCTTCAACAAGCTCGACGGCTTTTCGACCACGGGCGCGCTGACGCTGGATTTCTCGCAGCCGCTCAACCGCGATGGCGCCGTCGCCGGCCAGACGGTGCGCGTCTTCCGCCGGGACACGCTGGAGGAGAAGACGGACTTCGCGCTGCGGATGACGGACGACGCGCGCAGGCTCTACATCGAACCGCAGTCGCCGCTGCTGCCCGCCACCTCCTATGTGGTGGTGCTCGCAGGCCTTCGGGATGCGGGCGAAAACCCGGTGGGGGCGATGCCGCTGGCGAACCTGCTCAAGCTGCGCGAGCCGCTGGTGGACGCAGCCGGCAGAAGCCAGATCCTCTCCTTGTGCGACGACACGGCGGGCAGGCTCGAGCCCCTGCGCGCGGCGATGCAGCCGGTCCTGGACGCGCTCTTGGCGGAAGGGCTTTCGCGCGCGGACATCGCCGCTGCGTGGACCTTCACCACCCAGGACATCCACACCCGCGCGGACGAGCTGTTGCGCACGCCCTGGGAGAAGAACCTGCCCCTGGCGGTGACCGAGGTGGACAACCGCACGCCCACCCAGAGGCTTCTGACCACCTGGAACACCTGCAACCTGCCCAAGCTCCAGTCGGACGTGGCGCGGATCATCACCGGGAAGATGAAGACGTGGGACCGGCTGGATCCGGTGACGCGGGCGTTCCGGGAGAACGGCGAAGGCGTCCTGCGCGACATCGACTTCATCCTGATGTTGCCCCGCGGCCTCGAGCAGGGCGCGAAGGTGCCGGTGGTGGTCTTCGGCCACGGGCTGATGACCGAGCGGCGGCTGTCGATCTTCCTCGCCGAGCGGCTGGCCGGTGAGGGCTTTGCCACCATGGCCATCGACTTCCCCATGCACGGCGAGCGCACGGTCTGTCTGGAGGATTCGCACTGCGCGTCCGGCGCCACCTGCGCCGTGGATGGCCGCTGCGTGACGAACGGGCAGCCGGCGGAGCTGGCGCGGGTGCCGGTGCCGTCCGGGTGGGGCAACGGCATCCCCACCGCTACCGGGCAGGCGTTCATCGACGTGGAGAACCTGTTCGCGGCGCGGGACCACTTCCGCCAGACGGTCATCGACGTGGCGGCGCAGGTGCGCCTCATCCGGGAGATGGACTGGCGCGAGACCACCGGCGGGTTCCACCTCGACGGCGACAACCTCTACTACGCGGGCATCAGCCTCGGCGGGATCATGGGCGCCAGCCTCTCCGCCATCATCCCGGACTTCGACGCCATGCTGCTCAACGTCCCCGGCGCCGGGCTGCCGAACCTGATGGAGGACTCCACGGTCTTCGGGCCGGTGCTGGAGTCCGGGCTGGGTGAGAAGGGCATCACCAAGGGATCGCCCGAGTACGACGCCTTCAAGAGCGCCGCGGCGTGGGTCTTCGACGAGGTGGACCCGGTGAACCTGGTGGTGCATGGCTCCCACGCGCCGCGCGAGTACACCGACCCGGTCACCTCTGAACGCGTGCAGATGGCGCCCAAGCGACTGCGCATCCAGATGGCGGTGGGGGACGTCGTCGTCCCCAACTCCTCCACCGAGCGGCTCCTGGCCGCGTCGAAGCTGAACCGGGACACCGGGTTCCGCACCTTCGTGGGCACGCACGGGTTCCTCGCGGACCCGGCCGAGTCGGTGAACGCCTGCTACGCCGGCCAGGGCGACATGGTGGACTTCCTCAAGGGGGACTTGTGATGCGCGCGCGGGCCTCGGCGCTCGTCCTCGTGACGGCGGCCGCCGCCCACGCCGGCGGCTACGCGGTGAGCGAGCAGGACGCCGCTGCCACCGGGCGAGGTGGCACCGGGACCGGCGCGCTCACCGGCGCGTCCTCGGTCGGGTACAACCCCGCGCACCTCTCACGGCTCTTCGCCATCGACGTGGCCGCGGGCGGGACGGGGATCATGCCCACCGCCACCGCGGTGGATCCGGACAGCGGGCTCGCCCAGTCCGCGCAAGCAGGCCTGAAGCTGCCGCCGCACGCGTACGCCGGCTACGGCAACGGGAAGTGGGGCGCGGGGCTGGGGTTCAACGCGCCGTTCGGCGGCGGGCTGCGCTGGCCGGACGACTTCCGCGGGCGCTTCGAGATCGTCGAGCAGCGCCTTCAAGTTCTGGCCGGCCACGGCGGCTTCGCGTACCAGGTGCTGCCGCAGCTCTCCTTCGGCGGGACGCTGAGCGTCTACCGCGCCACGGTGGGCGTCGAGCGGCGCATGGATCTGGTGGAGACGGAGGGCACCGCGCACCTGCTGGGCAGCGGCGTGGGGGTGGGCGCATCCTTCGGGGCGTCCTTTGCGCCGTCCGAGCACCTGCGCTTCGGGCTCACCGGGCGGCTGCCCACCCGCGTCCGGCTGTCCGGGCGGGCGCACTTCGAAGACGTCCCGCCGAGCTTCTCCTCCCAGGCGCAGGACCAGGAGATCTCCGCCACCCTGCCCCTCCCTGCGCGCGTGGCCGCAGGCCTGGCGGTGTACCTGGACGGGACCCGGCTCTTCCTGGACGCCGACTACACCACCTGGAGCGCGTTCGACCGGTTCGCTGTGGACTTCTCGAATGAGGCCACCTCGGACGTGGACCAGGCGCGCAACTGGAAGAACGCCTTCAGCGTGCGGCTGGGCGCCGAGCGGGACCTGAACGCGAAGACGATGGTGCGCGCGGGCCTGCTCTTCGACCAGAAGACCTCGCCCGCGGACACCCTGTCGCCGTCCCTGCCGGACTCGGACCGGCTCGGGGCCAGCGTGGGCGTGGGCTACGGCCTGGGCGCGGTGAGGGCGGATCTGGCGTACATGTTCATCCTCTTCGTCCCCCGGGCGTCAGAGGGCGAGGCGTTCCGCGCGCAGTACCGCGCCAGCGCCCACCTCCTCGCATTGACGCTGCGGTTTGCGACGCCGCCCGGCGTCGCCCAGCGGTCAGCGGACCCCAGCAGCAACCGGCCCCTCGTGGAGCCGCCCCTGCCCGGATCCGGGATGGATCCGGCCGGGAACTGATCCGGAGAGCAGGCAGGTAGGCCCGGGCGGGGAGGCTCGGGTAGGATGCGGCCCTCATGGCGGGCAGCTCCGACTTTCACGCCGGGCGCAAGGTCGGCAAGTACGAGATCCTCACCCTGCTCTCCATGGGCGGGATGGCGGAGCTGTTCCTGGCGTTCACCGCGGGGCCGGGCGGCTTCAAGAAGTTCGTGGCGCTCAAGCAGATCCTGCCGGACGTCAAGAAGGACGAAGCCTTCGTCAAGATGTTCCTCGACGAGGCGCGCATCACCGCGGCCTTCTCGCACGCGAACATCGGGCAGGTCTTCGACCTCGGCGAAGACGACGACGAGCTGTACCTCGCCATGGAGTACATCTCCGGGCAGAACCTGGAGCAGGTCTTCCGCGCCTGCCAGAAGGAGAAGCGCCACTTCCCGATGCCCCTGGCGGTGATGGTGGCCAGGGACGTGTGCCTGGGCCTCCACTACGCGCACCACTTCGTGGACCCCAGCGGCAAGCCCGCCCCGGCCATCCACCGGGACGTCTCGCCGAAGAACGTGATGGTGACGTTCGACGGGAACGTGAAGGTCATCGACTTCGGCATCGCCAAGGCGAAAGGAAGGCTCGGCCGCACCAACGCGGGGATGATCAAGGGGACCACCGCGTACATGTCCCCAGAGCAGATCCGGAACGAAGAGCTGGACGGCAGAAGCGACCTCTTCGCGGCCGGGATCATGCTCCACGAATGGCTGACCGGGCAGCGCCTGTTCGAAGGCCTGAACGACGGCACCATCATGATGCGCATCGTCGACGGGGACATCCCCTCGCCGCGCCAGATGAACGCGGACGTGCCGCAGGCCCTGTCGGACGCGGTGATGAAGGCGCTGCTGGTGGACCGCAACGCCCGCTACGCCACCGGCAAGGAGATGGCGCGCGCGCTCGAAGCCGCCGCCGGAGACGTGGCGGATGAAGACGACGCCGCCGCGTTCATGCAGGCGCTCTTCGCGGAGCGGGTGAAGAAGACCCGCGCGCTCCTGGAGGCCGCGGGCAAGGGAGACGGGGGCCTGTCCACTGCCGCCAGCGCGCTGCGCGAAGAGGAGGCGGCGCCCGGCGGGACCCCCAGGCGCGCCGCACCCGGCTCGGGCAACCGGCCCGGCGCGCGCGGCGCCTCCCCGAAGACGCCCCCTCCGAAGACGCCGGCATCGAAGACCCCTCCGCCGCGGACGCCCCGGCCGAAGATGCCGGAGGCCCCGCCTCGTACGCCCGCGCGCAGGCCGCCTCCGGCGCCCGCTGCCGTGGCCGGGCCTGACAGCACTGAAGAGCTGACGCCGCCGCCGCCGACCGCGAAGGACCGCTTCAAGTCGCAGGTAGCAGAAGCCTATTCGCTCTATGACGTGGCCGCCCAGGACACCCAGTCCCTGCCGGGGCGCCGTCCGCAGGCACCGAGCCCCCAGGCCACCGGGGTGCGCCCCGCGCTCGCCCACCGCAAGAAGAAGGGCGGCGGGTTCGGCAGGGCGGTCTTCTGGCTGCTCTTCTTCGGACTGGTGGGCGGTGGGGTGTGGGCCGCCCAAGACGAAGGTCCGGTGGGGCAGAAGGTGCGGCCCTTCACCGACCCTCTGAAGGCGAAGGCCCTCGCCTGGTACCAGGCGCAGACCGCGCCGGAGCCGCCGCCTCCGCCCGACGCGGCCATCGCCCCCACCGATCCCGCGGGGGACCCCATGGACCCGCGCGCGCGGGCGCTGCTCGCCCAGCGGCAAGCGGAGGAGGAGGCCGCGCGCATCAAGGCAGCGCAGGACGCCGCGCTCGCGGAGCTGGACGCGAAGGAAGCAGCGGCGAAGGCAGAGGCGGAGGCCCAGGCCCAGGCCCAGGCCCAGGCCCAGGCTCAGGCTGAGGCTGAGGCTGAAGCCGCGCAGAAGAAGGGCCGCCCGGCGCCGAAGCCCCCGGCCGTCAAGGTCGCCGCCCCCGCCCAGTCGCCCGCCCCTGCCACCCCGCCGGTTGCGAAGCCAGCCACTGCGACGGCACCTTCCGCCGTGACGACTGCGGCCGCGAAGCCGGAGGCGGCCACGCCCGAGCCTGCGAAGCCTGGGACGGCCCCGGGGCCCGACGGGCTCCCCAACACCACCGTCACCCAGGACACCGGAGAGGTGGAGGTCATCGACACGCGGTCCGCGAAGAAGGCCGCGAAGAGCGGCGTGGGGTTCTTGAACCTGTACACGGTGCCGTCGGTGTGGGTGTACGACGGGGCCACGTCGCTCGGCGCCACCCCGCTGCTCAAGGTTCCCCTGCCCGCCGGCATCTACCGGCTGCGGCTGAAGGACGCGGACGGCACCTGGCGGACGTTGTCCGCGGACATCGACCCCGGGAAGGTCAGCGAGATGAAGATCCGCGTGGCAGATCTTCCGGCGGAGCAAGCGCCGCAGTAGCGCTCCCGGTTAGATCGCGGCCGTGTCCTCCCGCGTCCTCGGGCTGGCCGTCCTGGTCAGCGTGCTGATCCACACAGCGCTCTTCGCGTGGGTGAAGTCGCGGCCGCGGCATTCACCTCCGCCCCGGCGCAGCGCCGTGGAGTTGACGGTGGTGGAGGTGGTGAGGCCACCGCCGCCCGTGCCCGAGCCGTCCCCATCTCCACCTCCACCGCCGCCCGCTTCCGACCTTCGCCCCACCCCGCGCACCCGCGCTCAGAGGCCGCCTTCGCCCACCCCAGCGCCACCGCCGCCTTGGGCCGAACCCCTCGCGGACGCGCCGGTGGCGGAGGTCCCCCGGGCGCCCGCGCCGAAGGAGGTGACGGAAGAGGCGCCGCGGGTGCGCCTGCTCCCGCGCGCGGACCTGCAGCTCGTTCCGGACGATGCGCAGCCGAGCGACTTCGGCGTCACCGAAGACCAGGCGGAGGGCCTGCGCGCGCCGGAGATCCCCGACGACCTGGTGGGGCACATCGCCCGCGAAGCGGTGGGCAAGGCGAAGGTGAAGCGGGGGCTCGTGCATCCGTATTACGCGGAGCTCGGCAAGGCGATGTTGCGCCAGTGGGATGCGGAGCGGGCGGTGAGCGCCAAAGGGCTTCGCGGCTTCTCCGAACAGTTCCGCGACAACAGCCGCCTGGGGATGCGGGTGTGGCAGGAGAACGCCGAGCGCTTCGGCAGCGGGGGCAGCCCGCTCGCGCAGGGTGAAGACGATGCGCCGCGGATGCCCGAGCGCGCGCCGTCTTCGGTGGACGAGTCCCTGTCGCGCCGGCAGGCGATGAAGCGGCAGAACCGGCAGGAGTGGCGGAGCACCCGGCGCGCGGAGCTGCGGGTGGTGCAGGCGCCGGACGGGCGCATCCTCGAGGCGAAGCTGGTGAAGCCGTCGCGGGACCCTCACGTGGACAAGGAGGCGGTGAAGGACGTGCGCGCCGCCGCGGAGGCCATGCCGCCGCCGCCGCCGGAGGTGGTGGCCGGGAAGACCGAGCTCGTCAGCCACTGGCTCTTCGAACTGGTCGTCTCCATCAACCCGCCGGTCCCCACCTTCAGCTTCGAGTTCGACGAGGCCCTGGGCTACATCGACCCGCGGATGCCGCTCGACCGGCGCATCTACAAGCGGGTGCGCCTGCTCGCGGTGGACTGACGGCCTAGACGTAGCGCTCTTCGCGGCCTCCCGTGTCCCAGTGGTACACGAGCCGGTCGTGGTTGGCGGACCTGGGCCAGCGCGGCGCCCCGCGGCGGCCGCTGGTCAGCGCCAGGGTGGCCATGAAGGCGAGGACTGCGAAGAGGACGACGAAGGAGAAGAGGAACGCGGCGGCCATGGGACACCTCCGGGGGAGCTCCCTCCAAAGCTGGCCACGGGCGGACGACCCGGGAGGAGGCGGGCAGCCGCCCCCTCACTGCGCCGTGAGCAGGGCCTTCAGCTCGCGCAGCCGGTCCTCCGGCGCGCCGAAGTGGGTGCGGTAGTCCGCCTCACTGCGGCGGATGGTCTCCAGCGCCTCGTCCCTGCCATAGATTTCGTCGATGCTGACCCGCCGCGGGTTCTCGCCGGGGAGCTGCTTGTAGCTGAGGAAGTAGTGCCGCAGCCGGTCGATGAGCCCCTCCGGCGCATCGGAGAGATCCTCGAGGTCCCCGTAGACCGTGTCCCCGTCCAGCACCGCGACGATCTTGTCGTCCGCCTCCGCCGCGTCGATCATCCGCAGCCCGCCGATGGGCCTGGCCCGCAGCAGGAAGTTGCCGCTCGCGAACTGCTTCTCCGAGAGCACGCAGATGTCCATCGGGTCCCGGTCCCCCTTGATGCCTGAGAGGTCGTTCCGCTCCATGCACCTTTGGGCCACCTGCTCCGCGCAGTAGGTGCGCGGGATGAAGCCATACAGCGTGGGCGGGACGCTGGAGTACCGCTGCGGCCTGTCGATTCGAAGCAGGCCGGACGACTTGTCCAGCTCGTACTTCACGACGTCCATGGGGCCGATCTCGATGAAGGCCGTCACGCTCCCCTCCCCCTCCGACGCGGGGATCCCGTGCCATGGGTGGGCGCGGAACATCATCGCCAACAGCTCCTCCAACCGACTTTCGGGCTTCATGTCTCCTCCAGAAATTCGTGCGCCGGGAACAGCAGGACATCTGAGATGCGCTCTGTGCCGGTGAGCAGCATCAACACCCGGTCCAGCCCCACCGCGATGCCACCGGACGGCGGCATCGTCGGCAGGGCCTGCAAGAACCGCTCGTCCAGGGGATACGCAGGGCGCCCCAGCCGCTCGCGCAGCGCGCGCTCCTCCAGGAGCCTGCGGCGCTGCTCGTCGGGATCGGTCAGCTCGGAGTAGCCGTTGGCCAACTCCATCCCGTCCACGAAGAGCTCCACGCGCTCGGCCACCGAAGGGTCGTCCGGCTTCAGGCGCGCCAGGGCCGCCATGGACGCCGGGTATTCGATGAGGAAGGTGGGCACCTTTCGCCCCAGCTTCGGCTCCACCTTCTCCAGGAAGATGCGGAAGAAGACGTCGTCGTAGCCGTCCTTGGCATCGCACCGGACGCCCAGCCCTTCTGCCGCGGCGCGCAGGGACACCGTGTCCGGGCACCTCCGGAGATCGACGCCGGTGTGGCGCAGCAGCGCGTCTCGCACGGTGAGACGCTCATACGGTGTCTGGGCGAAGCGGCGGCCTGCGTCGCTCTGGGGCCGAAGCGTGCGCGCCGCAGCGGCCAGCGCGCCTTCGAGGTCCGCCATGATGTGCCCGTAGTCCGCGTGCGGCCGGTAGAACTCCAGCATCGTGAACTCGGGGTTGTGGTGCGCCGCCACCTCCCCGTTCCGGAACACGCGCGCGAGCTGGAAGATGGGCCCCACCCCGTCCGCGAGCAGCCGCTTCATGGCGTACTCGGGGCTGGAGTGCAGGTAGAGGTCCCGCCGCGTCCCCACCCCGGTCTCGGGGATGAACGGCACCCGGAACGCGTCGATGTGCGGCTCCATCCCCGGCGCGGGCACCAGGCACGGGGTCTCCACCTCCAGGTAGCCGGCCTCGGCGAAGAAGCCACGCAGGGCCGCGTACAGCGTCTGGCGCGCGCGGGCGTTCTCCAGTTGGCGGGCGCTCGGCATGGGGCGGTCCTTATGCCACCGGCATGACCCGGCGGATAGAGTGCGCCGCCCATGCGCCGCGCCTGGCTTCTACTGCTCGCCCTCACCACCGCCGCGACCCTGGCCGGCTGTCCGAAACGGCCCGCTTCACCGCCGCCCCAGCCGCTCTCGCCCGAGGAGCGGCTGCGCGCGGACGTGGCCGCGCTGCAGGAGAGGACCGTTGCCCTGCTCCGCCAACAGGACGAGATGGTCTGGGCACACTGGACCCGGGGCGAGCCGGTGGACTTCAGCGTCACCGCCGCCGAGGAGAAGGCGCTGTACACGCACGAGGCGCATGGGCAGATCGCCGCGCTGCGGGAGATCACCCCGGACGCGCTCGACGCGCGGGCGCTGGAGCAGCTGCAGTTGCACTTCGCGGGCGAGCTTCTGGCCCGGGCCGTGGCCTCCCAGACCGCCGCGGCCGCCACCGCGGAGTCCGCGGTCAGGCTCGAGGTGGCGGGTCAACCCTTCGCGCTACGGGACCTGGAGCGGTTGCTCGCGCGGGAGCGGAACGCGCTGCGGCGTCAGGCGCTGCAGGCGCAGGCGGCGGCGGGCGCTCAATCGCTCCTGCCGCTGCACGACGCGCGGCAGGCCCGGCTGCGCGAGACCGCCCAGAGGCTTGGACACGACGACCTGCGCTCCCTGGCCGCGGCCATGCGGCGGACGGACCTGGACGTGCTCGCCACGTACGCCCAGCAGATCCTCGAGGAGAGCGCCGAGCCCTACCGCGCCCTCATCGACGCGCAGGCCACGCGCGCCCTGCGGCTGCCGAAGGACCGGGTGCGGCTGCGCGACCTGCCGCGGATGTTCCGGGCGCCGCCGGTGGACGAGCACTTCCCGAAGGAGGCGCTCCTCCCGCGCGCGGAGGCCACGCTCGAAGGGCTCGCGCTCCCCGAGGCGCTCCTGGGCAACCTGCGCCTGGAGTCCGGTGATGAGCCGCACCGGAGCGCGCGGGCGCTGGCGTTGCCGGTGAGGGTCCCCCACGACGTGCGCCTGTCGGTGAAGCCCACCGCCGGCGTGAGGGCGCAGGCGGGCTACCTCCATGAGCTCGGTCACGCGCTGCACGCTGCGGGCACGCTGCAGCCGCGGTTCGCGCTCTCCAAGCTCGGGGGCGGGGCGGTCCCAGAAGCCTTCAGCCAGCTCTTCGAGCGCCGCGTGCAGGACCCCGTCTGGCTCGGCCGCCACGCGGGGCTCGAGGGAAGGTCACTCGCCCGCTACCTGACCGACTCTGCCGCGTGGGAGCTGTACCTCCTGCGCCGCACCGCCGCCGCCTTCCTCTATGAGCACCGGCGTCACGCGCCCGGCGCGGACGAGCAGCAGGTCTACCGGGAGGTGCTGGAGGCGGCGTGGCTCGTGCCGGTGGAGGACGACGACGTGGCGCTGCACGCCCTCGCCCGCGAGGAGCTCTTCGCCTCCGCGCGCGGGCTCGAAGCCCAGCTCCTGGCGGACGCGCTGCAGGTCCAGCTGGCCGCGAAGTTCGGCGAGGCCTGGTGGGAGCGCCCGGAGGCCGGCGCCTGGCTGCGGCAGCTGTGGGCGCACGGCAACGCGCTGGATGCCCGCCAGTTGGCAGACGCCGCAGGCGCGGCGCCGTCCCCTTCCGGGCTCGTGCAGCGGGTGACGGCGGCGCTCAGGCCGGCCGGGCAGCGGTGAGCCTGGCGGAGAGGACCCTGTGCGCGGCCTTTCGCCGCGCGCGGCGGGCCTGGTGCGCCTTCACCAGCGCGTGCGTGAGCCGGTAGCCCACGAGCGCGATGGGCAGCCCCAGAAGCGCCCCGCCGATGAGCAGCGCCGTGAACAGCTCGAGCGCGAAGGGGCCCGCGGAGCCCAGGCTCAAGGAGAGGGCGGTGCCGGGTTCGGAGACCCACTGCTCGGGGAGCAGCACCCGCGCAAAGGGCCGGCCGACGAGCAGCGCCAGCCCGTAGAGCGGAGCGCCGGTGACGGGGTTGGTGAGGAACACGCCCGCCAGGGCGGAGACGCGCGAGAGCGGCCGCTTGAAGATGCGGCGCGCCGCCTCGATGACGCCGACGACCACCGGCGTCTGGATGATGGGCAACATGGCGAGGAACAGGCCCACCGCCATGCCACCCGCGACGTCCCGCGGCGCGCCGGGGCTGCGGAGCACGCGCACGTAGCCGCGGCGCCACCGCCTCTTCGCCCGCCGCCACAGTCCGGTCGTCTTTGCTGCTCGCACGCCTGGCTACCTTCCGGGCCCCGGTGGGGGCCGCAACGGAGAACCCCTCCGGCGCGGAGCGGATTCCGCCGGGGTGGGCGAGGGCGCGCTCAGAGCAGCTTCATCAGTTCGGCCTTCTTCGCCGAGTACTCCTCGTCGCTGAGGATGCCTGCCTGGTGCAGCCCGTGGATCTCCTTGAGCCGGTCGGTCACCGACTTGCCGTCCCCGGCCGCCTGGGGGGGCGCCGCCGCGGCTGCCTGCTGCTGCGCCATCTGGTTCTGCCCGGCGCCCTGCGGCTGCGCCTGCTGCTGGTTCTGGTTCATGAACATCTGGGCCATGCCGAAGCCCATGCCCATCCCCATGCCGCCCATGGCCTCGCCGGTGCCGCTGCCCCCCTTGGCCATGCCCTCGCCCGCGCCCATCATCATCTGGGCCTGCGCGTAGTTCTGGTAGCCGCCCGCGAGCCGGCTGTAGGCGACGTCCCTGGACAGCTTCTTCAGGGTCGCCTCGTCCTCCTCCTTGATGGAGACGTGGAAGTTCCCCATCCGGACGATCTGGATGCCGTAGGAGTCCACGTGGGTCCCGAGCCCCGAGATGACCTCCTGCTCAATCTCCTCGGTGTAGGCGCCGGAGGTGACCTTCAGCAGCGGCCACTCCTTCTTCACCATCAGCTCGGCCACGCGATCGCGCGTGACCTTGAGCACCTGGTTGCGGAACCAGCCGAGGAAGTCCTCGTTGCTGGAGCGGCCCATGCCGGTGAGCCCGAGCACCAGCTTCTCCGGGGCGGTCACCTTCAGGGAGAAGTCGCCGTACACCATGGTGCCGATGGCGAGCCCCGTCTCCGGGTCGCGCACATCACCGATGGGACCGCCGAACTTGATGCCGGTGAACTCCCGGAGGCTGACGAAGAAGACCTCGGCGATGAAGAGGTCCCCGTCCGTCACCTTCTCCAGCAGCGCGGAGAGGAAGGGGATGTTGTTCGCCTCGAGGCTGTGGCGCCCCGCAGAGAGCGTGCCGGCGATCTTCCCGTCCTTGAAGAACAGCGCCAGCTCGTCGGATTCGACGGTGAGCTGCGTGAGCGTCCGGACGTTCTTCTCCGGGTACTTCCAGACGATGGCGCCCTTGGCCTCGTCCGGCCGGGCAATGAAGTTGCGCTTCGCCTCGTTCTTGATCGAGCTGAAAATCCCCATGGGGCGGGACTTTTTCAGATGGGGTCCCTCTACGTCCAGCGCGTGAGCAGCCGCTCCCGGTCGAACAGCCGCACGCTCGCCCGGAGCAGCACCACGTCACACAGGAGCACCACCGCGCCCACCACCGCCCAGGCCGCTACGCCGGACTGCATGAAGCCCGCGACCTGCGAGCCCACCAGCCCCAACAGGGGCAGGGAGAGCAGCCCGCACATCTGCTGCGCGAGCCGCGAGTCCCCCAGCCGGGCGGAGAGCAGGATGGCCGCGCCGTTGCCGAGGAACGCGAACAGCGGCGCCACCACCGCCATCCCGAACAGCCACATCCCGTTGGGCAGAAGCGGCGCCCGCACGAGCGGCCAGGCCACCACGTCCACGCCCACGCAGAAGACGACGAAGCCCAGCGCGGTGATGCCCAGGGCCGGCAGCAGCGCCGCGAGGCTCTTGCCCATGACTATCTCCAGGGCCGTGGCCGGCGAGGCCAGAAGCGGCTCCAGGGTCCTTCGCTCCTTCTCCCCGGCCACCGCACCAGAGGCGACGAGGATGGGGATGAACAGCGGCATGATGAGGAACAGCCCGAACCAGTCCGCGAGCGTCTTCTCCACGAGGAACCGCGCGGCGTCTTCGGCCTGTACGTTGACGTCGTAGTACCAGGCCACCGCACGCAACGACGGGTCTCGCGGGTCGCGCACGTACGCCCAGACCACCATCACCGGGACGGTCACCAGCACCGCGGGCAGCGCCGCCATGCTCCACAGAAGGCCCTTGTTCTTCCGCAGCTCCAGCAGGTCCTTCCACAGCACCGCGCGGGCCCGCATCACCGAGAAGCTCACGCCGCCTCCCCGAGCAGCTCCAGGTAACGCTCCTCCAAAGGCCGCTCCACCCTCGCTGCGTGCACCACCCGCGCGCCGGCGAGGACCAGCAGCCGCAACAGCTCCGGGTGCGCGCGTTCGTCCGGGACGCGGATGCGCAGGAGGCTTTCGTCCGCGCTCGCGTCTTCGCCCCACCTCGTGGCGGACAAGGCGGGCAGGAGCTTCGCCGCCTCACCCTCCACCCGCACCTCGAAGACGTGCCCTTCGCCGCGCAGCCCGCGCACGTCCGAGATGCCCAACAGCTTCCCCTTCACCACCCCCACCCGGCCGCACAGCCGCTCCACCTCCGCGAGGTTGTGCGAGCAGAGCACCAGCGTCTTGCGCTCCCCTGCCAGCTCCTCGATGGCGTCTCTCACCGTGCGCGCGGATTCGGGATCCAGGCCGCTGGTGGGCTCGTCGAGGAACAGGACCTGGGGGTCGTGGACCAGCGCGCGGATGATGGCGAGCTTCTGCCGCATCCCCTTGGACCAGCTCCCCGCCGGTTCGTCCTCCCTCCCCGCGAGCCCGAAGCGCTCGAGGAACCGCTCTGCGCGCGCCCACGCAGCCCGCTCGTCCAATTCGTTGAGGCGGATGAAGAAGGTGAGGTTCTCGCGCGCGGTGAGCCGGTCGTAGAGCCCAGGCTGTTCGGTGAGCAGGCCCACCCGCCGGCGCAGCGCCTCCCCGCCGTCCCGCACCGAAAGGCCGCAGACCTCCGCGTGCCCTTCGGTGGGGGGCAAGAGGCCCGCCAGCATCCGGACGGTGGTGGTCTTGCCCGCGCCGTTGGGGCCGAGCAGGCCGAAGACCTCGCCC